>JACCWP010000045.1 GCA_013697585.1 Nocardioidaceae bacterium
GGCTCGGGCTGCGGCTGGCCGCCGCCGAATGGTCGCCCGACGACCGGTTGCTGGTCGAGGTCGCCTACGACCTCGCGTACGCACCGCAGCCCGGCGCCGACGAGTCCTCTGGGCGTGGGCCGGTCAGCGTCGCCGAGCTGTCGCGCAGCCTCAGCGACCCCGACCTCGACCTCGTGCACTCCGCGATGAGCCTGCGCCGGGGGCGCTGACCACGCGCCACCTGCGATGTGGCGGCGACCTCCGCCGTCGCAGGGGCCATGGCCGCCGGTATCCGCTATTCCAGCCGCCAAACGTGCCAACTGTCGCTGCCTATCGCGTTTAGTAGCCCGGCGGTACACGTGATACACACTTCGCGTGTACGCTGCGTGTATGGCCAAGGTGCGGACGAACATCGAGATCGAGGACCGCTATCTCCAGGCGATCATGGACCGGTTCGGCGTCCGGACGAAGACCGAGGCTGTCGACCTCGCGCTGCGGCACCTGGCTGGCCGGCCGATGACGCGCGAGGAGGCCGTCCAGATGCGGGGCGCGCACGCCATCGACCAGCCGCCGACCGACGTCGCCCCCATCGGGGCGGCGTGATCTTGACCGACACCTCCGCCTGGGTGGAGTACGACCGCGCCTCTGGCAGTGCGGTCGACCAGCGCGTCACCGAGCTGATCGACACCGATGGCCCGCTGCTGGTCACCGAGCCCGTCGTGATGGAGGTCCTGGCCGGGGCACGCACCGAGCAGCAGGAGGCAGACCTGCGCCGGCTGATGCTGCGGTTCGGGCTGCTGGCCTTCGACCCGGTCGCCGACTTCGATGCCGCGGTGCACATCTATCGCAAGTGCCGGCGGTTCGGGGTCACCCCGCGGGGGATGATCGACTGCATGATCGCGGCTGTCGCGTGGCGGCGTGGGGCGGCGCTGCTTGCGTACGACGCCGATCTCGATCGCGTTGCGCGGGTCGTCGGGATCGACGTGGACACAGCCTCGCTGCGCGCCGACCCCTGACCGCCGACCCCTGACCGCCGACCCCTGACCGCTCGCGCCGCAAACCCACCCCCGGCCGAGTTGTCAC
Organism: Nocardioidaceae bacterium; assembly: GCA_013697585.1. GTDB lineage: Bacteria > Actinomycetota > Actinomycetes > Propionibacteriales > Nocardioidaceae > JACCWP01. The sequence continues at coordinate 1,063 of JACCWP010000045.1, forward strand.
CGGCACGCGGGCCAGAGGCCCGTCAGACGGTGACAAGTCGGGTGGCGGCCGGGGCCGGCCCACATCGTCAGCGTCAGTTGATCATTCCGGCGCCGACGGTGACGCCGGTCGCCTCGTCGACCAGGATGAACGACCCCGTGGTGCGGTTCTTGGAGTACGGGTCGGCCAGCAGCGGCACCTGGGTGCGCAGCTGGACCCGGCCGATCTCGTTGAGCCCGAGCTCGTGCGCTTCCTGGTCCCGGTGCAGGGTGTTGACGTCGAGGCGGTACTGGATGTTCTTGACCATCGCCCGGCCGGTGCGCGTGGTGTGCTTGATCGAGAGCTTCTGCCGCGCGCGGAGCGGCGCGTTGGTCATCCAGCAGACCATCGCGTCGATGTCCTGGGCGGGTTCGGGGGCGTTCTGCTGGCGGCAGATCATGTCGCCGCGGCTGACGTCGAGGTCGTCTGCCAGCCGGATGGTGACCGACATCGGGGGGAACGCCTCGTCGATCTCGGTCTCGAACAGGTCGATCGCGACGATCGTCGAGGTGAAGCCGCTCGGCAGCACCAGCACGTCGTCGCCGGGCTTGAGCACGCCACCAGCGACCCGCCCGGCATAGCCGCGGTAGTCGTGGTGGACGTCGGACTTGGGACGCACCACGTACTGCACCGGGAACCTGGTGTCGACGAGGTCGCGGTCGCTCGCGACGTGCACGTGCTCGAGGTGGTGCAGCAGCGACGGCCCGGCATACCACGGCGTGTGCTCGGACCGGGTCACGACGTTGTCGCCCTGGAGCGCGGAGATCGGGATGATCGTGAGATCAGGGATGGTGAGCTTGGTGGCAAACGAGGTGAACTCCTCGTGGATTCGCTGATAGACCGCCTGGTCGAAGTCGACGAGGTCCATCTTGTTGACCGCGAGCACCAGGTGTGGCACGCGCAGCAGCGACAAGATCACCGCGTGCCGGCGGGACTGCTCGGTCAGGCCCTGCCGGGCGTCGACCAGCACCAGCCCGAGGTCTGCGGTGGACGCACCGGTGACCATGTTGCGGGTGTACTGCACGTGGCCCGGGGTGTCGGCGATGATGAACTTGCGGTTGGGGGTGGCGAAGTAGCGGTACGCCACGTCGATCGTGATGCCCTGCTCGCGTTCGGAGCGCAACCCGTCGGTCAGCAGCGCGAGGTCGGTGTAGTCGTAGCCGCGTGACCTCGACGTCGACTCGACCGCCTCCAGCTGGTCGGCGAAGATCGCCTTGGAGTCGAGCAGCAGCCGGCCGATGAGCGTCGACTTGCCGTCGTCGACCGATCCGGCGGTGGCGAAGCGGAGCAGGTCCATGGCCCGCCCGGCGGGTTGCGCGGTCATCAGAAGTAGCCCTCTCGCTTGCGATCCTCCATGGCAGCCTCGCTGAACCGGTCGTCACCGCGGGTGGCACCGCGCTCGGTGAGCGTGGCGATCGAGATCTCGTCGATGATCTCGTCGATCGTGGCCGCCCCCGACTCCACGCACCCGGTCAGCGTCAGGTCGCCGACCGTACGGAACCGGACGGTCCGCTCGGTGACTTCCTCGCCGCGGCGCAGCGGGTTGTTCTCGTCCTCGCTGAGCAGCATGCCGTCGCGCGTGAACACCCGCCGCTGGTGGGAGAAGTAGATCGAGGGGATCTCGATACGTTCGCGGCCGAGGTAGTGCCAGATGTCGAGCTCGGTCCAGTTGCTCAGCGGGAAGATGCGCATGTGCTCGCCGGCTCGGATGCGCCCGTTGTACAGGTCCCACAGCTCGGGCCGCTGCATCTTCGGGTCCCACTGGCCGAACTCGTCGCGGTGCGAATAGACCCGCTCCTTGGCCCGGGCCTTCTCCTCGTCCCGGCGCCCGCCACCGAAGGCGGCGGTGAAGCCCTCTTCCTCGATGGCGTGCAGCAGGGTGCCGATCTGCAGCCGGTTGCGGCTGGTCTTGCCGTCGTCAACGACGACGCCGTCGGCGATCGCTTGCTCCACGCTGGCGACGATGAGGCGTACGCCGAGGCGGTTGACCCAGTTGTCGCGGGTCTGCAGCACCTCGGGGAAGTCGAAGCCGGTGTCGACCTGCAGCACCGGGAACGGGATCTTTGCCGGGTAGAAGGCACGCTCGGCCAACCGCATCATGACGATGGAGTCCTTGCCACCGGAGAACATCAGCACCGGCTTCTCGAACTCGGCCGCAACCTCGCGGAAGATGTGCAGCGACTCTGCTTCCAGCTCGTCGAGCTGGGACAGGCGGTAGTCAGCGTGCGCCGCAGGCACGGTTGCGGGCGTGGCGGTCCGGTCAGGCATGGGGGGAGGGGCTCCTTGGTCGATCGAGCGACTCGCCATCGTACCGACCTGCAGGCGGCGGGACCGCCATACGCATCGTTGGGGGTGAAGTCACGCGGCTCCCGGCTGCCGCCAGGGTGGCAAACCGCCGGCGGCGGCAACCACCGCGCACTTCCCTGGCGAAGTGTGCGCCTACCGGGCGTTGTTTCGCCCGGGAAGCGCACCTTTCGCTGGCTAGCCAGCGAAAACAGCGCTGTGCCTGCGCGCCAGCGGGCGGGCCTATGGCGGCGGCGGGGCGCCCATCCGGGCGACCGTGGCAAAGGCCGGCAGGCCAAAGCGGCGGCGCAGCAGCGCCCAGCCGAAGGTGCCGGCGACGAACGACACCGCGCCGATCGCCAGCGCGAGCACCGGGTCGACACCCACGAGGTTGAGCCCGGTGACGAACAGCAGCAGCACGATGCCGCGCCGGATGAACATCTGGGGCACCCGGTTGGCGATCTTGGAGCCGACGTAGATGCCCGGGATCGAGCCGATGACCAGCGGGATCAGCACGTCCCAGTCGATGCCGGTGACGATGACGTGGCTGACGGCTGCCGCCATGACCAGGGGGACGGCCTGCACCAGGTCGGTGCCGACCAGCTTGACGGCCTGCAGCCCCGGATAGAGCAGCAGCAGCGTGACCATGATGACCGAGCCCGAGCCGACCGAGGTGATGCCGACGAGCAGGCCGCCCACGGCACCGACCAGCATCGTCGCGTACGGACGAATGTGCGGGTCCTCGGAGTGGCGCTGGGCGCCGCTGGCGATCTCGCGGAGGTTGACGCCCAGTCGCAGCGCATACGTCGCGGCGGCCAGCAGCAGGGCACAACCGATGGCGACCTTGACGAAGCCGTCCTGCTCGCCCTCACCCCCCACGGCGCGGATGATGAACGCACCGGCGAATGCGCAGGGCACCGAACCGATGCCCAACCACATTGCCAGCCGGAGGTTGGGAGAGCCCTCGCGCCAGTGCACGCCGGCGCCGACGGACTTGTAGATCGCAGCCGCGACCAGGTCGTTGGCCACCGCCGCGGTGGGGGGGATGTTGAGGAAGATCAGGGCGGGCGTCATCAACGCGCCGCCACCCATCCCGGTCATGCCGACGACGGTGCCGATGACCAGGGCCGCGAGAGCGATCAGGACCGCGCTGCTGTCTAACACGATTAGTCTCCGCGAGTTAGGTGCCAAGCATGAGTATCGCGAGTCAGCGTACCGCCATCGGTCTGGCCGCCGCAGTGCATCGGCGCGTCGCTTCCGTGCGCCGTTGCGCCGCACTACCCGAGCGTTAGGTGCGCCTCCCCGGCGAAAGGACGCTGGGGAAGCGCGCTTTTCGCTGGTGAGCCAGCGAAAACGGCGCTCGCGGGGTCAGTGCTTCCGGAGCCATCCCTCGCTGCTCAGCACCGCCAGCACGTCGTCGAGGCAGTCGGCGATGCTGCGCCCGGTCGTGTCGACGACGACGGATGCGTCACGCGGAGGTTCGTACGGCGACGAGATGCCGGTGAAGTCGGGGATCTCACCGGCGCGGGCCCTGGCGTACAGACCCTTGCGGTCCCGCCGTTCGCACTCCTCCAGCGGGGTGGCGACGTGGACGAGTACGAAGCCGCCACCCGCGTCGGCAACCATTCGGCGGACCTGCTGCCGGGTGGCGTCGAACGGCGCGATCGGCGAGCAGATCGCGACGCCACCGTGGCGGCTGATCTCGGCGCCCACCCAGCCGAGCCGGCTGATGTTGGTCTCGCGGTCGGTACGGGAGAAGCCGAGACCCTTGGACAGGTGGTGGCGCACGACGTCGCCGTCGAGGCTGGTGACGGTGCGCTCACCCCGCTCGAGCAGCCGGTCGTGCAGGGCCCGCGCGATGGTCGACTTGCCTGACCCGGACAGCCCGGTGAAGAAGACGACCAGCCCTCGGCGCTCCCGCGGTGGTCGGTCCTGGTCGACGATTGCCGCAACCTCCGCGGGCAGCACGCCCTCGTAGGTCGGGTGGTGCAACGTGTGCGACCAGTGGCCGACGACGTGCTCGCGCAGGCGCCGGTCGGCATCGGTGTCCGGGCCGTCCGGGTCGCGCCTCGCGACGGCGGCCGCCACCACCTCGGAGCCGGGCAGGCGCACGGCGGCCGCGAGCGTCGCTCGCACCAGGCCTGGTGCCGACACCCCCTCGGGCGAGCCGGTCCCGGTGCAGGCCACGAGCAGCGGGTGCAAGCCCTCCCGCTCGCAGGCGTAGCCGATCCCGGCCAGTGCCTGGTCGGTCAGCGGGGCCGTCACCGGAACGCCCAGGGCTGTCGCGACGGGTTCGCGGGGGGCACGTACGAACCGCCGGAACGGTCCGTACTCGGTGTGCGCGAGCCGCTCCAGCGGGCCGACCAGCCCCACCCCCTCGTCAGCGGGATAGGTCTCGGTCAGCCTCAGCCGGGCGAGCGGCACCCCCTCTGGGTCGAGCAGGTCGACCGAGCCGCCCGGGGCCAGCGCTGCCGCCACCTGCTGCGGCACCGTGAGGGTGAGGCCGGGGATGCCCAGGTCGCCCTCGGGGCGGGTGAACCCGTCGACGTCGACGCCGCCGGTGGTGATCAGGTCGAGGTCGTCAAGTTCGCGCTGCGACGGGGTCCACTGCGGCACGCGGGTGATCGTAGACGCCGGGCCGCTCCCGTACCGTCACCGCTGTGACCGACCCGACAAGACGCGAGCAGGCGGTGCTGGCCGAGGTCGTGCGCTCGGGATTCGTCGAGGGACGCCACCGCGGATCGGTGGTCGTCTTGAGCCCCAGCGGACACGTGCGGCTCGATCTTGGGGACACGACGACGGCCGTGCTGCCCCGGTCGTGCAACAAGCCCTTGCAGGCGGTGGCAATGGTGCGGCTCGGGCTCGACCTGCCGTCCGACCTGCTGGCGCTCGCCTGCGCTTCGCACTCCGGCGAAGGGTTCCACGCCGAGGGGGTGCGCCGGATCCTGGCCGGAGCGGGGCTGACCGAGTCGGCACTGCGTACGCCGCCCGACTGGCCGCTCGACGAGACGGCCCGCGAAGCGGCGATCCGCAGCGGTGCGGTCAGGTCCCCGGTCTTGATGAACTGCTCGGGCAAGCACGCGGCGATGCTCGCCACCTGCGTGCTGAACGGGTGGGACGTCGGGACCTATACCGACCGCGACCACCCGCTCCAGGTCGCGATCGCTGCCAGCTTTGCCGAGCTGATCGGCGCACCGATCGTCGCCGTGGGCGTCGACGGCTGTGGCGCCCCACTGTTCTCGGCAAGCCTGCGCGAGCTGGCCGGTGCGTTCGGTCGGGTCGCAACGGCCCCGCCCGCCACGCCCGAAGGACTGGTCGCCGCGGCGATCCGGCAGCACCCCGCGCACGTGAGCGGTACGACCCGCGACGAGGCACGGTTGCTGCGCGGGTTGCCCGGCGCGATCGCCAAGGCGGGCGCCGAGGCGTGCTATGCGCTCGCGATGCGCGACGGTACGGCCATTGCGCTCAAGGTCGAGGACGGCGCGGCGCGGGCCCGGCCCGTGGTGATGGCGGCCGTGCTGCGCGTCCTCGGCATCGACAACCCGGTCGTCGACGAGCTGGCAGCGACGCCCGTACTGGGCGGTGGCGCCGCGGTCGGCGAGATACGCGCCGCCCTGGCGGTGGACGGGTGACCCGGGTTCGACACGCCCGCACTTGCACGCACCGCCACCCTATGAGCACAGTCTGAGACATGGCAGCCACCGAACAGTCCAGACTCAGCTCTGCCGTGCAGGCAGTCGTCGGCGCGGGCGACATCGTCGTCGAGCGTCTCCGCCAGGGCGCAGCCAGCCTCGACATCGACACTTCTGCCAGCGCACAAGGCGCAGCGCAGGAGCGGATCGACCGCCTTGTGACCGAGCTGCGTGACCTGCCCGAGCAGCTGCGCGCCCTGCCGGATCGGGCACAGGCGACCGCCGCCGAGAGCCTGAGCCTCGCCCTGCACCAGGGTCTGGCCGCGTACGGAGACCTCGTCGAGCGGGGCGAGCGCCTCGTCGGCCGGATCCGCAGCCAGCAGGCGACCAGGGACACGGCGGCCCAGGCAAGGAGCACCGCGAGCCAGGCCAGGGGCACGGTGACGTCCGCGACGAAGACCGCCCAGACAGTCGAGCAGACGACGCGGCCCACCAAGAAGGCTGCGAAGAAGTCGACCGCGAAGTCTGTGTCGGGCAAGCGGGCTGCGAAGAAGTCGACCGCGAAGTCTGCGCCGGCGACCAAGAAGTCCAGCACGAGGACCGCGCCGGCCGCGAGGAAGGCAGCCGCCAAGCCGGCCAAGCAGACAGCGACGCGCGCCAAGGCGACTCGCACGAGCGCCCGCAAGACCGCCGCGACGGCGACGAAGGCCGCGACCGACGCCGCCAAGAAGGTCGGGGACTGACACCTGCTGGGCGGCCGTTGCGGCACCAGCCGCGTGCGGTCCCCCCGGTTAGGCTCACGCTGTGGAGCTGAGTCTGTTCGCGGCGATGGGCACGGTCGAGGCCGTTATCTCGCTGGTGCTGTTCGCCTGCAAGGCCTTTGCGTTCGTGGATGCCGTCACCCGCCCGGCGGCGGCGTTCAACGCCGCCGACAAGCAGACCAAGCAGTTCTGGCTGATCGTGCTCGGGTTGTTCCTGTTCGCGCACCTGCTTCTCTGGCGGCCGATCGGCATCCTCAACCTGATCGGCACGGTCGCGGCGCTGGTCTATCTGGCTGACGTCCGCCCGGCGCTGAGGGCACTTGGCCCCGGCCGACATTGAGCCGGCCGTGAGCCGGTGAGCGCACGATGACGCCGACCATCGAGGTGGTCCGTGGCGACATCACCACCGAGCAGGTCGACGCTGTGCTCAACGCCGCCAACCGTGGCATGCGTGGCGGCGCCGGGGTCGACGGCGCGATTCACCGGGCGGGCGGGCCGCGGGTGCTCGCTGACTGCATCGCTCGCTTTCCCGATGGTCTCGCGACTGGCGCGGCCGGGTGGACGACCGCGGGTGACCTGCCGGCGCGCTTCGTTATCCACGTCGTCGGCCCCAACCGCAATGCCGGCCAGACCGACCCCGACCTGCTCGCCTCCTGCTACCGCGGGGCGGTCCGGGTGGCCGACGAGATCGGCGCGAGGACGCTTGCCTCACCGTTGGTCTCCGCCGGCGCGTACGGCTGGCCGATCGACGACGCTGCCCGGCTCGCCATCGAGTCGGTCCGCGACACGCCGTCGAGGGTCGAGCTGGTCAGGTTCGTCGCCTTCGGGTCCGACGCCGAGGCAGCGTTGCGCGCCGCGCTGTGAGAACGGGCCCGATGATGCTGCGTGAGACCCGGGGCCACGAGATCATCGAGGGCGCCGTCGTGCACGGCACCCGCCAACTTCGGCGACGGCGGGTGGCTGCGACCCGGGGAGTCAGCCGCGTACGCGGCCGCGGCCCTTGGCGCGGTGCGCGGCGCCGAGGACCGTCTTGCGCAGCCGGATCGCGGCGGGGGTCACCTCGACGCACTCGTCGTCACGGCAGAACTCCAGGGACTGCTCCAGGCTGAGTCGCCGCGGGGGGACCAGACGCTCGAGCTCGTCGCCGGTCGACGACCGCATGTTGGTGAGCTTCTTTTCCCTGGTGATGTTGACGTCCATGTCGTCGCTGCGGGAGTTCTCGCCGACCAGCATCCCTTCGTAGACCTCGGTTGTCGGCTCGACGAACAGCGTTCCCCGCTCCTGCAGGTTGTGCATGGCGAACGTCGTGGCGGCGCCGGCACGGTCGGCGACCAGCGAGCCGGTCGGGCGGGTACGCAGCTCGCCGACCCACGGCTCGTACCGCTCGAACACGTGGTGGGCGATACCGGTGCCGCGCGTGGTGGTGAGGAACTCGGTCCGAAAGCCGATCAGCCCGCGCGCCGGGACGCAGAACTCCATCCGCACCCAACCGGTGCCGTGGTTGACCATCTGCTCCATCCGACCCTTGCGCCCGGCGAGCAGTTGGGTGAGCGCGCCGAGGTAGTCGTCGGGACAGTCGATCGTCAACCGTTCCACCGGCTCGTGCACCGCACCGTCGACCTCGCGGGTGACGACCTCCGGCTTGCCGACCGTCAACTCATAACCCTCACGGCGCATCGTCTCGACCAGCACGGCCAGCGCGAGCTCGCCGCGACCCTGGACCTCCCAGGTGTCGGGCGACTCGGTGGGCAGCACCCGAAGCGACACGTTGCCGACCAGCTCGCGCTGCAACCGCTCGCGCACCAGCCGGCCCGTGACCAACGTGTTCTTCGTACGACCGGCCAACGGCGAGGTGTTGGTTCCGATCGTCATCGAGATCGCGGGCTCGTCGATGGTCATCGGCGGCCGCGGCCGCGGGTCGTCCGGGTCGGTCAGGGTGTCCCCGATGGTGATGTCGGGGATGCCGGCGATCGCCACGATGTCGCCCGGGCCGACCTCGTCGGCGGGCACCCGCTCGAGCGCGTCGGTGAGCATCAGCTCGGTGATCCGCACCCGCTCGATCGAGCCGTCAGTGCGGCACCACGCCACCCAGCTGCCCTTGCGGAGCCTGCCGGCATGGACCCGGCACAGGGCGATGCGACCGAGGAACGGTGAGGCGTCCAGGTTGGTGACCTGTGCCTGCAGCGGTGACTGGGGGTCGTACGCGGGGGCGGGGACGGCGTCGAGGATGGTGCGGAACAACGGCTCCAGGTCGGCGGCGTCGGGCATCTCGCCGTCGGCCGGTTGCACCAGCGACGCACGTCCGGCCCGCGCGGAGGCATAGACCACCGGAAGGTCGAGCAGGTCGTTGCGCTCGGGTGCGTGGTCGTCGGCCAGGTCGAGCAGCAGCTCGTACGTCTCACCGACGACCTCGGAGATCCGGGCGTCGGGGCGGTCGACCTTGTTGATCACCAGGATGACGGGCAGGTGCGCTTCCAACGTCTTGCGCAGGACGAACCGGGTCTGCGGCAGCGGGCCCTCGGACGCATCGACCAGCAGCAGCACGCCGTCGACCATCGACAGCCCGCGCTCGACCTCGCCGCCGAAGTCGGCGTGGCCGGGGGTGTCGACAATGTTGATCGTCACCCCGTCGCCGGCGCTGGCGGGCACGCCCGGGCCGGTGTAGCGGACGGCCGTGTTCTTGGCGAGGATCGTGATGCCCCGCTCACGTTCGAGGTCGCCCGAGTCCATGACCCGATCGGCGACATCCTGCCCGACCCGGAACGCACCCGACTGCCACAGCATCGCGTCGACCAGCGTCGTCTTGCCGTGGTCGACGTGCGCCACGATCGCCACGTTGCGCAGACCCTCGCGCGTCTCCAGCACGATGCGCCAGCCTACCGAGTTGTCACCGTCAGCCGGTGCCCCACCCCTGGCTGGCGGTGACGACTCGGAGGGGGTGGCGGGCCTGTGCGCAGGTCGCCGGGCCGGGTACGCCACGCACGGCACCTGAGGCTGGCGATCGCGGCGGGCACCACATGGACGTCGTCGAGCCTGGGAGCACGACATGAGCAGGGAGCGCCGCGTCGTGCTCGCGGGCACCACATGGACGTCGAGCCTGGGAGCACGACATGAGCAGGGAGGGCCGCGCCGTGCTCGGCTCACGACGGTGCTCTGATGCTCCGGTGCTCGGCCGCCGAGGTAGGTATCGAGGGTGGCGACCTCAGACCAGTCAGGTGGTGCGGTGCACCTGGTACTGCGATGCCTGGGCCCGCGGCTTGACGAACAGCTGGTCGATGTTGACGTGCCACGGCCGGGTCGCGACCCAGGCGATGCAGTCGGCAACGTCGTCGGCAGACAGCGGACGGTCGACACCGGCATAGATCTTGGCCGCTGCATCGGCGTCGCCGAGCCGGTTCACCGAGAACTCCTCGGTGCGCACCATGCCCGGCACGATCTCGGTCACGCGGACCGGCTGGCCCAGCAGCTCCTGGCGCAGCGTCTCGGTGAGCACGGCCACGCCCGCCTTGGTGACCGTGTAGCCCCCGCCCTTCACGTACGCCTCGTGCCCGGCCGTCGAGCCGACGTTGACCAGCAGCCCGTCGCCGCTGGCGACCAGCGCCGGCAGCAGCGCCTGGGTCACGCGCAGCGTCCCGAGCACGTTGAGCTCGAACATCTGCTGCCACTGGGCTGGGTCGGTCTCGGCGACGGTGTCCAGACCGAACGCTCCGCCGGCGTTGTTGACCAGCACCGCAACCTCGGTCCCCACCTCATGGGCGAGCCGGGCCACCGAGGCGGGGTCGGTCACGTCGCAGTCCACCGCCGTCCCGCCGATCTCGGCCGCCAGTGGCTCGATGCGCTCTCGCCTGCGCGCTGCGCACACCACCGCGAATCCCTCGGCTCCCAGCCGTCTCGCGGTGGCCGCGCCGATGCCGCTGCTCGCGCCGGTCACCACCGCCGTTCGCCGCTGAGTCAAGGCCGCCAACCTATGCTGTATAGGTGCGCAATCCACGCCCACCTGCTGTGCGCAGGGTCGCGATGCTCAGCGTGCACACCTCGCCACTCGACCCGCCCGGCGCCGGTGACGCCGGTGGCATGAACGTCTATGTCCTCGAGCTGTCCCGCGGCCTCGCGGCCCGCGGCATCGCGGTCGAGGTGTTCACCCGCGCAACCGCATCCGAGCTGCCTGCGCTGGTCGAGCTCGAGCCGGGCGTCCTCGTGCACCACGTCCCCGCCGGCCCGTACGACGAGTTGACCAAGGAGGACCTGCCGGCCCAGCTGTGTGCGTTCTCCCGCGCGGTGCTGAGCACCGAGGCCGGGCACCCGCCCGGGCACTACGACGTCGTTCACGCGCACTACTGGTTGTCGGGCCAGGTCGGGGCGCTGGCGCGAGACCGGTGGGGTGTGCCGCTCGTCCAGTCGATGCACACCATGGCCAAGGTCAAGAACGCCGCGCTGGCCGCCGGTGACCAGCCGGAGCCGAGGGCACGCGTCATCGGGGAGCAGCAGGTGGTCGAGGCGGCCGACGTGCTGGTCGCCAACACCCACGCGGAACGCCGGCAGCTGATCGAGCACTACGGCGCGGCACCCGACCGGGTCGAGGTCGTGAACCCCGGGGTCGATCTCGACGTGTTCGCGCCGCGAGACCCGGCTGCGTCCAGGCGTGAGCTCGGTTTGCCGGAGCGGGGCCACGTCGTGGTGTTCGCCGGTCGGCTGCAACCGCTGAAGGGCGCCGACGTGCTGCTCGAGGCGATCGCCGAGCTCGTCGGTGGCGACCCCTCGCTGCAGCCAGCCGACGCGCTCGTCGTACCCGTCATCGGCGGGTCGTCTGGGACCGGGTTCGACCACGGCGAGGAGCTGCTGATGCTCGCCCGCCGCCTCGGTCTCGAGCACGTGGTGCGCTTCGTGCCCGCCATGCCGCAAGCCGAGCTGGCCCGCTGGTACGACGCCGCGTCGGTGGTGTGCGTGCCCTCGCACAACGAGTCGTTCGGGCTGGTGGCCGTCGAGGCGCAGGCGTGCGGAACCCCCGTCGTGGCCGCTGCAGTCGGTGGCCTGACCACCGCGGTCGAGCACGAGGGCGGCGGGCTGCTGGTGCACGGATGGGACCCGCGGGCGTACGCCGGCGCCGTCGGGCGGCTGCTGCGCAACGACGGCGAGCGTGCTGCGATGGCGGTCGCCGCCCGCGCGCACGCCAGCCGGTTCGGCTGGGACGAGACCGCGCGGGGGGTCGCGCAGGTCTACGACGCGGCCGTCGCGGCCACGTGGGAGGCTCGCGAGCCCACCCGGACCTGGGCGTGAGTGCCGGGTCGGCGTGGGAGTCGACCGCCGCAACAGTGCGGGCCGCGCTCGCCGAGGCCGGGCTCGAGGTCGCCGAGCACCGAACCGGCGTCTTCGAGACGACCCTGCCCGGCGAGCACAAGCTGCAGACTGCGCTGCGGCTCGAGGTGCGCGACCACGCGTTGGCGGTCCACGCCTTCGTCGCCCGGCGCCCGGACGAGAACCACGAGGCGGTCTACCGCTGGCTGCTGGAGCGCAACCTGCGGATGTACGCCGTCGCGTTCGCGGTCGACGCTGCCGGCGACATCTATCTCGACGGGCGAGTGCCGCTGCACGCCGTCACTGCCGGCGAGATCGACCGGGTGCTGGGCGCCGTGGCGACCTACGCCGACGAGTCCTTCAACACCATCCTTGAGCTCGGCTTTGCCAGCGCGATCCGCAAGGAGTGGCAGTGGCGGCTCGCACGCGGTGAGTCGACCCGCAACCTGGACGCCTTCCGCGGCTGGCTCGAACGCGACACCTGACGATGACGCTCACACCGTTCGACCCGGCCGATGCCCCTCGTGTCGTCGTGGGCGACATCGGAGCGGGACGGGTGGGCGTGGAGCTCGCCGAACCACCATGCCGGTGCCTGCGGAGGTGATCGCGGGCTGGTCGCAGGCGCCGGACGTCGCGGCGTACGCGCTCGTCGACGCCGGCCAGCCGGTCTCCGACTCATGGATGAGCTATCGCGGTCGATGACGTGCCGCGAACGCAGCTGCGGCGGTCGCCTGCGCCAGAGCCTGCGGATGAGTGCGCCGCGAGCCGCGGTCGAGTGCGCCGCGAGCCGCGGACGAGCAGCGCATTACGCTCGCCGCTCATGAGCGCTGCATATCGGCTGGTCCTGCTCCGCCACGGTCGTAGCGCGTGGAACGCCGAGAACCTCTTCACCGGGTGGGTCGACGTCGACCTCGACGACCAAGGTCGAGACGAGGCCGCCCGGGGGGGGCAGCTGTTGCTCGACCGCGGGGTGGCGCCCGATGTCGTGCACACGTCGGTGCTCCGCAGGGCGATCACCACGGCGCACCTGTGCCTCGACGGCGTCGACCGGCACTGGGTACCTGTGCGGCGCTCGTGGCGGCTCAACGAACGCCACTACGGCGCCCTGCAGGGCAAGGACAAGAAGGCGACGCTGGAGGAGTACGGCGAGGACCAGTTCATGCGCTGGCGGAGGTCCTATGACGAGCCACCGCCGCCGATCGCCGACGACGACCGGTGGAGCCAGGTGGGCGACGAGCGCTACGCGGACCTGCCGGCCGAGCTGCTGCCGCGCACCGAGTGCCTGGCCGACGTGCTGCACCGGATGCTGCCGTACTGGTACGACGCGATCGTCCCGGACCTGCGGCTCGGGCGGACCGTGCTGGTAGCAGCCCACGGCAACTCGCTGCGTGCGCTGGTCAAGCACCTCGATGGCCTCGACGGACAGACCGTGGTGGGCCTCAACATCCCGACCGGGATCCCCTTGCTCTACGAGCTTGACGACGCGCTGACCCCGAGCGCGCCCGGCGGTGAGTACCTCGACCCGGACGCTGCCGCGGCGGCGATCGAGGCGGTCACGAACCAGGGTCGCTGAGCACCGGCGCACCGGACCGCTCCCGAGCTGACCGATCTCGAGACGTTGTGGTCGAGGGAGCGACCGCGATGCCTCGAGATCCGTCCAGCGGCTGCGCTACAGGTCAGGCTTCTGACCGGAAGAAGTGCCGGGTGCCGTAGCTGGCGACGTCGTGGCCGAGCTGGTTGCCGTCCGTGATCCGGCGTGGTCAAGAACCAGGGTCGCTGAGCACCGGCTCCGCGAGCATCTCCTCGTGCGCCGGATGGTGCCCGGTGACGAGATAGACGACCCGGCGAGCCATGGACACGGCGTGGTCAGCGATCCGCTCGTAGTAGCGGCCGAGCAGTGCCAGGTCGATGGCGGGCTCGACGCCGTACTCCCAGTCATCGTCGAGCAGGATGCGGAACATCGACCGACGGAGGCGGTCCATCTCCTCGTCCTCGGCCTCCAGCGCCCGCGCGGCGTCCACGTCGCGGCCGGCCACGATCCGTACGGTCTCGTCGACCATCCGTTCGGCGGTCTCGGCCATGTTGGCGATCGTGGGCCGCAACGCCGCCGGCACTGCCTGGTCGGGCATGCGCATCCGGGCGATCTTGGCGATGTGGACGGCGAGGTCGCCCATCCGCTCGAGGTCGGCGACCATCCGCAGCGCGGCCACCAGCATCCGCAGGTCGCCGGCAACCGGCTGCTGGGTGGCGAGCAGCTCCATCGAGCGTTCCTCGACGCTCTCGCGGGCCTGGTCGATGTCACGGTCGCCAGCGATGACGCTCTCTGCAGCCTCGGCATCGGCCTGCAGCAGCGCGGACGTCGCCCGCTCGACCGCGGCCCGGACCGTCTTGGTCATCGTCACGAGATCGGCGACGATCGCGTCGAGCTGGTCGTAGTACAGGTCACGCATGCCCCCACCGTAGTCAGCACACCCAGCTGCGGTGGAACGCCGATCGTGAACGAGTGCTGAACAGTGGGCGAAGGTCGGGGCGCGACTGCCGTTCACGCAACGGTCGGGAGTCAGGGGTGCGTACGATCAAGTGGTGGGTTCGTGGTTCCTGGTGCTGGCGGGAGCCCTGTTGGGCCTCATGCTGGCTGCGCCGGTGGTGCTGTGGTGGACCTGGCGCGGTGGAGATGATGTGACCCCGGTCGAGCCTGCGGCGGACTCAGCCGACGTCACCGTGCCACCGGGCGCGGCGGCCGTGCTGGCGGTGCTCCGCGCCTCGGCCGTGCTGATCGGCCCGGACGACGTCGTCGTCCAGGCGTCCGCCGCGGCCCACGAGCTCGGTCTGGTTCGCGGCAACCGGCTGGTGCAGGACGAGCTCGCCGCCTTGGTGACCCGCGTGCGCAGGGACGGGACGATTCGGCAGACCGAGTTGTCGCTGACCCGCGGTCGGTTCGCCGCTCCCCAGCATCTCTCCGCCCGGGTGGCACCGCTGAGCCGGCGCCTCGTGCTGGTGCTGGTCGAGGACCGGACCCGCGAGCGCCGGGTCGAGTCCGTGCGACGTGACTTCGTCGCCAACGTGAGCCACGAGCTCAAGACCCCGGTGGGTGCGCTGTCCCTGCTGGCCGAAGCGGTCGCGCAGGCGGCCGACGACCCGCAGGCGGTGCACCGGTTCGCCGGCCGGATGCGGGTCGAGAGCCAGCGGCTGGAGCGGCTGGTCCAGCAGGTGATCGAGCTGTCCCGGCTGCAAGACGACGAGCTGCTCGACGAGCCGTCCCGGGTCGACGTCGACACCCTGGTCGCAGCTGCGTTGGACCGCAGCCGGACCGATGCCGACGCCCGTGACATCAC
This sequence comes from Nocardioidaceae bacterium, assembly GCA_013697585.1. Lineage (GTDB taxonomy): Bacteria > Actinomycetota > Actinomycetes > Propionibacteriales > Nocardioidaceae > JACCWP01. The sequence continues at coordinate 16,387 of JACCWP010000045.1, forward strand.
CCTCGCCGGCCAGACCGGCACCGGGCTCGCCGTGCGCGGCGATCCCAGTCAGCTGCAGATAGCCCTGGGCAACCTGGTCGAGAACGCGGTGACCTACAGCCCGGAAGGCTCGCGTGTCGCGGTGTCGGTCCGCGGTGCCGACAGCGCAGTGAGCATCACCGTCACCGATCAAGGCATCGGCATTCCGGAGTCCGAGCTGGACCGGATCTTTGAACGCTTCTATCGGGTCGACCCTGCCCGGGCGAGCACGACCGGCGGCACCGGGCTGGGGTTGTCCATCGTCAAGCACGTGGCCGCGACGCACGGCGGCGAGGTCAGGGTGTGGAGCGTCGAACGCACCGGCTCGTCGTTCACGTTGTCGCTGCCGTGCTGGGACGTCGCGCTGACCGACGAGGCTGCTCTCCCGGCTGAGCCCGTCATCCAGACCGGCCGCCCACCGCCCGCTCGCACCGAGGAGGCCCTGCCGTGACCCGAGTGCTGGTGGTCGAGGACGAGGAGAGCTATCGCGACGCGCTGTCGTACATGCTCGGCAAGGAAGGCTTCGAGGTCGCCGTCGCCGCGACCGGGCCCGATGCGCTGGCCGAGTTCGAACGGGCCGGCGCCGACATCGTCTTGTTGGACCTGATGCTGCCCGGCCTCCCCGGTACTGAGGTCTGCCGGCGCCTGCGGCAGATGTCGACTGTTCCGGTCATCGTCGTCAGCGCGAAGGACGCCGAGGTGGACAAGGTCGTCGGGCTCGAGCTCGGTGCCGACGACTACGTGACAAAGCCGTACAGCCCGCGCGAGCTGGTGGCGCGCATCCGGGCAGTGCTGCGGCGCGGTCAGGACCCGACCGAGGACGAGCGCGCTGCCCTCGAGGCGGGGCCGGTGCGGATGGATGTCGAGCGCCACGTCGTCACCGTCGACGGGACCGACATCCGGTTGCCGCTCAAGGAGTTCGAGCTGCTGGAGATCTTCTTGCGCAACTCCGGCCGGGTCTTGACCCGAGGTCAGCTGATCGACCGCGTATGGGGGTCCGACTACGTCGGCGACACCAAGACGCTCGACGTCCACGTGAAACGGATCCGCGCCAAGATCGAGCCCGACCCCGCGACGCCGCGACACCTGGTCACCGTGCGGGGGCTCGGCTACAAGTACGAAGCCTGACGAACACTCAACCGCCGCCAGCACCTCGGCCGCCGGTGTCTGCTGGCGTCGGCACGCTCTCGTACGGTTCCGCGCGCGGCACCACGGGCACCTCGGCCACCACCGGAGCCGCCTTGGCAAAGGTCAGCGTGACTTGCAGGGTCTGCCCGGCGTCGACCGTGTCGCCCTCGAGGACGACTGGGCCGATCTCCGCGGCCACGGCGGGGTCGGCCAGCTGCACCAAGGTCGTCGGCGGCAGGTCCAGCGGCGGGCTCACATCGGCGACCGTGATGGTCCCTGCGCCTGGCCCGAGGTCGGGGTCGGTCGCGGACACCGACTCGAGCCTGTCGCTCTGCTCAGTTTGGTTGACCAGCGCCGCGACCAGCGTGCCGGAGCCTGCGTCGTTGGCCACGATCAGCACGTTGAGCGCCTCGACGTCACCGTCGCGCACGTCGGTGCCGTCCGGAGCGGTGTAGAGCTCCGTGGTCTGGGCCCCAAACCCAGTCGAGCACCCGGCCAGCCCGAGGGTGCTGGCCAGGGCGGCACCGACCAGGGCGGCGGGGCGCCGTGGGCAGCGCCAGGCGGGCCCGCTGCGTCGGCCGACGAGCGCTGCGAGGACGAACACACCGGTGAGGGTAGCGAAGCAGTTCACAGGCACGGATGTCACGGGTTGTCAAGCCCCGATTCCGCCTCTGACCTGCACAAACGCCACGTAGCAGGGGGGAGCGACGTGTTAGACTCGTCACGACGAAAGGGACTCTGACACATGGCTTTCACTGTCGGCGAAACGGTCGTGTATCCCAACCACGGTGCGGCTGTCATCGAAGATATCGAGACCCGGCAGATCAAGGGTGAGGACAAGGCCTATCTGGTCCTGCGCATCGTCTCGCAGACCGACCTCGTGGTCCGGGTTCCGGCCTGCAACCTTGATCTCGTGGGCGTTCGGGACGTCGTGGACAAGGCAGGGCTCGAGCGGGTGTTCGAGGTGCTCCGCGCCCCGTACACCGAGGAGCCCACCAACTGGTCACGTCGCTACAAGGCGAACCTGGAGAAGCTCCACTCCGGTGACGTCATGAAGGTCGCCGAGGTCGTCCGCGACCTCTGGCGTCGCGACAAGGACCGCGGCCTGTCGGCCGGCGAGAAGCGGATGCTCGCCAAGGCCCGCCAGATCCTCGTATCCGAGCTGGCGCTCGCCGAGCACACCAACGAGGACAAGGCCGAGACGCTGCTCGACGAGGTCCTCGCCTCCTAGCGTGAGCGTCGCCGCCCTGGTGCCGGCCGCGGGACGTGGTGAGCGGCTCGGCGGCGACGTCTGTAAGGCGCTGCGCGAGGTGCGCGGCGAACCGCTCGTCGTCCATGCCGTGCGCTCGTTGCAGGCATCGACCGACGTCGCGTTGGTCGTGATCGCCGCACCCGCGGGCCACGTCGATCGGTTCGAGGCGGTGCTGGGTGCCGCCGGGTCGGGGTCGCGCGGCGCTGGGCGGCTGCGTCCGGTCTGGCTGGTGGTCTCGGGCGCCGAGACCAGGCAGGGATCCGTAGCCAGGGCGTTGGCGGCGCTCTCCTGCGCCGATGATGTCGAGATCGTGCTCGTGCACGACGCGGCGCGCTGCCTGGTGCCGGTCGAGGTCGTGCGACGGGTGGTCGCAGCCGTACGGGCCGGTGCCGACGCGGTCGTACCCGTGGTCCCCCTCGTGGACACGGTCAAGCAGGTCGACGGCGACCAGATCACCGCGACCATCGATCGCGATCGACTCCGCCAGGTGCAGACGCCCCAGGGCTTTCGCCGCGACGTGCTCGTGCGGGCCTACGCTGCCGCCGGCGCGCACCAGGCAGGCGACGACGCGGGGCTGGTCGAGCGGATCGGCGGCAACGTACGGGTCGTGGCGGGGCACGCCGAGGCGTTCAAGGTCACCGGCCCGCTCGACCTGCTGGTGGCCGACGCGGTGCTCCGCACCCGTACGCCCTGAGCCCGACTGCCAACCCTGGACGGCCACGGTTGCGTCCGAGGGTCGGATCAGCCGGACTCGGGCGGCGTGGCGGCTGTGGCGCGGACGACGAGGGCGGTCGCCAGCGCGGCGACCCCCTCGCCGCGCCCGGTGAGCCCGAGCCCGTCGGTCGTGGTGGCCGACACCGAGACCGGCGCACCGACTGCTCCGCCGAGCACCCGCTCTGCCTCGGCACGGCGAGGGCCGAGGCGTGGGCGCTCGCCCACCACCTGGATCGAGACGTTGCCGACCGCCCACCCGTCGACGGCGAGCAGCCGCACGGTCGCGGTGAGCAGGTCGACCCCCGACGCGTCGGCCCACTGCGGGTCGGAGCTGGCGAAGTGACTCCCGAGGTCGCCGAGCCCGGCAGCCGACAGCAAGGCGTCGCATGCGGCGTGGGCGGCGACGTCGGCGTCGGAGTGGCCGTCGAGGCCGAGTGACTCGTCCGGCCAGGCGAGGCCGGCCAGCCACATCGGTCGGCCCTCGACCAGCCGGTGCACGTCCACACCGATCCCGACGCGAGGAAGGGCCGCACTCACGGCGTGGCCGCACCCTCCCGCGCGGGCAGCGGGACCGAGCTCGGCCGCACGACGTAGGTCGTGCCAGCGGTGGACGTCAGCCACGCGCGCTCCAGCTGAGCCCGCCGATAGATCCGGCGCACACCGGCGTTGCGCGGCGCTGCGGGGTCGTTGACGATCGGCCGGCCGCCCCTGGTGAAGCCGCGCAGCACCAGCAGGTGCCCGTTGCTCGAGGCGAGCGGCGCACCGTCGAGCTCGCCGCGTCCGAAGGCGATCGACAACACCAGCGGGATCCGAGCGGTGATGTAGCGCTCGGCAGCTCGCAACGACGGCAGCCGGGTCACGAACGCATCCAGGCCCCGGGTGCCCGCGTACGCCGTCGTGAACGGCCAGTTGCCGGTGCCCTCGTAGCGGTGGTCGTAGACCATCCGCGCCGCATGCTCGACCCAGGGGTCGCGGTAGCCATCGTTGACCCACGCGTACTCCTTGGGCCGCGGCCCGCGCTTCCATGCCGCCAGCACCATGGCCATGGACGTCGGCGAGCACCAGGCTCGGCCGCCGCCGCCCCACTGCGGGTAGTGGCCGCGGTGGATCATCTGCGAATAGCGCGGGACGTCGACCGACCGGCCGAGGCCGGGGCCGGGG
>JACCWP010000153.1 GCA_013697585.1 Nocardioidaceae bacterium
CGAGGCGGCGCGCGCGGCCGCGAGCACCCCCGAGACCTCGTCGAGGACCGCCAGCATCTGGGCGGTCGCGCCGCCGTAGACATCGACGTCGACCAGCATTGACTCGGTGCCACCGGCCGCCGCGGCGGCGGCGAGGCCGAGAGCGATCGTCGACCGACCGGGGGCGCCGGCCGGACCCCAGACGGCCACGACCGGTCCGTGACCGTCACGCCGCGGCGCCGTCTCGGCCTGGGCACCGTCCGCGGCTCGGCGCGGCGCGCCCACCGCCAGGTCGGCGATAGCGGAAAGCACGCCCTCGGGTGGGGCAGCGGACACCACCGCGTCGACACCAAGCAACGCTGCCCGGTCGGCCTCCTGGCCCGGCGCGGCCACCGCCAGCATGGGCACGCTCGACGCCAGCAGTCGCGCCACGACGTCGACGTCGAGCCCGGGCAGGTCGGACGCCACGGCCGCCACGGTTCCGTGTCCCGCTGCGGCAGCAGCCACCAGATCGGGAACGTCGACGCAGCGCCGGGCGAGCTGCACCGACGAGCCCGGGGCGATGAGCAGTGGGAGCAACCGCGACTCCCAGGACGCACCGCCGGCCGCGAGAAGCAATCGGGGGACGGCCCTGGTCACGGCCCGACCCGGACGAGCACCACGGCGCCACCGGCCAGCGCGGCGAGCGGCTCGCCGAGCGCGTCCGGTGCGGTGTCGACGCGCAGCAGCACTTGTCGGGTGGTGCCGCCGAGCGCTGCCGCGGGTTCTGCGACGCTGACGACAGGCTGCGCCTCGAGCACCCGCTTCGCGGCCGGCGCGGCAGGCGAACCAGCCGGGGCGGGGCTGCTGCTCGTGCCGCCCGTGGTGCCGGTGCTGCTGGCCGTGGCGGCGAGCTGGTCGGGCACCGCCCACACGTCCACCAGGTCGCCGGGTGCGAGATCGGCTGGGGCCGCGCCGATCTCGACCGCGAGCGACAGGTCAGCACCTGCCTCGCCTGCGTCCTCGCCGACCGCGGCCGCGGGCACCAGCTCACCGGGCTCGAGATCACGCGTGAACACTCCGGCAGGCGCTGCCTCGGCGGCCGGCAGATAGACCGACTCGTCGCTTCCGGCGCCGATACGCACCCGGCTGACGACGAGGCCGTCCCGGTCGACCGGGTCTCCGGCCCGAACCGCCCCGGAGACAGCCCAGACGGGCACGGTGTCGTCGGCGCCGGTCACCACGCGGACGCCGACAACGGTGGCCAGCGCGACCAGCACCAGCCCGACCAACAGTCGCGGATCGCTCCAGCGCGGACGGCGGAGCCGAGCCGCCCAGACCGACAATGCGGGTTCCGGCATACCGGACATTGTGCGGGTCCAGGGCGCCACGTCCAGCCCTTGTCCACAGCCGTCGTGCGCGGCACCGCCACGGCTGTCCCCACTGGCACACTGGCCCCATGCCGCTGGGTTCGGGACAGCCTCGCTTCCTGCTGCTTGCCGACGTGGCCGAGATCCTGAACATCTCGCCCGCTCAGGCGTACGCGATCGTCCGGCGCGACGAGCTGAAGGCGATCAAGATCGGTGGCCGGGGCGCCTGGAGGGTCGAGGCGACCGAGCTGGAGGCCTACATCCAGCGCCTCTACGCGCAGACCCATGAGTTCATCGACAGCCACCCCTTCGGCGCCGACGAGCCGTAGCCGGACTGGCGCGACCGCCACAGTCCTCAGCCATCAGTCGGGTTGCCGGGGCACGTACGCGGCAGTGATCGCCGCGTAGGGCACCAGCACCGATCCCTGCCCGTGTCCGGCGGTGCCTTCGACGCGCTGGGTCCCGAGCTCGACGAAGTCGGCGCCCACCCGCACGGGCACCCCGTGCACCGTGCCACCTGCAGTCCGGGTGACTCGGACCTGCGCCCGGTCGCGGGCCAGCACGCGCCATGCCGCCGACCAGGTCAGCGCGACGGCACCGACTGCGGATGCGCTGGCCGGTCCGACGCCCTCGATCCCGACGACACCGTGCACCGGCACGAGCACGTCGTGCCGGTCGCCGTCGAGCAGGAGCCAGTCGCCGCCCACCCGGCCCACCTCGCCCTCGACCAGGTCGCCGCTCGCGAGCCAGACGCGCACCCGACCACCGGCGGCGGCGCGCACCCGGTCGGCCCAACGGATCCGACCGAGCTCGGCGCGTGTGCGGTCGGCGATCTCGACGTCGCGGTCCGCCGCGGCGAGGTCGAGCGCCTCGGCCTCCAGCTCGGCGAACAGCCGGTCCCAGCGCATGCCGGCGACCGTACGCCCGGATTCTCCAGGGCCCTGTGCACGACCTCTTGACGACGCCGCGGGTCGAAGTCACTATAAGCAAACACACGCAAACATCATATTCCGAGGTCAAACATGAGCCAGCGGATCCAATCAGGCGCAGTGCTGTTGTCGGCAGGCGCCGTCGAGGCCGTGCTGATCGGGCAGACGCCCGCGTCGTGGGCCACGCTCGCCGCGACGGCGCCGGCGCAGCCGGTGGCTGAGCGGGCGGGCGCGCTCCTGGCCGCCGCCCTCGTATTGATCGCGGTGGCCGCCTGGACGTACGCCCTGCTGGTGCTCGCCCTCACCGCCC
>JACCWP010000145.1 GCA_013697585.1 Nocardioidaceae bacterium
CGGGATCGAGGTCCCGTCCAGCCACACGTCGGTCCGGCTGTCCGACCCGGCCACGTGAACCTGCAGACGCAAACTGTGCCAGATGTTCTTGCTGACCACTGTCGGGCTGACAATAGCGGTCGTACCGACCCGTAGTGCCAGCTTGCTCCTGGCGTTCACGAACACGCTCGCCAACGATGGGCCAGTTGTCGGCCTGAGTGCCATCAGCGTCACGTTGTGCGCACCCTGGCTCACGATCTTGAACTCCAGCGCATAGTCCACATCCGTCGACGCCGAACCCAACGTCCGTCGGGCGAAGGCAGGCAAACCGGTGCTGGTCGCCTCCGCAGCCCAGTAGCCGGCCTCGACATCGGCGCTCTGCGTGAGCACGCCGCGAACCGGGGACCACGCAGACAGCCCGTTCTCGAAGCCGTCCTCGACCAGCACCGACCCACCGGTTGCCGGGGGAACGGCCATAGACACGAGCAGCGCCACGATCCCTGCCACCGGGAGGACGAGCAGGACATGACGAAACCGCGGAAACCGCATGAAACCACCCGTGAAGAGACAGCCGACCCACACCGTGGACTGCCGCTGACGATTTTGTCAAGCACGCGGCCCTCGTGTAGGCCCGTTAGTAGAACGGACCGGCTGACCGCTGCCTGCTCACCAAACAGGTGGTTGAGGAGTCGGCAACGGTCAAGTCTGGGGTACGAGGTTTGATCCTTTGACGTTGTCGTTCAGGCCGTGAGGGCCTGGAGGGCAAGGTCGTCGGGTGACCTCCTCGGGGTGGTGGGTGACGGCTTGGGCTCGGGGGGGGCAGCGGTCGTTCCAGCCCGTGATGAAGGCACCGATCTTCGTGTTCAGGTCGCGGACCGAGCCGAAGGTGCCGCGGTGGATGGCTTGGCGCTCGATGATCCCGAACCAGACCTCCACCAAATTCATCCAGGACGCCGACGTCGGGGTGAAGTGCACGAGGATGCGAGGGTTCTTGGCCAGCCAGTCGCGGACCTCGCCCCGCTTGTGGGTGGCGTAGTTGTCCATCACCAGATGCAGCTCGGTCGGCTGGCCATGCTCATCGCCGTCGTCGGGGTAGGCGACGCGCGACCTGCTCGAGGAAGGCCAAGAACTCCTGGTGGCGGTGCCGGGGCAGACACAGGTCGACCACCTTGACGGTGGCCACCTCCAGCGCTGTCGGCGTACGACCTCACGTGTCGGTGCAGGTACGGCCTGACGTGTCGGTCTCGGCGTGGTGATCATGGCACGGGTTCACCTCCGGTGACGAGGTTCAGGCGGTCTTTGAGGCGGTAGCTGGGGCCGTTGATCGAGAGCACGTCGCAGTGGTGCAGGAGTCGGTCGAGGATGGCGGTGGGCAAGCACGTTCGCTTCCGCATCGAGCACCTCGACGAGCTCGTGGCGGCGGGGGAGCAGCCGGTCACCGGGCCGCCGGTCGCGCTCAGGGCGCTCCCGGGCCAGGACAGGCGACGTTCACGGCCTGTGAGCGGCTCGTGATCGTAGGCGATCGCGGCTCTGAGCGGGTTGCGTTCAGTCGATGAGCGTCAGCTCACGGTCGCCGAACTCGGCGACGATGCGCAGCGAGCCCCCGAGCGCTTCCACGTAGCTGCGCAAGGTACCGAGCTCGGAGTTCGCGAGGCTGCCGGACTCGATCTGAGAGACCCGGCCTTGGCTGACGTGCATGATGTCCGCCAGCTCGCGCTGGGTCGTGGCTTGCTCCTTGCGGATGTCCGCGAGCCGGTGGGCGCGGACGTCGGCGACAGCGCGCTCCTTGGCCGCGTCGAGGCGGTCCTGGGTGATGGCACCGGAGGCAACGGCGTCACGCTTCACGGCCGACCACGGCCGGGCCGTCGGCTTCTTCGCGCTCATTGGTCCTCCTGTTCCTTGAGCCATCGGTCGTAGCGCTCCACAGCGATCGGGATGTTCGCGTCGTACCAGGTCTTCCAGTTCCCGGCCTTGCCACCGGCCACCAGCAGCACCGCCAGGCGCTTCGGGTCGAAGGCGAACAGGATCCGGGAAGTGGGTGGCGCCTCGAGTCGGTCTGAGTTCCTTGAGGTGGTGGAGTTTCGATCCCTTGATGCGATCCACGAAGGGCCGTCCGAGGGTGGGTCCGTCCGCTACCAGTGCCTCGATGGCCTCCGTGACCTCGTCGGCGAGTTCCGGCTCCCGCTCGCAGAGGTCGAGGTACCAGTCCTCGACCTCCTGGAGCAGCAGTACTTCCCAATCGGTCATGATAGTATTATCTCAGACTAATATTACGCAAGGCTATGGCGGATCACGATTGCGTTGCGCCACCGCCAGAGATGAGCCGCATGGCTGGCCGGATCACGCCGCCGCGGAGCGCGGTGTCGATGATCTCGGAGATCAGCTCGTCGCCGACCGGCAGCAGGTGCCCATACGTGTCGATGGTCGTGGTGATCGACTCGTGGCCGAGCCGCGCCTGGATGTGGGGGAGCGGAGCGCCTCCGGCCACCAGCCAGGCCACGTGGGTGTGCCGCAGATCGTGGAAGCGGAACGGCGCGATCCCGTCCCGCCGAAGCTTGGCCATCAACGGGTACCAGATCCGCTCGTAGAAGTCCGCGCTGTGGAGAGGGCGACCGGTGGGCGTGGTGAACACGAAGTCGTCCGGTGCCCGGCCATGGATGTGGTGGCCGAGCACCGCGGCGATCTCGTCCGACACGGTGACTGTCCGCCGAGACTTCGACGTCTTGGGCTTGCCGAGGTGGTGGCCGCGCATCGTGTGCTTGGCGCTCAGCGTCTTCCGCAGCCAGGCCGGCCTCTCCTGCTCGTCGTTGTCCCCGTCGCGCTTCCACGCCTTGTTCACCCGCAGGGATCGGTGGGCCAGGTCGACGTCCGAGACCCACAGAGCGGTCAGCTCACCGAACCGCAGACCAGTCCCCACCGCGACTCGCAGCAGGTCCCCCTCCGCACCGGCCAGTCCGGCAGCGATGGCGAACTCAGCCTCGGTGAGGAAGCGCAGATCCGCCTGGGACTGTTTGATGCGGTTGCGCTTCGGCGCGGTTCGGGCGCACGGGTTGGCGGTGAGGTAGCCCTGCTCGACGGCGTAGCCGAAGACGCCGTACAGCAGGCCGTGGTAGTTCGCCTTGGTCTTGAGCGAGCGGTCCCAGCCGATCAGCCACGCCTTCACGTCGGCCTCCTTGACCTGGGCGAGCGTGCGGTCGAAGGGCCGGTAGGGGCCTGCGGCGCCCGGAACCTCGATGGTGGCCAGGGTGCGGACCTGGGCGAGGTAGCGCTTGCGTTGGCCGGGGGACAGGTCGACGACCTGGCGGACGTACTCCGCACCGATCTCGGCCAGGGTCGGCGGCGGCTTCATCGGGTCGTCGGTCGAGCGCGCCCGCACTAAGCCTTCGCCCTTGACCCAGCCGCCGGGCCACTCCTGTCCGGCCGCGTCCACCATCCGTTTGAAGCCTTCGGCGCGGGCGAGGTTCTGGTCGTCGCTGCCGGCGCCGAAGGTCTCGGTCTGCTTGCTGCCGGTGCGTAAGCCGCCCAACCGCCACCGCACGATGGCGGACGTGCCGCCGTCGGCACGCGCCTTGCACTCGATCCAGGCCATGCCAACCAGCTCCCCCATGCAGCGCGATGTGCCCTCTTGGTGCCCCACTGGGCGACATCTTGCCACGTCGACATGACAAAAGCCCAGGTCAGACCTGGGTTCTTCGGTGTCCGAGGGGGGACTTGAACCCCCACGCCCTGTTACGGGCACTAGCACCTCAAGCTAGCGCGTCTGCCTATTCCGCCACCCGGACCTGGGCGCCGGCACCGCGGCCGGAGCGGCGGTCAGCCTATCAGCGGGTGCAGGATGGGCTCATGGTCCCAGCGCGCCCCGCACAGGCCGCTCCAGCGGCTTATGACCCCGCCGCGGAGGTCGTCGGGCTCTGCAGCGAGCTGATCGGGATCGACACCACCAACGCGGGCGACGACTCGGGGCCGGGGGAGCGCAAGGCAGCAGAGTACGTCGCCGAACGCCTCGCCGATGTCGGCATCGACTCGACCCTGCTCGAGAAGGCGCCGGGGCGTACCAACCTGGTCGCCCGCTGGGAGGGCACAGACCCAGGCCTCGCCCCGCTGCTGCTGCACGGGCACCTCGACGTGGTGCCGGCGGAGGCTGCTGACTGGCGGTTCGCACCGTTCTCGGGGGAGGTCGACGGCGGCTACGTGCACGGACGCGGGGCGGTCGACATGAAGGACTTCGACGCGATGATCCTGTCGGTGCTGCGTGCGCGCAGGCAGGCGGGGGTGCCGCCGCGGCGACCGGTGACGCTGGTGTTCACCGCCGACGAGGAGGCGGGCAGCGGCTACGGGGGACACTGGCTGGTCGACGAGCACCGCGACCTGCTCGCTGACTGCACCGAGGGGGTCGGCGAGGTGGGGGGATTCTCGACCGTGGTCGGCGACCGCCAGCTCTATCTGGTCGAGGCCGGCGAAAAGGGGCTCGGCTGGATGCGGCTCACCGCCCGCGGGACCGCCGGGCACGGGTCGATGCGCCACCCCGACAACGCGGTGACCCGGTTGGCCCGCGCCGTGACCGCGCTCGGCTCGTACGACTGGCCGGTCGGCCCGACGCCCACGATGCAACGGCTGCTCGAAGTCGCCGCCCCGTTGGCGGGAGCAGACCCGGCCGACGCCGACGAGGTGCTGGCGGCGTTCGGCCCGGCGGCGCGGATGCTGGGTGCCGGCGTGCGCAACACGACGAACCCGTCGATGCTGCAGGCCGGATACAAGGTCAACGTGGTGCCCGCAGTGGCGACCGCCCGGGTCGACGGGCGCTTCCTGCCCGGCCAGGAGGACACCTTCCGCGACCAGGTGCAGCAGGTCGTCGGCCCCGACATCGAGGTCGAGTTCGAGACGCACCAGCCGGCGCTGGAGACACCGTTCGACGGCGACCTGGTGGACGCGATGACGACCGCTCTGCTGACCGAGGAGCCCGACGCGCTGGTCGCACCGTTCCTGATGTCGGGCGGCACGGACGCGAAGGCCTGGCACCGGCTGGGCATTCGCTGCTTCGGGTTCACCCCGCTGCGGCTGCCGCCGGACCTCGACTTCACCGCGCTTTTCCACGGCGTCGACGAGCGCGTACCGGTGGACGCCCTGCAGTTCGGCTCCCGGGTGCTCGACCGGCTGCTCGACCTGGCCTGATCGAGCCCCTGGGTCACAGGGTCCGTACGGCTCGGATGATCTGGCGGCGCATCGTGACCCTGCGGCGACCGTCAGGGAGCAGCCGCAGCCGGTCCAGCTCCCACCCGCCGTACTCGGCGCGGTCGATGAGCAACCGGCACACCGTGCTGCGGGAGTACGACCGCGACAGCCAGAACCGCTGGAACTCGTACTGCAACTCGTACTCTCCCGCCCGAGCAGCCATGGTGCGCCCATGCTGCCACTAAGGTCCCGGCGCGGTCGCGGCCGACCACCGTGGCCGCGCCGGCCCGAGCGGCTCCGACGGATCGGGGTGCAGCTGCAGGGGTCGGCCTTCTCCGAGCGGCTCACGGCACGAGACCAGCTCAGCACGGTCGGCGCGTTGTGCGGGATCGGCAACACCCGGGTCGAGGAGATGCTGACGCTGGTGGGCCTGGAGGGGAAGGCGGCCGACCAGGTCGAGCAGCTGTCCGGCGGTCAGCGGCCGCGGCTGTCCATCGCTGTGCGTTGATTCACGACCCCGAGGTGGTGTTCCTCGACGAGCCGACCGCAGCCCTCGACCCGCAGGCCCGTCGCACCCTCGGCCGCCCTGATCCGTGGGCTTGACGCCCCGCGGTCGCTGCCGGCTGTTCCGCTCAGACGCCTGACCGGCTCAGGTCAGCGATGCCGCGAGCAAGGCGGCGAGCCGGGTCCGCCTCGGCCGGTGCGGGCGGTGGGTGACCGCCTCGGCCAGCGCCGGGCCGGCTTGGTGCACGACGGACAGGTGCCGCGCCGCATGCGTGGCGGCGCCGACCAGCAGCGAGCGGGTGATCGAGCCCGCCGACTCGGCGGCCAGCACCAGCACCACCGCCTCGGCGGGTTCGCTCTCGGTTGCGGTACGCACGGCGCTCGCACCCGCCGCGTCGAGCGCGGCCCGCAGCGCGGCGGCACCGACCGCGCCGTCGACCCGGGTAGTGACGACAAGCGTGTCGTGTGGGCCGATGTCGAACTCGCGCGGCACCGACGTAGTCACCAGCTGCACCGCTCGGCGTACGGCCGCCCCAGCATCGGCGGCAGCCGTCACCACGACCTCGCGCTGCTCGGCGTCGATCGGGGGCAGCTGCCCATCGCGGAGCGCTTGCACGAGTCGGGCCAGCGGCCCGTCGTCGACGACGGCCCCAGTCTCCACCGGCAACACGCCGCTCGCGACGAGGTCGGCGAACACCCGACCCGGCCCGGGCGCGTACGGCAGGGCGGGATCGCCGACGAGCACCACCAGACCTGGCGGCTCGGCCGCCAGGCCTTCGAACAGCTCGAGCGCCGTCTCGAGACCGAGCGTGTGTGCGGCCTCCACCACCACGGCGCGCGTCGACAAGTCGCGGGCCGCGGTGCCGCGGGGCGCGACGACCAGTCGTAGGGCCTGTGATGCGCCCCGGCCGGCCAGGGCGCTCACCGCAGCCGCGATCCGTACCTCGAGCGACCCCCAGTGCGGGTGGGGAACGAGCCCGTCGGGCGACAGATCGCAGACATCCAGACCCGACTCGGGCAGCGCCGCCGTGAGCACCGCGGCGGGCAGGCACGTCGAGCCGTCGAGTGCTGTCCGCTGGAGCAGCGCAGCCACCGGGTGGGGAAGCGGTTCGCTCACTGTTCGTCGGTCTCCAGGCCGGACACGTCGTCGAGGGCTTGCACGATCTGCTCGGGCAGCTCGACCTGCTCGACGCTCAGCGCGCCTCGCAGCTGGGCGGCGGTACGGGCGCCGACGATGGGTGCGGTCACGCCAGGCCGGTCACGCACCCAGGCCAGAGCGACTTCGAGCGGCGACAACCCGAGCCCTTCGGCGGCCCGGCACACCGCGTCGACGATCCGCCGGCTGGTGTCGTCGAGATAGACTGACACGTACGCCTCGAAGTGCGGCGAGGCCGCACGCGAGTCGGCAGGAAGGCCGGTGCGGTACTTGCCGGTGAGCACACCTCGCCCGAGGGGTGACCACGGCAGGACGCCGAGCCCCAGCGCGTTGGCGGCGGGCAGCACCTCGTCCTCGACGTCGCGGTTGAGCAGCGAGTACTCCACCTGCGTGGACGCGAGGCGAGCGCGGCCTGGTACGGCGCACTGCCAGGTGGCGGCCTGGGCGGTCTGCCAGCCCGTGTAGTTGGAGACGCCGACATAGTGGGTGCGACCGGTCGCCACTGCGTGGTCGAGCGCGGCCAACGTCTCGTCCAGCGGGGTGCCGTCGTGCCAGACGTGCACCTGCCACAGGTCGACGTGGTCGATCCCGAGCCGGCCGAGCGAGGCGTCGAGCGTGTCCAGCAGCGCGCCACGGGACGTGTCATGCACTCGCCGGCCACGCAAGGCTCCGCTCCCGGCCTTGGTGGCGACGACCAGCTGCTCTCGAGGGACCACGTCGCGCAGCAGCGCCCCGAGGACCAGCTCGCTGGCACCGTCGGCGTACGGGGCGGCGGTGTCGACCAGCGTGCCGCCGGCGTCGACAAATGCCACCAGCTGGTCGCGAGCCTCGTGCTGGTCGGTGTCGCGCCCCCAGGTCAGCGTCCCGAGGCCCAGCCTCGAGACGACCAGGCCCGTGCGCCCGACCTGCCGTTGCTGCATCCGGTGAGGCTAGGCCCCAGCCGTGGTCCCCTTTCGCTGGGACCCCAGCGAAACGTGCGCTTTGCCGGCGTTGCTTCGTCAAGGGAGCGCGCACTTCGCTGGGCAGGTGACCCGACACGTCAGCGTGCTCGATCCGTCAAGGCACACCTGGCGAACCGGGAGCGGCTCGGTCTGCTCCACCGGCGGTGTCGGCACTAGGCTCGCGCGCCATGTTGCCCGGGGACGCTCAGGACTGGTTCCAGGCCGTGTTCCTCGGCGTGCTCCAGGGATTGACCGAGTTCCTGCCGATCTCTTCGTCGGCGCACCTGCGAATCTTTCCCGAGCTGTTCGGCTGGGACGATCCCGGCGCCGCATTCACCGCAGTTGTGCAGATCGGCACCGAGGCGGCGGTGCTGATCTTCTTCAGGCACGACATCTGGCGGATCGCGTCGGCATGGCTGCGGTCCCTCGCACGGCCGGGGCTGCGCACGCACCGGGACGCCCTGCTGGGCTGGTACATCATCGTCGGCACGCTTCCAGTCGTCATCGTCGGCATCGCGCTCAAGGACACGATCGAGACCGACTTCCGCAACTTGTGGCTGACCGGCTCGGTCCTCGTTGGCTTGGGCATCGTGCTGGGGGTCGCAGAGCGGGTGGGACGGCTCGACCGCCCGATCGACGAGCTGGGCTGGCGAGCCACGGTCCTGCTCGGGCTGGCCCAGGCGCTCTCGGTCGTGCCTGGTGTCTCCCGGTCGGGCGCCACGATCAGCATGGGATTGTTCCTCGGCTTCGAGCGGGAAGCGGCCACCAGGTTTGCGTTCCTGCTTGCCATCCCGGCCGTCGTCGGGGCCGGACTGTTCGAGCTTCCCGAGGCGGTGAGTGGCGACAACGCCTACACCGTCCCCGAGACGGTCGCGGCGACACTGGTCGCGTTCATCGTGGGCTACGCAACGATCGCCTGGTTGCTGCGCTACATCGCGACCCGCTCGTACGCGCCGTTCGTCATCTATCGCATCGTGCTCGGCACGGGCGTGCTGGTGCTGCTCGCGGCCGGCGTGCTCAGCGCCTGAAGCCCGGGCGGCCCACTCGAGCGATCCGACGCGAGGATGGCCCGGACCGTCCCCAGGTCGGCTCCTTGGGCGGTGGGGGCGTGTGCGGTCCAAACGGGCTAGAGCCAGCCAGAGCGCTTGAACGCCAGCCACAACCCATATGACACGCCGACCATGAGAATCAGGGCGAAGGGATAGCCGAACGCCCAGTGCAGCTCGGGCATCTGGTCGAAGTTCATGCCGTAGATCCCCGCGACCAGGGTGGGGGCGAGGAACAGCGCCGCCCACGCCGAGACCTTCCGGGTGTCCTCGTTCTGCTGAATGCTCAGTCGGGCCAGGTGGGCCGACAATGCACTGTCCAGCAGCTGATCGATGGAGTCGATCGCGTCGCCGATGCGAGCCAGGTGGTCGGCGACATCACGAAAGAACGGCATCGCGGCGGTGCTCGTGGTCTCGACGTCCTTGTGCAGGAACCGGATGAGCGGCTCGCGCAGGGGCAGCACCGCGCGCCGCACCTCGAGGGTCTCGCGCTTGAGGCCGTAGATGCGCTGTGAGTCTTGGGTGCGGTCGGTGGAGAAGACCGACCGTTCGACCTCCTCGACGTCGTTCTCAAGCTCGCCGGCCACCAGGTCGTAGCCGTCGACGACCTCGTCCAGAATCGCGTACAGCGCCGCGATCGGACCGTTGCCGAGGATGGAGAGCTCAGCCTCGGCCCGGTGTCGCACGTCGTCGAGCTGCAGGCCGTGCCCGTGCCGCACCGTGACGATGTGGTCCTCGGCCAGGAAGACCGCGATCTCGCCGGTCTCGACCGCGTCATGCTCGTCCTCGTACCACAGGGTCTTGAGCACGAGGAACAACGCGTTGTCGCCGTAGCGCTCGATCTTGGGCCGCTGATGAGCGTTGACGGCGTCCTCGACCGCGAGCCGGTGCAGGCCGAGCTCGTCGGCGATGTCTTGCAGCTCGGCGTGCGAGGGCTCGAACAGTCCCAGCCACAGGAACCCGCCGCCGTCGTCGGCAGCCCGGTGGGCGGCCGCGACGTCGGTGCTGTGGTCGGGGTCGTCGAGCCGGTTGCCGTCGCGGTAGACCGCGCAGTCGATGAGCATCCGGCCATTGTCGCGTCGCGCGGCCGAGGTTGGGCCGCCACCGCGGCAGTGCTGAGGTCAGGTTGGTCCTGTGGGCCCCTTTCGTGCCCAGGACGGCCCGTGCCCAAAGGTCCTCGCCCCCTACCTGGCCAGCCGCGCCTGCCGCGCAACCGCTGACACGCGACGTGAGCAGGAAACGTGACAGCCCGGCGACTGCGTCGCGTGGACACCCAGCTGATCTCGGCCGAGGCCAGCCTCGACTTCTTGCGCGAGAACCGGGGTCGGGTCGCGACGCAGACCGCCGACGCGGCACAGCGGCCAACCGACCGACACCCGGGACGGGCGGGGACTGGGACGCTGGCCTTCGCCGGGACGGACAACATGCTGCCGCTTCCCGAGGAGATCGACACCACGCCGCCGTGTGCGTACCGGCTGACAGCAGCCCAGTCCGGCGAGGCCCGCCGCACGCTAGCCCTGCAGGGTGCGACGAGCAGGCCGAGCGGCTCCGGCCGGCTGGTCCCGCTGGGCCAGCCAGCCCGGTCGGTGTTCCCGCTGCTGCTCGACGAGCGGGCGATCAACCACGTGGTGGAGGGGGACGCCTGTCGTCTGCTGACCCGCTCTCTCGAGACTTGTCACCGCCAGAACGCGCTCTGACCTCGGCTGGCGGTGACAAGTGGCGCCGGCGCCGCGACGCATCATTGACGGGTGAACGCCAGCCTCGCGCCGAGGGCGACGAACGAGCCGGCAAAGATGCGGCGCATCCATGCAATCACCTTGGGCCGCGACACGATCTGGTCGCGCACCGCGGCGGCGAAGACGCCGTACACCGCGAAGACGACGAACGTCATGGCCATGAAGACTGCGCTCAGCAACAGCATGCGCGCCACGCCGTTGGACTCGGCGGGGCTCACGAACTGCGGCAGGAACGCGAAGAAGAAGATGGTCAGCTTGGGATTGAGGATGTTGATCAGGACTCCGGAGACGATCACCTGGCGTGCGGAGCGGGGAGCATTCTCCTGCACCGACAAGGCACCCTTGTCTCGAAGCGTGCTCCAGGCCATGTACAGCAGGTACACCACGCCGAGGTACTTCAGCACCCCGAAGGCGACGGCGCTGGTGTGCAACAGCGCAGCAACCCCGGTGATCGCCGCGGCCATGTGCGGGACGATGCCCAGCGTGCAACCGAGTGCCGCGACGACGCTTGCCCGGGCGCCACGGGTCAGTCCCGCCGCCAGTGTGTACAGCACGCCGGTGCCGGGTGTCGCGACCACGACTAGCGAGGTCAGCAGAAACTCCGCGCTCACGATGCCAAGCCTAGGCTGACCCGGTGCCCACCGTCCTCCTCGTCCGACACGGCCGGACCCGCGCCAACGATGAGGGCGTTCTGGCCGGTCGCACGCCGGGGGTCCACCTCGACGAGGGGGGCCAGCAACAGGCAACCCGTGCTGGCGAACGACTTGGTGTGCTCACCTTGGCGCGGGTGGTGAGCAGCCCGCTGGAACGCACCGTCGAGACTGCCCGAGCCATCGTCCGCGCCCAGGTCGGCGGCCCGCGGCTGCGTCGCGACCGGGGGCTGATCGAGTGTGGCTATGGCGCCTGGACGGGCCGCCGGCTCAAGGAGCTTGCCAAGGACCCTCTCTGGCGCACCGTGCAGGCTCATCCCAGCGCCGTCGTGTTCCCAGAGGGCGAAGCACTCGCCGATGTGCAACACAGAGCCGTCGCCGCCGTACGCCGCCACGACGCAGCCGTGCAGGCCGAGCAGGGGCCGCACGCGGTGTGGGCGGCGGTCAGCCACGGCGACGTGATCAAGGCCGTGGTCGCCGACGCGCTCGGCCTCCATCTCGACCAGTTCCAGCGGATCATGGCTGACCCGTGCTCGGTGACGGTGATCCGCTACACCCCTCAGCGGCCGTTCGTGCTGCATCTCAACGACCACGGCAGCGATCTGTCGTCCCTGCGGCACCGACCGAAGGGGCGCCGCACGCGCACGGTCTCGTCGGACGCCGCGGTCGGCGGCGGTGCCGGCACCGGTGGTCACGGGTCGGCCTAGGCTCTGGGACATGCTTGTGCACCGGCACGATCCTCCCGACCGATTCGTGGTCGGCACTGTGGGCGAGCCCGGCGAGCGCACGTTCTTCCTGCAGGCGCGCACCGGGCGACTCGTCACGAGCGTGTCGCTCGAGAAGCAGCAGGTGTCCATCCTCGCCGAGCGAATCGTGGTGCTGCTGGACGAGCTCGAACGTAGCGGCGACCTGAGCGCCGATGGCCTGGTCGCAGCGGACGCCGAGCCGCTCGAGCAGCCGCTGGTCGAGGAGTTCCGGGTGGGCACCATGACGCTGTCGTGGGACGGCGACGATGCAAGGGTGGTCATCGAGGCGTTCCCCGTGGGCGAGGAGGAACCGGGCGCCAGCGATGATCCGGACGCCGGCGAGGGTGCACAGAGCGCCGCAAGCGAGGTGCTCGTGGTGCGGCTCGCGCCGCCCGCTGCACGCGGCTTCGCGAGCCGGGCAGAGACCATCGTCTCCGCTGGCCGTCCGCCCTGCCCCTTCTGCGGTCAACCGCTCGATCCCGAGGGTCACCTGTGCCCTCGCGCCAACGGCTACAAGCGCGTCGACCGGTGAGCGGCGACGCTTACGCTCACGCCGGATTGGAGCTTGACGACCGGATCGTCCGCGAGGTCCTGACGCACGGACAGGTCGAGGTGGACGGCCGCGTCCTGCCGGCGTCGAACGTCACCCTGGTGGGGGAGGCTGAGCTCGACGGCGTCCGGTTGCGATGCGTCTACAAGCCGGTGCGCGGCGAGCGCCCGCTGTGGGACTTTCCTTCCGGCACGCTCGCCGCGCGCGAGGTCGCCGCGTACGAGATCTCCGAGCTGGCCGGTTGGCACGTCGTGCCCGTCACGGTCCTGGCCGAGGGCCCGTTCGGCACGGGCATGCTGCAGCAATGGATCGAGGTCGGCGACGACGTCGCGGTCGATCTGGTGCCCGAGGGTGAGGTGCCTGACGGCTGGCGTCACGTGCTGGACGCCTTCGACGGCAACGACCAGCCGGTGTCGCTCGCACACGCCGAGACACCCGGACTGCGTGCGCTCACCGTGTTCGACGCCGTGGTCAACAATGCCGATCGCAAGGCTGGCCACGTCTTGGTCTCGGCTGGCTCCCGGGTGCGCGGGTGCGATCACGGACTGACATTCCACACCGACGACAAGCTGCGCACCGTCTTGTGGGGCTGGGCGGGAGAGCAGCTCGACGACTCCGACCTCACCAGCCTTGGCGCTCTCGACTGGGCCTTCGACGACGGGGCCACCCGCGACCGGCTGCGCGCGCTGCTGGATGCGCCGGAGCTAGCGCGGCTGCGGCAGCGGGTGCAACGGCTGATACGGACCCGTCGCTTCCCGCAGCCGCCCGAGAGCTGGCGCTCGATCCCCTGGCCGGTGTTCTGACCGCTCGCTGCCCCGGCCGCGGCCACCCGGATACCCTCGCCGCCATGCGTGCCTGGGCGTCGCCGCCGGTGCCGGCACTGACCGACCACGGTCTCGGTATCGGCCGCGTCCCGCAGGTCCACGACACCGCGTCGGGCAGCTTGATCGAGCTCGCCCCCGTCGGTACACCCGGCCTCGCGCGGATGTACGTCTGCGGCATCACGCCCTACGACGCCACCCACCTGGGCCACGCCGCTACGTACGTCGCGTTCGACACCCTGCAACGGGTGTGGCGCGACGCCGGGCTGAGGGTCGCGTACACGCAGAACGTCACCGACATCGACGACCCGCTGCTGGAGCGGGCCGCGCGAGATGGTCTCGACTGGCGACACCTGGGCGCCCGAGAGATCGACCTGTTCCGGTCCGACATGCAGGCGCTGCGGGTGCTGGCGCCGGACCGGTTCGTGGCCGTCACCGAGACGGTCGACCTGGTGATCGACGTGGTGCAGCGGCTCGCGGCAGCTGGGGCGACGTACGTGCTCGACGGTGACGTCTACTTCGACGTGCACGCCGATTCGGGCTTCGGTGCGATCAGCCATCACGACGAGGCGACCATGCGCGCGCTGTCGGCCGAGCGCGGTGGCGACCCGGACCGTGCGGGAAAGCGCGACCCGCTCGACTGTCTGCTGTGGCTGGCCGCGAGGCCGGGAGAACCCGCATGGGACTCGCCGTTCGGTACCGGGCGGCCGGGCTGGCACACCGAGTGCACGGCGCTGGCGGTCGAGCACCTCGGCATGGGCTTCGACGCGCAGGGCGGCGGCAACGACCTCGTGTTTCCCCACCACGAGATGTCGGCGTCACAGGCGCAGGTCGCCTTCGGCACGCGCCCGTTCGCGCGGGCCTATGTCCATGCCGGCATGGTCGGCCTCGACGGCCAGAAGATGTCGAAGTCGCGGGGCAACCTGGTGCTCGTCTCGCGGCTGCTCCACCAGGGTTACGATCCCGCGGCGATCCGGCTCGCGCTGCTGGCGCACCACTATCGGGCTGACTGGCAGTGGACCGAGGATGCCCTCGGCGCAGCCGAGCAGCGGTTGACGTCGTGGCGCAAGGCCGCTGGGTCCAGCGCCGCCGGCGACTCGGCAACGGTCGTGGCGCGGCTGCGTACTGCCCTGGCCGACGACCTGGACACACCGCGGGCGCTCACCGTGGTGGACCGCTGGGCGGACGGGCGTGGTGGAGCGGTCGGTGAGGTGGTTGCCGCCTGCGACGCCCTGCTGGGCGTCAGGCTGTGAGGGTCGTGCTCTTTCGCTGTTGACCTAGCGAAAGGTGCACTATTCCAGCGACATTTCCCCGGGGAAGCGCACCTTTCGCTGGGAAGCCAGCGAAAGCAGCGGCGGTGGCGACGTGCGCCTCAGTCAGCCGTCGCCCTGGCGGTGCCGGCGCTTGAGATAGCGCTCGAACTCGCGGGCGATGGCGTCGCCGCTTGCTTCGGGCAGCTCCGAGGTGTCGCGTGCCCGCTCCAGCGACGCGACGTACTCGGAGATCTCGCTGTCCTCCCGTGCCAGCTCGTCGACGCCTCGTTCCCAGGCCCGCGCATCCTCGACCAGGTCCTCCACCGGCACCGGCACGTCAAGCAGGTCCTCGAGCCGGCCGAGCAGGGCGAGCACCGCCTTGGGACACGGCGCCTGGGCGACGTAGTGGGGGACCGCCGCCCACAACGACAGGCTGGGCATGTCGGCGGTGGCGCAGGCGTCCTGGAACACGCCGGTGATCCCCGTCGGCCCTTCGTAGCTGGACTGTTCCAGGCCCAGCCGCTCGCCCAGCTCGGGATCGCTCACCGTGCCGGTCACCGGGACCGGCCGGGTGTGCGGGGTGTCGGCGAGCAGGGCGCCGAGCGCTACCACCAGCCGGACGCCGAGCGCCTCGGCCACGGCGAGCAGCTCCTCACAGAACTGCCGCCACCGCATGTTCGGCTCGATCCCGCGCAGCAGCACGATGTCGCGCGCCGACCCCTCCGGTCGGGCGACCAGCACGCGCGTCGTCGGCCAGGTGAGCGCGCGGCCACCACCCTCGATGACGGCGATGTGTGGTCTCGTCATCTGGAAGTCGTAGTAGTCCTCGGGATCCAGCTCGGCGACGACCTCGGCGTCCCACTCGTCGATCAGCCGGTCCACCGTGGACGACGCCGCATCGGCGGCGTCGTTCCATCCCTCGAAAGCTGCGATGAGGATCGGGTCGACCAGGTCGTCCACGAGGTCGAGATCGGTCACGCTGCGCAGCCTACGTCGCGGACAGCAGCACGACTGCCAGTCCCGACTGCCTACGCTGAGGGCCGTGACCAGTCGCGCCGAGCTGCTCCGTCGTGCGCTCAGCGAGCGAGTCGTGGTCGCGGACGGCGCGATGGGCACCATGCTCCAAAGCCATGACCTGTCCATCGACGACTTCGCGGGGCACGAGGGCTGCAACGAGATCCTGTCTGTCACCCGGCCCGACGTCGTGCGCAGCATCCACGACGACTACTTCGCGGCCGGTGCCGACGCGATTGAGACCAACACCTTCGGCGCCAACTTGGCCAACCTCGGCGAGTACGGCATTGCCGACCGGATCGGTGAGCTGGCCGAGGTCGGCGCGCGACTGGCCAGCGAGGTCGCGCAGACGTGGTGGACCGACGAGCGGCCCCGCTGGGTGCTCGGCTCGGTCGGACCGGGCACCAAGCTGCCGACGCTCGGCCAGGTGAGCTTTGCGACGCTTCGCGACGCCTACGCCGAGCAGGTCCGCGGCATGGTGGCCGGCGGTATCGACGCGGTGGTCGTCGAGACCGCGCAGGACCTGTTGCAGGCCAAGGCAGCCGTGATCGGCAGCCGGCGGGCGCTCACGCAGACCGGTGCCGACCTGCCGCTGGTCGTCCACGTCACCGTCGAGACCACCGGCACCATGCTCCTCGGCTCCGAGATCGGGGCCGCGCTCACGGCGCTGGAGCCGCTGGGCATCGACGTGCTGGGCCTCAACTGCGCGACTGGTCCGACCGAGATGAGCGAGCACCTGCGACACCTGGCCCGGCACTGCCCGGTGGCGCTCGGCTGCATGCCCAACGCGGGCCTGCCCCAGCTCACCCGCGATGGCGCCCGCTACCCGCTCACTCCCGAACAGCTCGCCACCGCGCTCGAGGGTTTCTGCCGGGACTTCGCCCTGTCCCTGGTCGGCGGCTGCTGCGGCACGACCCCCGAGCACGTACGCCAAGTCGTCGAGCGCGTGCGGGGGCGAGAGCTGCCCGTACGCGAGCCGTCGGTCGAGGCGGGTGCCTCGTCGCTGTACCAGCACGTCGCGTTCCGTCAGGACACGACGTACCTCACCATCGGCGAGCGCACCAACGCCAACGGCAGCAAGGCGTTTCGCGAGGCGATGCTCGAAGGACGGTGGGACGACTGCGTCGAGATCGCCCGCGCGCAGACCCGCGACGGGGCTCACCTGCTCGATCTGTGCGTCGACTACGTCGGTCGTGACGGCGTAGCTGACATGCGGGAGGCCGCAATGCGGCTCGCGTCGGCCTCGACGCTGCCGATCGTGCTCGACTCCACCGAGCCCGCGGTGGTCGAGGCAGGGCTCGAGCAGCTCGCCGGTCGCAGCCTGATCAACTCGGTCAACTACGAGGACGGCGACGGTCCGGGGTCACGGATGGCGCGAATCATGCCGGTCGCGCGCGAGCACGGGGCCGGCGTCGTCGCGTTGTGCATCGACGAGGACGGCCAGGCGCGGACTGCGGCCTGGAAGGTGCGCGTAGCGGCGCGGCTCATCGACGACCTCACCCGGACCTGGGGGATGCGCGTCGAGGACATCGTCATCGATTGCCTCACCTTCCCCGTCACCACGGGCCAGGAGGAGACCCGTCGCGACGCGCTCGAGACCATCGAGGCGATCCGCGAGGTCAAGCGGCTCAACCCGACGGTCCAGACGACGCTCGGGGTGTCGAACGTGTCGTTCGGTGTGAACCCGGCCGCCCGCGCGGTGCTCAACAGCGTGTTCCTGCACGAGTGCGTCGAGGCCGGCCTCGACTCCGCGATCGTGCACGCGGCGCGGATCGTGCCGCTGTCGCGGATCCCCGAGGAGCAGCTCCAGGTGGCACTCGACCTGGTGTACGACCGCCGGCGCGAGGACTACGACCCGTTGCAGCGGTTGCTCGAGGTGTTTGCCGACGTCACGACCGCGGACACCAAGGCCGATCGTGCCGCGGAACTGGCGAGACTCCCGCTCGCCGAGCGGCTCCAGCGGCGCATCGTCGATGCCGCGCACAAGGGCCTCATGGCCGACCTCGACGAGGCGCTCGCCAGTGAGCGGCCGGCGCTCGACATCGTCAACACCGACCTGCTGTCTGGCATGAAGGAGGTCGGTGAGCTGTTCGGGTCTGGTCAGATGCAGCTGCCGTTCGTCTTGCAGTCGGCGGAGGTGATGAAGGCGGCGGTCGCCTACCTCGAGCCGCACATGGAACAGACCGACGAGCAGGGCAAGGGCACGATCGTGCTGGCGACCGTCAAGGGCGACGTGCACGACATCGGCAAGAACCTCGTCGACATCATCCTCACCAACAACGGCTACACGGTGGTCAACCTGGGCATCAAGCAGCCGGTGAGCGCGATCCTTGATGCCGCACATGAGCACGACGCCGACGTGATCGGCATGTCCGGCCTGCTGGTCAAGAGCACGGTGGTGATGCGGGAGAACCTCGAGGAGCTGAACTCCCGCGAGGAGGGCTCGCGGTGGCCGGTCATCCTCGGCGGTGCGGCGCTGACGCGCGCGTTCGTCGAGGAGGATCTCGCCGAGCTGTACGAGGGCGAGGTGCGCTACGCCCGGGACGCCTTCGAGGGCTTGCGGTTGATGGACGCCCTGGTCGCACACCGCCGCGGGGTGCCGGGTGCCCAGCTGCCCGCCCTGCGCAAGCGCCGGGTGCGGACGTCGGCGCACGCCGACGCCGGGCAGGTGGAGGTTCCGAACCGATCAGACGTGAGCGTGGACAACCCGGTGCCCGTCCCGCCGTTCTGGGGGTCCCGGGTGGTGAAGGGTGTCGGCCTGGCGGAGGTGGCGGAGTGGCTCGACGAACGCGCGACGTTCATGGGCCAGTGGGGGCTGCGCGGGTCGCGGGGAGCGGACGGTCCGTCGTACGAGGAGCTGGTCGAGACCGAGGGGCGGCCCCGGCTGCGGATGTGGCTGGACCGGGTGCTGACCGAGCAGGTCCTGGAGCCGGCGGTCGTCTACGGCTACTGGCCGTGCTGGTCGGAGGGCGACGACCTGGTGGTGCTCGACCCGCAGACGCACAGCGGTGAGATCGCCCGGTTCACGTTTCCGCGGCAGCGCCGCGACCGCTTCCTGTGCCTGGCCGACTATTTCCGCCCCAAGGATGCCGGCGAGCTCGACGTGGTCGCGTTCCACCTGGTGACGGTCGGGTCGCGGGTCAGCCAGGTCACCGCCGACCTGTTCGCCCGCGACGCCTACCGGGACTACCTCGAGCTGCACGGCCTGTCGGTGCAGCTGACCGAGGCACTGGCGGAGTACTGGCATGCCCGGGTCCGCGCCGAGCTCGGCGTCGCCGCCGGCGACGCGTCGACCTTGAGCGCGATCCTCAAGCAGGGCTACTCGGGGGAGCGGTACTCGTTCGGCTACCCCGCCTGCCCCGACCTCGCCGACCGGGCCACCGTCGTGCGACTGCTGCAACCCGAACGGATCGGGGTGACGCTCAGTGAGGAGCTGCAGCTGCACCCCGAGCAGTCGACCGACGCCCTGATCGTGCACCACCCCGAGGCGACCTACTACAACGCCCGCTGATGCCCGTGACTCACTCGTGACCCGATGGTGTTTCTCATTCGACCCCGATCTGGCTAGGGTCCCCACGCGGGCAGGCATCCTTGTTCGGACGACCCAAGAGGTGAGCGACGTGGTGCGCAGAACCAAGCTGACGGCCCTGGCCGGTGTCGGAGTCCTGGTGGGAACGCTGGCCGCCTGCGGAGGCGACGACGAGGGTGGGACGACCGCGTCCGGCACCAGCGACGAACCCGTCGTGGTCGGTACGACCGACACGGTCACCTCCACCGACCCCGCCGGCCAGTACGACCTCGGTTCGGGGACGCTGATCCTGAACACCTACCAGACCCTGCTGGCGATCGAGGCCGGCGGCAGCACGCCGGAGCCGGATGCGGCCGAGTCCTGCGACTTCTCCGACCAGGAGGGCACCACGTACGTCTGCACGTTGAAGGAGGGGCTGACGTTCCACGACGGCAGCGAGCTGACCGCCGAGGATGTCGTGTTCTCCTTCGACCGGCTGCTCGGGATCAAGGACGTCAGCGGCGGGTACACCCTGCTGACCCCGGAGAACCTCGAGAGCGTCGAGGCGAGCGGCAACCTCGAGGTAACGATGCAGCTCAAGGAGCCCGACGCCACCTGGCCGTTCCGGCTGACGACCACCCAGGCGGCGATCGTGCCGTCCGACTCCGACACCTACCCCGCCGACGAGCTGGCCGCCAACGGCGAGATCGTGGGCTCGGGCCCGTACACGATGGAGTCGTACCAGGACGGCGAGGCGGCCCAGATGGTGCCGTTCGAGGAGTACGCCGGCCCGGCGGAGGTCAGCAACGGCGGCGCGGTGATGTCGTACTTCCCGCAGGAGTCGGCGCTGAGCCTCGCAGTGGAGAACGCCGAGGTGGACGTCGCCTACCGCAGCCTCAGCCCGACGACGGTCGAGAGCCTGAGCGAGGCTGACGGGGTGGAGATCGTCCAGGGCGAGGGCAGCGAGATCCGCTACATCGTCTTCAACACCGACCTCGAACCTGGCCAGGAGATGGCGGCCAGGCAGGCGATGGCCTCGCTCGTCGACCGGCAGGCGATCGTGGACAGCGTCTACAACGGCACCGTGGAGCCGCTGTACTCGATGGTCCCGCAGGGGCTGCAGTTCGCGACCCAGGCCTTCGCCGACGAGTACGGCGAGGTGCCTGACCCGGACCGGGCCGCGCAGACGTTGCAGGACGCCGGTGTCGACACGCCCGTCGAGGTGGAGCTGTGGTGGACACCGACCCACTACGGCTCGGTCTCGGCCGACGAGTACGCCGAGCTCGAGCGCCAGTTCGAGGCCGGGGGACTGTTCGACGTCAGCTTGCAGTCGGCGGAGTGGAACCAGTACAGCGAGGTGTCAGCCCAGGACCAGTACCCGGTGTTCCAGCTCGGCTGGTTCCCCGACTTCCCCGACGCCGACAACTACACCGCACCTTTCTTCGTCGACGACTTCTACAACAGCCACTACAGCAACGACCGCATCAACCAGCTGGTGGCCCAGGCACGGGCGAGCACCGACTCGGCCGAGCGCGAGCAGGCGTACACCGAAATCCAGCAGATCGCGGCCGAGGAGGTCCCGACCATCCCGATCTGGCAGGGCAAGCAGGTCTCCGCCGTGGTCGAGGGAGTGAGCGGCGTCGAGGACACCTTCGACCCGTCGTTCTCCTTCCGAATGTGGATGATCAGCAAGTCCTGACCCGGAAGCGGTAGCGTTCCGCGGGGCGCCGGCGGGGCGCCGGCGCCCTCGGTTCGCGGCTTCGACGGGGACCGTCGCCTAGGAGAGGACAGCCGGGCTGATGGCTCGATCGGGCGGCTCGCTGCGCACGTACGCGCTGTCCCGTATCGCACTCACGCTGCCGATGGTGCTGATCCTGCTCACCATGGTGTTCCTGCTGATGCGGGTCGCACCGGGAGACCCGGTGCAGAGCGCAGTGGGTGGACGCCTCCCACCGGACCAGATCGCCCAGATCCGGGCCGACGCGGGCTTGGACGAGTCGCTGGTCGTCCAGTACTTCGAGTACCTGGGGCAGGTCGCGACGCTCGACTTCGGCGAGACGATCACCGACAACCGCCCAGTCAGCGACGTGATCATCGACAGCGGGGGCGCTACGCTCACCCTCACCCTGGCGGCCCTGCTCGTGGCGGTCGGCCTGGGGCTGCCGCTCGGACTGCTCGCCGGGCGATACCGCGACACCGCCATCGACGGGTCGCTGCGGATCTTCGGCATCCTCACGTACGCCGCTCCGGTGTTCTTCGTGGGGCTGCTGGCGCAGCTGCTGTTCGGCAGCATCCTGGGGTGGCTACCCACGACGGGTGAGGCCGACCCGATCACGTTCGTCGACGAGGTCACGCACATCCTGCTGATCGACTCACTCATCGCAGGCGACACCGCGGCGTTCCAGGACGCGCTGCTGCACCTGGTCCTGCCGGCGGCGACGCTGGGGCTGCTGGTCACCGGCGTCTTCCTGCGGCTGACTCGGGTGAACCTGATGCAGGCCTTGCAGGGCGACTACATCGAAGCCGCCAGGGCACGGGGGATCGGTGAGCGCTCCGTGGTGGTGCGGCACGCCTTCCGCAACGCCCTGGTCCCGGTGATCACCGTGTTCGGGCTGCAGGTCGCGCTGCTGCTGTCCGGCGCAGTGTTGACCGAGCTGACCTTCGACTGGCCCGGGCTGGGCAGCGAGTTGATCGCCTACCTCAACGAGCGGGACTACATCGCGGTGCAGGGGATCATCACGGTGTTCGCGCTGGTCGTGGTCGTCATCAGCATCCTGATCGACCTGGTCAACGCGATGATCGATCCGCGGGTGCGCTACTGATGGCCGGGACCGCGGCGATCGAGCAGAGCACCAGGCGGTCCCGGTTCGGTCGTGCCCTCAAGCCGTTCCGCGACGCGCAGGGACTGTCGCGATGGTTGCTTTGGACGGGCGTGGCGCTGACGATGCTGTTCGTCATGGTCGCGGTCCTGGCGCCGTGGATCGCCCCGTACGACTTCAACCAGGTCGCCACGAGTGACGGCGGGCCTTTCCCCAAGCAGGGGGCACCGTCCGGCGAGCACTGGTTCGGCACCTCGGTGCGCAGCGAGGACGTGTTCTCCCGGGTGGTGTTCGGCGCCCGTATTGCCGTCGAGGTCGTCGCGCTCGCCGTTGCCGTCTCACTGGTGGTCGGCGTGCCGCTCGGCTTGATCTCCGGATACTTCGGCGGCTGGGTGGACCGGGTGCTGGTTCTCATCGCCGACGCGCTGTTCGCGTTTCCCTACCTGCTGCTGGCCATCGTCATCGCCTTCCTGCTCTCCGACGCGATCGGCGGCGGCGTGGTCACGGCCGCCCTGGCGATCACCGTGGTCTATGTGCCGCAGTACTTCCGAGTGGTGCGCAACAGCACGCTGTCGGCCCGCGAGGCGACCTACGTCGAGGCGGCGCGCGCGCTCGGCGCGCGTCCGCGCACCGTGATCACGCGCTACCTGTTCGGCAACGTCATCCAGAGTGTCCCGGTGATCGCGACGCTCAACGCCGCCGACGCGATGCTCACTCTCGCCGGGCTCGGCTTCCTCGGCTACGGCATCCAGCCGACCGAGGGTGCGGAGTGGGGCTACGACCTGCAGCGGGCGGTCCTCGACGTCGCTGCCGACATCTGGTGGACCGGCGTGTTCCCGGGGATGGCGATCGTGCTCTTCGTCGTCGCCCTCACGCTGGTCGGGGAGGGGCTCAACGACACCCTCAACCCCACTCTGCGCAAGCGCCGCATCGAGAAGGTGCACATTCCGCCGCGCGCGGACGCCGACCAGGGTGCCCGCTCGTGACCGACAGCACGACAGCCCACGGGAACGACGTCCTGTCTGTGCGGGACCTCCGAGTCTGGTACGGGACCGAGCGCGGTGCGGTGCGTGCGGTCGACGGGGTGGACTTCGACCTGCGGCCGGGCGAGACGCTCGGCCTGGTCGGTGAGTCCGGCTGCGGCAAGTCGACGCTCGGGCGCGGCGTGCTGGGCCTGCTCCCGGCCAGCGCCACGGCCGCCGGAGAGGTCCGATTCCGCGGCGAGAACCTGGTCGCCCTGTCCGAGAAGGAGCTGCAGGGTCGGCGCGGGCCTGAGATCGGGCTGATCTTCCAGGAGCCGATGACCAGGCTGAACCCGCTGATGCGCATCTCGCAGCACTTCGAGGAGACCCTGCGGGTGCACGAGCCCGGCATCGACAAGCAGGAGGTGCGGCTGCGGTCGCTCGAGGTGCTGCGCCGCATGGGCATCCCCCCGACCCGGTACCGCAACTACCCGCACGAGTTCTCCGGAGGGATGCGGCAGCGACTCATGATCGCGCTGACCCTCGTGCTGCGGCCGGCGTTCATCGTCGCCGACGAACCGACGACGGCATTGGACGTGCTGGTTGAGGCCCAGATCATTCGGATCCTGCACGACCTGCGACACAACTTCGGCACGGCGATGCTGCTGATCACGCACAACCTGGGCATCGTCGCCGAGGCGTGCGACCGGGTGGCCGTGATGTACGCCGGCCACATCGTCGAGGAGGGCGACGCCAAGCAGGTCTTCTCCGAGCCCGCGCACCCGTACACGCGGGAGCTGCTGCGCTCGACGATCTCGTTGCGCACCACCGGGCTGCACTACATCCCCGGCGCTCCGCCGGACCTGGTCGAGCCGCCGACCGGGTGCACGTTCCACCCCCGGTGTCCGGACGCCATGAAGGTCTGTGCCGACCTCGACCCCGTGGAGACGCGGCCGTCGAGCCAGCAACGGGTGGCGTGCTGGCTGCACGGCCCCGAGGACCGGATCCCCGATGGCGGGCGGGAACCCCTGGCCCGACAGGAGATCAGCGTTGCCGACGAAGCCTGACATCGACCGGTCGCCCGAGTCGGCTGCCAAGCGCACGACCGACGGCGAGCCGCTGGTCGCGGTCCGCGACCTCTCCGTCCACTTCGCGATCCACGGCAACTTCGTCCAGCGGCTGGCGGGGCGCGAGGCCGGCTCGGTCAAGGCCGTCGACGGGGTGAGCTTCGACCTCCCACGTGGCGAGGTGCTGGGCGTCGTCGGCGAGTCCGGCAGCGGCAAGTCGACGCTCGGCCGCGCCCTGATGGGCCTGGTCGCGCCAACAGCTGGCAGCATCCGCTATCGCGGCCAGGAGGTCGCCGGCGTGAGCGAGCGCGCCTTCCGTCCGCTGCGGCGCAAGATCCAGATGGTCTTCCAGGACCCGCACGCCTCCCTCAACCCGTCGATGGACCTGGAGACCGCCCTCGCGCACCCGCTGCGCATCCACGGCGCACCGGCCGGCGCCGAGACCCGACAGCAGGTACGCGACGCGCTGGACCGGGTCGGCCTGAGCCCGGTCGAACGCTTCCTGCACAAGCTGCCGGGCGACCTGTCGGGCGGTCAGAAGCAGCGGGCGGTCATCGCCCGGGCCATCATCCTCGGCCCCGAGCTGCTCGTGGCCGACGAGCCGGTCTCGATGCTGGACATGAGCGTCCGGGCCAAGATCCTCGAGCTGATGCTCGAGCTCAAGCACGAGCTCGACCTCACCTACGTCTACATCACCCACGACCTGGCCACCGCGAAGTTCTTCTGCAACCGGATCGCGATCATGTACCTCGGCCGGATCGTCGAGATCGGACCCACAGCCGAGATCTTCGCCGAGCCCAGGCACCCGTACACCAAGGCGTTGCTGGCCGCAATCCCCGAACCGGACCCGCGCCGCTCGGTGCCCCGCGACCTGCCTCGTGGTGAGATACCGGACGCCGCCAGCCCGCCCCGCGGCTGCCACTTCCACCCCCGGTGCCCGCGCGCCTTCGAGCCGTGCGGCTGGCAGCCGCGGGACCTGCGCGACCTGCTGGAGGCGCACTGGGCCAGCGTCGGCGTCGACGCCTACGAGCGCGAGCGCGCTGTCGTGGGCGACGTCGACAGCCTGAACGACATGCGGGAGACCGCCGTCCTGCGGCCGGGCCGGGGCGGGTCCGTCACGAACGTGCGCCAGCTGTTGGAACGGCTGCGTTCCGACACCCCTGACGAGCCGCTGTGGCGTGGGGTGCGCGACATCGACGATGACGGCCATCAGGTGCTAGTGCACTTCCGGGACCACCGCGACCCGGTGCTGGTGCGGTCCGGACAGGCCCACGTGGCCTGCCATCTGTTCGACCAGGAAACCCCAGGCTGACGCGTCAGCCGCCGACCGAGGGCAGGCCTCCGGCCGGACCGATCACGGCCAACAGCGTCGAGCCCTCCGCGCACGCGGCGGGTGCCTTGACGAAGACGCGGGCTGGTCCGGCAGCAGGTCGACGTCGACCGATGGCGGCTCGCCAGCCGGCCGCAGTGAGCCAACCACCATGAACAGCAGGGGAGCGGCGAATACCAGCGCAACAAGAGCCGGCACGATGTGCCGACTGGCCAGGGAGCGTGCCATGGCTGGGGAGTGAAGGTGACCCCGCTAGCGTGGAGGCGTGGACGACGCCGGCTCCGGCGGCGGTACGCGCCCGGCGCGCCCGCCCGGTGTCGTGAGCCTCGGCACCGTGGTCGGCGTTCCCGTCCACGTCCGGCCGTCCTGGTTCGTCGTCGCGGCCGTCATCGCCGTCCTCGTCGCCCCCCGGATCGAGCTGGCCGCTCCGGGGCTCGGCAACCTCGCGTACGTCGCCGGAGCTGCCTTTGCGGTGCTGCTGTACCTGTCCGTGCTGCTGCACGAGGTCTCGCACGCGGTGGCAGCCAAGGCGTTCGGCATGAGGGTGCTCTCGATCGAGCTGCACTTCCTCGGAGGAGCGACCGCCATCGAGAGCGAGGCGACGACCGCCCGCCGCGAGGCCGCGATCGCGGTGGTGGGGCCGCTGACCTCGTTGCTCGTGGCCGCCGTCGGCTGGGCCGTCACCCCGATCGCGCCAGACGGTGTACTGCTGCTGACCGTCCAGATGCTCACGGGAGCCAACCTGGTGATCGGCGTGCTGAACCTGCTGCCCGGCCTGCCGCTCGACGGCGGCCGGGTGCTGCAAGCCGCCGTGTGGGGCGCCACCGGCCGACCGCTCACCGGCTCGGTGGTCGCCGCCTGGGGTGGTCGCATCCTCGCGGTGCTCGTGATCGGGTATCCGCTGCTGCTGACGCGCACCAGCGATGTCGAGCTGCAGGTGGTCGACGTGGCGCTGGCCGCGGTGGTGGCCGCGTTCCTCTGGCAGGGTGCGTCGCACGCGCTGACGGTGGCCCGGTTCAAGTCGCGGTTCCCGGCGCTGCAGGCGCGAACTCTGGCCCGCCGTGCGCTCGGCGTGCCGCAGGAGCTCCCGCTCGGCGAGGCGGTGCGCCGCGCCCAGGAGCGGGAGGCGGGTGGACTGGTCGTCCTGGCCACTGACGGGCGCCCGGTCGGCATCGTCGACGAGCGGGCAGTGCAGGCGACCCCGGCCGAGCGCCGTCCGTGGATGCGGGCCGGGGCACTTGCCCGCACGCTCGAGCCGGGGCTGCTGCTGCCGGCCGACCTGATCGGTGAGGCGCTGGTGGAGGCCATGCGACAGACGCCTGCCAACGAGTACGTGTTGATGGAACCCGACGGCACGGTCTATGGCGTGCTGACGACCTCCGACGTCCAGGCGGCCGTCCACACCACGCCCGGAGCACGCGGGTGAGCGACCCCTGGGCCGGGGTGCAGCACGGCCCGCTGCGCGCAGGCGAGTGGGTGCGCCTCACCGATGCCAAGGGGAGACGGCACCACGTGCGGCTCGCGCCAGGAGAGCAGTTCTTCACCGCCAAGGGCTCGATCGACCACGACGCGCTGATCGGTGGCCCCGAGGGCGTCGTCGTCGCGTCCAGCAAGGGTGCCGGCTACCTGGCCTTCCGGCCGCTGCTGGGCGAGTACGTCGTGTCCATGCCGCGCGGCGCCGCCGTCATCTATCCCAAGGACTGCGCGCAGATCGTGGCCTCGGCCGACATCTTTCCCGGCGCGCACGTCGTCGAGGCAGGTGCCGGCTCGGGGTCGCTGACGGCGTACCTGCTGCGCGCGGTCGGTGCCGAAGGCCGGGTCTCGTCGTACGAGCGGCGGGCCGACTTCGCCGAGGTCGCGACCGGCAACGTCACCCAGCTCTTCGGCGGCCGGCACCCCGCGTGGTCGCTGACAGTCGCCGACCTGGCCGAGGCACTGCCTGGGTCCGCCGATCGAGACGTCGACCGGGTCGTGCTCGACATGCTCGCGCCGTGGGAGTGCGTCGACGTCGTTGCCGACGCGTTGACACCGGGCGGAATCGTGTGCGCCTACGTCGCGACCACGACCCAGCTGAGCCGCGTGGTCGAGACGCTGCGGGTCCACGGGGCCTTCACGGAGCCGTACGCCTGGGAGAGCCTGGTGCGCTCCTGGCACGTCGAGGGCCTGGCGGTCCGGCCCGAGCACTCGATGGTCGGCCACACCGCGTTCCTGGTGACCGCGCGCAGGATGGCTCCCGGCCACCGCCCCCCCGTACGCAAGCGGCGCCCCGCTCCGGGTGCCTACGGGCCGGACTACGCCGGCCCCCGGGCTCTCGACGACAGCGCTTCGTGACGAACCAGACACGACCGCCGCGGGACCGTCGACGGGCCCCCGGGCCGGGGTAGGGTCGTTGCCCTGGAGGTGGTCGGTCGTGAGCGACGCCGATGAGACTCGCTTGCCCGCCGAGCTGGCGAGCGAAGTCGCCTACCTGCGCGCCGAGGTCGACCACCTGCGCCGCCGCGCGGCGGGCGCGCCGGGCGACGTGCGAGCGATCGAGTCGCGGCTGACCGAGACCCAGGCGCGGCTGTCGGCGGTCAGTGCTCAAAACGACCGGCTCGTCTCGACGCTGCGCGACGCGCGTGACCAGATCACCGCCCTGAAGGAGGAGGTCGACCGCCTGGCGCAGCCGCCCGCGGGCTACGGGACGTACCTCGAGACCCACGAGGACGGCACCGTCGACGTGTTCACCGGCGGGCGCAAGATGCGGGTCTCGGTGAGCCCGTCGGTCGAGACCGAGGAGTTGTCGCGCGGGCAGGAGGTCATGCTCAACGAGGCGCTCAACGTGGTGGCCGCCTGCCGCTACGAGAGCGTCGGCGAGATCGTCATGCTCAAGGAGGTGCTGGCCGACACCGAGCGGGTGCTCGTGATCGGCCACGCCGACGAGGAGCGGGTCGTGCGTATCGCGGCATCGCTGTCCGACGTCAAGCTGCGCGCCGGTGACTCGTTGCTGCTGGACGCACGGGCCGGCTACGTCTACGAGAAGGTGCCGAAGTCGGAGGTCGAGGAGCTGGTCCTCGAGGAGGTCCCCGATATCGACTACGCCAGCATCGGTGGCCTCGGCGGCCAGATCGAGCAGATCCGCGACGCCATCGAGCTGCCGTACCTGCACCCCGACCTGTTCACCGAGCACCAGCTCAAACCGCCCAAGGGCATCCTCCTGTATGGTCCGCCCGGCTGCGGCAAGACGCTGATCGCCAAGGCGGTGGCGAGCTCGCTGGCCAAGCAGGTCGCCACCAAGACAGGCCGTGAGGGCCACGAGGGCAAGAGCTTCTTCCTCAACATCAAGGGCCCCGAGCTGCTCAACAAGTACGTCGGTGAGACCGAGCGCCACATCCGGCTGGTGTTTCAGCGGGCGCGCGAGAAGGCCAGCGAAGGGACGCCGGTCATCGTGTTCTTCGACGAAATGGACTCGCTGTTCCGTACCCGCGGCTCCGGAGTCTCGTCCGACGTCGAGAACACGATCGTGCCGCAGCTGCTCAGCGAGATCGACGGCGTCGAGGGGCTCGAGAACGTCATCGTGATCGGTGCTTCCAACCGGGAGGACATGATCGACCCGGCCATCTTGCGACCCGGCCGGCTGGACGTGAAGATCAAGATCGAGCGGCCCGACGTGGAGTCGGCCCGCGACATCTTCAGCAAGTACCTTGTTGCAGACCTGCCGCTGCACGCCGACGACCTCGCCGAGTTCGGCTCCGACCGGCAGGCGTGCGTGTCGGGCATGATCCAGCGCACGGTCGAGCGGATGTACACCGAGTCGGAGGCCAACCGCTTCCTCGAGGTGACCTACGCCAATGGTGACAAGGAGGTCCTCTACTTCAAGGACTTCAACTCCGGCGCCATGATCCAGAACATCGTCGACCGGGCCAAGAAGATGGCCATCAAGCAGGTCATCGAGACTGGCCAGAAGGGCCTGCAGGTGACGCACCTGTTGCAGGCCTGCGTCGACGAGTTCAAGGAGAACGAGGATCTTCCCAACACCACCAACCCCGACGACTGGGCTCGAATCTCCGGCAAGAAGGGCGAGCGGATCGTGTTCATCCGAACGCTGATCTCGGGCAAGGAAGGCAGCGAGCCCGGACGGTCGATCGACACCGTCGCCAACACCGGCCAGTACCTGTAGCGATGTCAGGGGAGTGGCGACGCGAGCTGGCCCCTGACCTGCGAGCGTCTTCCCACTCGCCATCGTCTCGCTCGGCACTGGCATCGTGGTCACAGCGATCGCCGGGGGGGTCGCCGGGCTGCCGGGACTTGTGGTCGCTTGGGTGGGGATCGTCGGGGTGAACGCCGGCTACGAGTTCTTCGCAGCGACCGCCGCCCCGCCGGGAGTGATGCCGCGAGCGCCCGACCTGCGCGTGGTTGGCTACGACGACACCGACGTGCTGCGGCTGCTGGCGCAGGTGCAGCAGGAGTATGTGCGCCGGTACGGCGGCGAGGACACGACACCACTGCGCACCTCGATGTTCGTGCCAGGGGAGGGTGTGTTCCTGGTCGCGTACGCCGCCGGGCGGCCGGTCGCGATGGGTGGGTGGCGCCGACACGACGAAGCCCGTGACGGCCGCGTGCCCGGGCGCCGGGTGGCCGAGATCAAGCGGATGTTCGTCGTGCCCGAGGCGCGAGGTCGGGGTCACGCCCGGTTTCTGCTGGCCGAGCTGGAGCGAACGGCGCTCGAGGACGGCTGTGACCAGATGGTGCTCGAGACCGGGCAGGCGCAGCCGGAGGCGATCGCGCTCTACCGGTCCGCCGGCTACACCGACATCGAGCCGTTCGGACACTACGCCGACGACGAGCACAGCGTGCACCTGGGCAAACGGCTCGGCTGACTTCGAGCTCCCAGACCTCGCGGCCGGGTTGGGAACGACACTGCTCGCCGGCACAACCGGCTCCGAGGCGTACCCACCGCTGACGGGGTTCATCGGGGGCCACAGCACCGCGCGGGAACCTGGCATTGCACCGCTCGCCGTAGGCTGCCCGGCATGAGTGTGCGCCGCGTCATGGGCACCGAGGTGGAGTACGGCATCTCCGTCCAGGGGCAGCCGACGGCCAACCCGATGCTCGCCTCGACCCAGGTGGTCAACGCCTGGGCCAACGCCGGCGCGCGCGCACGGCGCGCTCGCTGGGACTTCGAGGAGGAGAATCCGCTCCGTGACGCCCGCGGCTTCGAGCTCGCCCGCGACCTGGCCGACAGCACCCAGCTGACCGACGAGGACCTCGGCCTCGCGAACGTCATCCTCACCAACGGCGCCCGGTTGTACGTCGATCACGCCCACCCGGAGTACTCGACCCCCGAGTGCACCGGCCCGCGTGACGTCGTCGTCTGGGACAAGGCCGGTGAGGCGGTCATGCTGCGCGCGGCGACGTTGGCGTCGCGGCTGCCGAACAACCCGCCGATGCTGCTCTACAAGAACAACGTGGACAACAAGGGCGCGTCCTACGGTGCGCACGAGAACTACCTGATGGACCGGGCCACGGCGTTCGGGGACATCGTTGCCCACCTGGTGCCGTTCTTTGTGACCCGGCAGGCAGTCTGCGGCGCGGGACGCGTCGGGCGCAGGCAGGACGGCAGCGAGGCGGGATTCCAGATCAGCCAGCGAGCCGACTACTTCGAGGTGGAGGTTGGGCTCGAGACGACCCTCAAGCGGCCGCTGGTCAACACCCGCGACGAGCCACACGCCGACCCGCAGAAGTACCGCCGGCTGCACGTGATCATCGGCGACGCCAACCTGGCCGAGATCTCCACCTTCCTCAAGCTGGGAACGACATCGTTGGTGTTGAAGATGATCGAGGACCGGGTCCTGCCCGGTGATCTCGCGCTCGAGCGACCGGTCCGCGAGTTGCGCGACGTCTCGTACGACGCGTCGCTGACCCACCTGCTGCGGCTCAAGGACGGCCGGCGGATGACGGCGGTCCAGGTCCAGTGGGAATATCTCGAGCACGCCAAGAAGCACGTCGATCGCACGCTGGGCAGCGACGTCGACGACGAGACCAGCGAGGTTCTCGAGCGCTGGGAATCGGTGCTTGGACGGCTGGAGGCCGACCCGATGCAGTGCAAGGACGAGCTCGACTGGGTCGCCAAGCTGGCGCTGCTGGAGTCGTACCGCGACCGAGACCGCCTCGACTGGGACCACCCCAAGCTGGCGTTGGTCGACCTGCAGTATGCCGACGTGCGACCCGACAAGGGGCTCTATCACCGGCTGGTGCGGCTCGGCCGCATGCAACGGCTGGTCGACGACGCGGCCGTCACAGCAGCGGTTAGCGACCCGCCGGAAGACACCCGGGCCTACTTTCGGGGTCGCTGCCTGGCGAAGTATCCCGAGCAGGTGGCCGCCGCCTCGTGGGACTCGGTGATCTTCGACCTGCCCGGCCGCGACTCGTTGCAGCGGGTGCCGACGATGGAGCCGCAACGCGGCACCCGGGAGCACGTCGGGGCGCTGCTCGACCGCTGCGACACAGCCGAGCAGCTGTTCGCCGCGCTCACCAGCCGTTGAAGCTGCTGCCGCCAGGCACCCCGCACCGACCGACTACCGGTCACGTCGTACGTGCCCCAGCGCGGGCCACGCCGCGCGTCTCCGCCGGAGGCTAGGGTCGGCACCGACAGCGAAGGTGGGTGACGCGATGGCACGCGAAGGCGGTCAGCAGCACCGCACGGGCAAGCGCACGGACGAGACCGACGAGACCCCCGAGGTCGCGACCGGCGCCGCCGACTCGACGGACGTCGCGGAGCGCAAGGAGCGGCTCGACGAGGACGTCGACGCCATCCTCGACGAGATCGACGACGTTCTCGAGGAGAACGCCGAGGACTTCGTCCGCAGCTTCGTCCAGAAGGGCGGGCAGTGATGCTGCCGGACGCGTTCCGCGCTTCGGGTTCGTCCTCGTTCGTCGACTTCCTGGCCTCGCACGCGCCCGACCAGCTGCCGGGCACGCCTATCGCCGACGGCTCGCTCAGCGGGGTTGCCCACGGCACGACCATCGTCGCCGCGACCTTCGCCGGCGGGGTCGTGATGGCCGGTGACCGGCGCGCCACCATGGGCAACGTGATCGCACAGCGCGACATCCAGAAGGTGTTCCCCACCGACGAGTACTCCTGCGTCGGCATCGCGGGCACGGCCGGTATCGCGGTTGAGATGACCAGGCTGTTTCAGGTCGAGCTGGAGCACTACGAGAAGATCGAGGGGGCGGTGCTCTCGACCGACGGCAAGGCCAACCGGTTGGCGGCGCTCCTGCGTGGCAACCTGGGCATGGCTATGCAGGGTCTCGCGGTCCTGCCGCTGTTCGCCGCGTACGACCTCGACCTCGGTGCCGGCCGGATCGTGGCGTTCGACGTGACCGGAAACCGCAACGAGGAGCGCACGTTCCACTCCGTCGGTTCCGGGTCCACGTTCGCCCGCGGCGCGCTCAAGAAGCTTTACCGCGAGGGCATGAGCGAGACCGACGCGGTCACCGCCGTGCTGCAGGGGCTGTACGACGCAGCCGACGACGACACCGCCACCGGCGGCCCCGACCTCGCCCGGCGGATCTTCCCGATGGTGGGCGTCATCACCGCCGCCGGCTACCGGCAGTACTCCGACGACGAGACTGCCGCCATCGCCGACCAGGTCATCGCCGGCCGCATGACTAGCCCGGACGGGCCGTCGGCCCCCCTG
Organism: Nocardioidaceae bacterium; assembly: GCA_013697585.1. Classification (GTDB taxonomy): domain Bacteria; phylum Actinomycetota; class Actinomycetes; order Propionibacteriales; family Nocardioidaceae; genus JACCWP01. Next base: position 32,934 of record JACCWP010000145.1, read on the forward strand.
GCCTGAGAGGACCGCAGTGACCACGCCGTTCTACGTCTCGCCCGAGCAGCTGATGAAGGACCGGGCCGACTTCGCACGCAAGGGCATCGGGCGCGGGCGCAGCGTCGTCGTGGTCCAGTACGCCGACGGCATCTGCTTCGTCGCCGAGAACCAGAGCCGGGCACTGCACAAGATCTCCGAGATCTACGACCGTGTCGCCTTCGCCGCCGTCGGTCGCTACAACGAGTTCGAGAACCTCCGCATCGCCGGGGTGCGGCTGGCCGACCTGCGCGGCTACTCCTACGACCGGCGAGACGTGACCGGGCGTGGGCTGGCCAACGCCTACGCCCAGACCCTCGGCGCGATCTTCTCCTCCGGCGCAGAGAAGCCGTACGAGGTCGAGATCTTCGTCGCCGAGGTGGCCGCGCTGCCGCCCGACGACCAGGTCTATCGGCTCACGTACGACGGCTCAGTGGCCGACGAGCACGGCTACGCAGTGATGGGGGGCGCGACCGAGCAGGTCATCGCGCACCTGAAGGAGCACTACAGCGAGGGTCTGTCGCTCACCGGCGCCGTCCGGTTGGCCGTCGACGCGCTCGGGCACGACAGCGAGGCGCCGCGCACCATCGTTGCCGACCACGTGGAGGCGGCCGTGCTCGACCGCACCCGCGCACAGCTCCGCAAGTTCCGCCGGCTTGCCGAGCGCGAGGTGACGGCCGCGCTCGCCGACGGCTGAGCTGAGGTCACCAACACCCGGATCACTCCACCCCGTCGTGCCTACTCCCGGCCGAACACGCCCGCCGCCGGCAGCACCTCCCCGCCGCCGGCAGCACCTCCCCGGCGTTGTGTGCGCTTCCCTAGCGAAACAACGCCCGGGAAGCGCACTTTTCGCTGGGAAGCCAGCGAAAGGTGCACCCCCGCAGGGCCGGCTCAGGCGAGGCCCTGGCGCTCGGCCCAGAGGGCGGCCTGGGTGCGGTCGACGACACCGATCCGCTGGACGGCGAGTCCGGAGGCCAGCGGGCGGGAGGGTGTCATGTCTCCACGATGGGACGCAGCAGGGGTCGCCCGCCATCGTCTGTTGGTCCTACGACCAGCGCAGACGCCACATAGGGTGGGCAGCGTGGACCGCCGGATCTACGGCATCGAGAACGAGTACGGCGTCACCTGCACCTTCCGGGGCCAGCGGCGTCTGTCTCCGGACGAGGTCGCCCGCTACCTGTTCCGCCGGGTGGTGTCGTGGGGTCGCAGCTCCAACGTGTTCCTGCGCAACGGTGCTCGGCTCTATCTCGACGTGGGTTCCCACCCCGAGTACGCGACACCCGAGTGTGACGACGTCACCGAGCTGGTCGCCCACGACAAGGCAGGCGAGCGCATCCTCGAGGGGCTCGTGGTCGACGCGGAGCGGCGGCTGCGTGACGACGGCATCGTCGGTGACGTCTACCTGTTCAAGAACAACACAGACTCGGCCGGCAACTCCTACGGCTGCCACGAGAACTATCTGGTGACCCGGCAGGGCGAGTTCGGCCGGCTGGCCGACGTGCTGATCCCGTTCCTCGTCAGCCGCCAGATCGTGTGCGGCGCGGGCAAGGTGCTGCAAACGCCGCGCGGCACTGTCTACGCGGTCAGCCAGCGAGCCGAGCACATCTGGGAGGGCGTCTCCAGCGCCACGACCCGGTCCCGTCCGATCATCAACACCCGCGACGAACCGCACGCCGACGCGGAACGCTACCGCCGGCTGCACGTGATCGTCGGCGACTCCAACATGAGCGAGACCACCACCCTGCTCAAGGTCGCCGCCACCGACCTGGTCTTGCGGATGGTCGAAGAGGGCGTGGTGATGCGCGACCTCACCCTCGAGAACCCGATTCGGGCCATCCGCGAGATCTCCCACGACATGACCGGCCGACGCAGGGTGCGGCTGGTCAACGGGCGAGAGGCCAGTGCCCTGGAGATCCAGGCCGAGTACCTCACCCGGGCGCGCGACTTCGTCGACCGGCGCGACCTCGCGACGCCGGTGATCAGCCGGGTGCTCGACCTGTGGGAGCGCGGGCTGAAGGCGGTCGAGTCGGGGGATCTGTCGCTGGTCGAGCGCGAGCTCGACTGGGTGATCAAGTACACGCTGATCGAGCGCTATCGCGAACGGCACGGCCTCAGCTGGGGTGATCCGCGAATCGCCCAGCTCGACCTCGCCTACCACGACATCCATCGTGGGCGCGGCCTCTTCCACCTGCTGCAGCAGCGCGGGGCGGTCGCCCGCGTCACCTGCGACCTCGCGATCTTCCGGGCCAAGTCGGTGCCTCCGCAGACCACCCGCGCCCGGCTCCGGGGCGAGTTCATCAAGCGGGCCCAGGAGCGGCGCCGCGACTTCACCGTCGACTGGGTGCACCTCAAGCTCAACGACCAGGCGCAGCGCACCGTCTTGTGCAAGGACCCGTTCCGGTCCCACGACGAGCGCGTACACCGGCTGATCGAGTCCATGTGATCGGCTGAGGGGCCGCGGGTAGGCTCGCTCGATGCGCCGAATGGTCTTGTCGATGCTCGCTTGCGTGCTCCTGCTGGCCACCGGCTGCGGGTCGGACGACAGCGAGGGCTCGGCCGAGGACGAGCCGACCGAGTCGTCCGACACGGGTGGCGAGGTCTTCCCCGGTGTCGAGGTGTCGGGTGCGCTGGGCGAGCAGCCGACGGTGACGATCGCCGAACCTCCGTTCAGCGTCGACGAGACCACGACTGAGGTGCTCGACGAGGGCGACGGCGACGAGGTGCAGCAAGGTGACGACGCGCTGCTGCAGTACCTCGGCGTCAACGGCCGCACCGGCAAGGAGTTCGACTCGTCGTGGGCCCGTGGCGAGGACCCGGTGACGTTCCCACTCGAGCCGGGCGGGCTCATCCAGGGGTTCCTCGACGGCCTGGTCGGCCAGACGTACGGAAGCCGGGTCGCGGTCGCGATCCCGCCCGACGCAGGCTACGGGGCTCAGGGCAACCCGCAGGCAGGCATCGAGCCGGACGACACCCTCGTCTTCGTCGTGGACCTGATCGAGGCCGCGCCCGAGCCGTTGCCCGAGGCCGAGGGCGAAGAGCAGTCCGCTCCCAGGACGCTGCCCGAGCTGCAGACCGACCGCGAGGGAATCCCGACCGGCTTCGAGGCGACGCCGCAGACACCGAAGACGCTGGACAAGCTGGTCGCCGCGGCGGTCATCGTCGGCGAAGGGCCGGAGGTCGAGGCGGGCCAGACGGCCACGGCGCACTACGTCGCCCAGATCTATCCAGAGGGCAAGGTGTTCGGTGAGACCTGGACAGAAGGGACTCCGCAGCCCTTCGCCCTGCAGCCGGGCGGGCTCCCGGAGGGCATCATCGAGGGCCTGGTCGGGCAGACCGTGGGCAGCCGGGTCATTGTGGCGATCCCCAGCGACCTCGCCTTCGGCAAGCAGGGCCAGCCACCGGCGATCCCCCCCGACTCCGACCTGATCTTCTCGTTCGACATCCTCGCGGTCAGCTGACCCACCGCACCCCACCCCTCCCGCCCCGATCAACCCCGGAACTGGCGGAGGCGGTGGACGGGCGGTGGACGGGCGTGGACGAGCGGCGGACGGGCGGCGGATCGCGGTGGAGGTCGTGCAGCCGCGGGTAGGCTCGAATGATGCGCCGACCGCCCGTCTTGCTGCTCGTCTCGATGCTCATGCTGGCGGCGGCCTGCACCGACTCCGGTGGCGGCGACACCCCAGCGGCGGACCCGACCACGCCGCCCGAGGCCACAACGGAGCCGACCGAGCCCGCGAGCGGCGAGGTCCCTGTCGCCACCGGGAAGCTGGCCGGCGTCACCGTGACCGAGGGTTCCGGCCCGGGTCCGAAGGTCGAGATCGCGGCGCCCTTCAGCGTCGCCGAGACCACGGCGCAGGTGCTGGCAGAAGGGGACGGGCGCGCGATCGAGGAAGGCGACCAGGTCACCGTCGCCTACGTGCTGGCCAACGGCGGCTCAGGCACGGTCCTCGACAGCACCTACGAGCGCGAGCAACCGCAGGTCTTTCAGATGCAGGACGGCGGGATCCTGCCGGGCCTCTACGCGGGTCTGTTGGGACAGACCGCCGGCAGCCGGGTCGCTCTTGCGGTACCGCCTGCGGCCGCGTTCGGCCCGGAGGGCAGCCCACAGTTCGGGGTGCAGCCGAACGAGACCCTGGTGTTCGTCCTCGACATCGAAGGCGTCACCGACCTCCCCGAGATGGCCGAGGGACAGCCGCGCGCCGCACCCGACGACCTGCCGAGGCTACGGGTCGACGCGTCGGGTGAGCCGCAACGGTTCGTGGCCGAGGGGGATGAGCCGGCGGAGCTCAAGGAGGTCGTCGCCGCGCCCATCATCGTCGGGGACGGGCCGAGGGTGCAGCCTGGCCAGACCCTCACCGTGCATTATCTGGGTCAACTCTATCCCGACGGCGAGGTCTTCGACGAGTCGTGGTCGACGGGACAGCCGTTCGGTTTCCAGCTCGGCACCAACGGCGTGATCCCGGGGTGGGACCAGGGTCTCGACGGCCAACGCGTCGGCAGCCGCGTCGTCCTCGCGATCCCGAGCGACCTCGCCTACGGGGAGGCAGGACAACCCCCTGCCATCGGGCCGAACGCCGACCTGATCTTCTCCGTCGACATCCTGGCCGCCGGCTAGGTCCGCCGGCTCGACCGGTCGGGTAGCGTCGCGAGTCGTGTCGACCCGCAAGTCCGAACGGCTGATGAACCTTGTCATCTGCCTGCTGGTGACGCGTGGCTACGTGCCCAAGGGCCGCATCCGCAAGGTCGTCGAGGCCTACCGTGACCAGACCGACGACGCCTTCGAGAAGATGTTCGAACGGGACAAGGACGAGCTGCGTGAGATCGGCATCCCGATTGAGGTCGGCAGCCACGAGGCACTGTTCGACGACGAGCCGGGCTACCGGATCCGGCGGACGGCGTTCGAGCTACCCGAGATCACCCTGGAGCCGGACGAGGCCGCCGTCGTCGGACTTGCGGCCCGGGTCTGGCAGCACGCCGGCTTGGCCAGACAGACCAGCGACGCCCTGGTCAAGCTGCGCGCCGGCGGCGTCTCGGTCGACCGGGACGCGCTGGCCCTGGTCGAACCGCGGCTGGCCGCTGCCGAGCCGGCCTTCGAGCCACTCTGGGACGCTG
>JACCWP010000171.1 GCA_013697585.1 Nocardioidaceae bacterium
GTCGAACTCGCGATCAAAGACCTCAAAGAAGGCGCCGGACTCGAACACGTCCCATCCGGCAACTTCTCAGCGAACTCGGCGTGGCTGCAATGCGCCGTGCTCGCCCACAACATGATCCGCTGGACCACCATCCTCGGCGGCATCCGCGGCGACGACGAACTGACCGTCGCCCGCACCATCCGCACCCGCCTCGTCGCCATGCCCGGCCGACTCGTCAACCGCGGCGGCCGCCCCACCTTGCGGCTCCCCACCCAGTGGCCATGGCGCAACACCTTCACCCTCGCCCTCCAGCAGCTACGCGGCCTCGCTTTCGCTCCCTGATAGCCGACAACCAGCGGTCACGCGCACCGCACCACGTCACCAAGCGTTGACACCCCGACAACCCGCCGCCACCCGACACCCTGCCACGCCCCGCCACAAGCCGCCCTGAGCCATCGACCCCCAAATTCGACACTCAGCCACCCACCCGAGCGTTCCGAAGCCGCCACCGCGATCACTCCAAGCCAATCGGTGGATCGAGGATAAGTGCCGGTACCGGACGCGTCCGGGAACGACGTCCGAGAACGCGCGGATCGGGCCCGTCGAGCTCGCGATCGGAGTGCCGTTACTCCCGCTCACGTCGAGGCGCGGCCATGCCCGATACCACGCGTCCGAGGACGCTCGGCGTTCGGCCACAACTGCGGCTCGACCTGCCGCACGCCGACGAGTACCGAACGACACGACCGAATGACGCGCTACCGCGTAGTGGAGGCCGCACCGAACGATGCTCCTATGGCTTGCATCTCTGAAGGAGCGGGGCTTGTCAAGAGGGGTCTCGCCGTAGGCGAGTCCTTGTGAGGGGCGCGGCTGGGCCATCTCGGGTGGATCGCGCTCGGGAATCGAGCTGTGATTGTCGGGTTGGGTGCCGTCGCCAAGTGTGCGCTGCACGGGGACGTCGCCGGGGTGTCCCGGGGTGTCGGTCATCTCTGCGCCCCGCGGGTAGGGGCGTGGTGTTCTTCGGCAGCGATCAGGTGGACGCAATCAAGGGGACGACCACGCCGCGTGCGGGGGTCATGACAAACAACGCGTGCGCATCCTGGTCGGGAACTCGGGGGGTGGTAGTCATGCGGCTCGTTGCAGGCAGCGGATCTCGCCGTCGCACAGGCCGTAGTAGACGAGGGTTATGAGCTTGCGGGCGATCGCGGTCTTGGCGATCGCCCGGCTGTTGCGACGCTCGGCGAGACGTTCCCGTTCGACGTGGAGCCACGAGTCGCGGCGCAGTTTCTGGGCGGCTTCGATCGCCGCCCAGCGGACCAGCTTGGAGCCCTGCTTGGTGATCGGGCCGCGCCGCACGGTGGTGTCGGACTCGCGGTGGCGAGGCGTCAGCCCGCACCACGAAGCGAGATGAGCGGCCGAGGTGAAGCGGTGCACGTCACCGATCTCGGCGACGAACACGGCGGCCAGGATCGGCCCGATCCCGGGGAGCTGCTGGATCGCATGGTAGCCGGCATGATGCCGGAACATGTGGGCGATCGAGTCGCCCAGCTCGTCGATCTCGCCGGTGAGGGCGTCGACGAGCACGACGAGTGATTCGATGCGTTGCCCGTAGGCGGAGTGGAAGCGGGTGTCGATTCGCACAGGTGGGCGAGCAGTCGGCCGCCGACACCGAACAGATCCGACATCGGCACCCCCATTCCGTGCTTGGCCAACACGGCGTGGGCCTTGAGCCCGGAGCGCATCCCGACCAGCTTGGCCCGGTAACGCACGAGCTCACGCCATTCGCGCACCTGGGGGGTGGAGATCCACGCTTCGGGCAGCATCTTCGCGCGCATCAGATCACCGAGCACTTGACAGTCGCGTTGGTCGTTCTTGACCCGGCGTCCCTCAAACGCGGTGAGCTTCGACGGAGCGACGAGATGGACGTTGGCGCCAGCGGCCTGCAACGCATCGACCGCCCAATACCAGCCGTAAGTCGCTTCGATCGCCACCTCCGGCGCCTCACCCGCCTTGAGCACCTCCGCGACCAACGTCTCGGGATCATTCGCCAGGCGGGTCCAGCCGAGCACCTCACCATCGTCGGCCGGGACTGTCCGATCGTCTGTGTAACTGGACGTGATGGTCATGGTTTAGTGGGCGGCCTCGATGCGGTCGCCGTAGTGGATGGTCAGGGCGTTCAAGATCTGTTTCCAGCCGTTGATCTTGCCGCTCGGGTTGGTCCGGTTGGGTCTCCTTTCGGTGGCGACGAGGTAGAGGACCTTCGATGCTGCCTGCTCGGTGGGGAAGTGGCCGCGGTGACGGATGCTTTTGCGGAAGCGGGCGTTGAGCCTCTCGATGGCGTTGGTCGTATATACGAGCTGGCGGAGTTCGATGGGGAAGGCGAGGAACGGCACGAACTCGTCCCAGGCTCGTTCCCAGGTGGCGATCATCGCCGGATACCTGTCCCGCCAGGCGTCGGCGAACTCGGCGAAGCGGGCTTGGGCAGCGTCCATGGTGGGCGCCGTGTAAATCTCGCGCATCTCCCGGCACACCTGCCCCCAGTGCTTCTTTGAGGTGTAGCGCAGGCTCGAGCGCACGAGGTGCACGACGCACAGCTGGACGTCGGCCAGCGGCCAGGTGGCCCGAATCGAGTCGGGCAGTCCCTTCAGTCCGTCGCAGCAGACGATGAAGGTG
>JACCWP010000185.1 GCA_013697585.1 Nocardioidaceae bacterium
GGCTCGCGGGGTGGGCGAGGGCGGCGTACGATCGGCGACGAGATCGTGAAACCATTCACGAGCCCACGAGCCGCCCACTCGAGGACGCGATGACCAGCCTCGCCCACACCGGAGCCATCGAGCCTGGAGCCGACGCCGACGTCATCGTCGTCGGAGCCGGGCCGGCGGGCTCGGCGGTCGCGCACCACCTCGCCCGGGCGGGTGTCGACGTGGTCGTGCTGGACAAGTCGGCCTTCCCTCGCGAGAAGGTCTGCGGCGACGGGCTGACCCCTCGAGCGGTACGCCAGCTGCTGCGGATGGGCATCGACCTGGACGCGCCCGGCTGGGTGCGCAACCAGGGTCTGCGCATCATCGGAGGCGGCTACCAGCTCGAGCTGCCCTGGCCCGACCTGGCCGACTACCCTGCCTACGGGCTGGTGCGCACGCGCACCGACTTCGACGAGATCCTCGTCCGCCACGCACAGAAGTCGGGAGCCCGCTTGCACGAGCGCACCCGGGTGACAGCTCCGCTGCTTGACGAGCGCACCGGCCGGGTCGTCGGCGTGAGCGCCCGCGAGCTCGACGCCGACCGCCGCGCCGAGCGGACCTTCCGTGCTCCGCTGGTGGTGGCGGCCGACGGCAACTCCGCCCGGCTGGCGCTGTCCATGGGTCGCCAGCGCCGCGAGGACCGCCCGATGGGCGTCGCCGTACGCACCTACTACACCAGCCCACGCCACGATGACGACTGGTTGGAGTCGTGGCTCGAGCTGTGGGACGGCGAGCCGGGCAAAGGCGGGCTGCTCCCCGGGTACGGCTGGATCTTCGGTGTCGGCGACGGCACCTGCAACGTCGGGCTGGGCATTCTCGACACCTCGAAGGCATTCCGATCGGTTGACTACAAGGACCTGTTGCAGCGCTGGCTCGACCACACCCCCGACGAGTGGGGCTTTCGCGACGTCAACCGCACCGAGCCCGTTCGCGGGGCGGCGTTGCCGATGGGCTTCAACCGCAAGCCGCACTACGACCGGGGCCTGCTGCTGGTCGGAGACGCCGGCGGCATGGTCAACCCGTTCAACGGCGAAGGGATCGCCTACGCACTGGAGTCGGGCGAGCTGGCGGCGGAGGTGATCGCCCAGGCGCTCGGACGCCCCGCGGCTGAGCATGACCGCGCCCTGGCGGCCTACCCGTCGGCGCTCGACGCTCGGTACGGCGGCTACTACACGCTCGGGCGCACGTTCGTCCGGCTCATCGGCCACCCCGAGGTCATGCGGGCCGCGACGAGGCACGGCCTCAAGCGGCCCGCCCTGATGCGGTTCGCTCTCAAGCTGCTGGCCAACCTCACCGACAGCCGCCGTGGCGACGTGACGGACCGCACGATCAACGCCCTGAGCCGGATCGCGCCGGCAGCATGACAGCGGTCGGGACACAGCCGTCGCTGCAGCTGCACCCGCTCGGAACGAGCCCTGGCGGGGCTCCTAGGATTGCGCCCCGGGGTGCACGTCGCCCCGTCCGCCCGGCCGACAGGGAGGTCCCGCATTGAGCGCGTACGTCCCGGTGCTGGTGCTCGGCCTGATCGGGCTGGGATTCGCCGTCTTCTCGGTGGCTGTCAGCGGGCTGACCGGGCCGAAGCGATACAACCGAGCGCGCCTCGACTCGTATGAGTGCGGTATCGAGCCGACACCACAACCCGTCGGCGGCGGCCGCTTCCCGGTCAAGTACTTCATCACGGCGATGCTGTTCATCGTCTTCGACATCGAGATCATCTTCCTCTACCCCTACGCCGTGGCGTTCGACTCGCTGGCGCTGTTCGGGTTGGTGGAGATGGTGTTGTTCATCGTCACCGTGTTCGTCGCGTACGCCTATGTCTGGCGTCGCGGCGGGCTCGAGTGGGACTGAGAGGAGACCGTCGTGGGCTTGGAGGAGAAGCTCCCCAGTGGGTTGCTGCTGACGTCGGTCGAGACCGTGGCCGGCTACTTTCGCAAGGCATCGTTGTGGCCCGCGACCTTCGGTCTGGCGTGTTGCGCCATCGAGATGATGACCTTCGGTGGCCCGCGCTATGACTCGTCCCGCTGGGGTATGGAGGTGTTTCGGGCGTCACCGCGCCAGGCAGACCTGATGATCGTCGCCGGCCGGGTGAGCAACAAGATGGCTCCCGTGCTTCGCCAGATCTATGACCAGATGGCCAACCCCAAGTGGGTGCTGGCGATGGGCGTGTGCGCGAGCTCAGGCGGCATGTTCAACAACTACGCCATCGTGCAGGGCGTCGACCACGTGGTCCCCGTCGACATGTATCTCCCCGGTTGCCCCCCTCGGCCGGAGATGCTGATCGACGCGATCCTCAAGCTGCACGACAAGATCAAGCACGAGAAGCTCGGGCCGCATCGAGTCGCCGAGATCGAGCAGCGCGAGCAGGAGGCGCTGGTCGCATCCCCCACCTCGCAGCAGCAGGGACTGCTCAGGTGACGGCGCCAGCCGACGACTCGTCGGAGGGCGGTCACTCGGAAGCCGAGCGGCGCTTGCACGAGCGCACCCGCAGCGATGACGCCGGCACCAGCCCGGACGAGCCCGAGACCGGAACCACTCCGCGGGGTCCAGAGCGAGACCTGGGCGTCCGGGAGCAGATGCCGGAGAACACGGTTGCCCCGGTCGACCCTGGGGGCGGCGCCGCCACGTTCGAGGTGGTCGGTGTCCGCGAGGGCATGTTCGGAGTCGACGGCACCGGTGACACCTCCGGCTACGGCGGGTTGCGCCGTCCAGTCGTCATGCCGGGCGCCACCCAGCGGCCATTCGGTGGTTGGTTCGACGAGGTGGCCGACCAGCTCGCCAGCGGGTTGCGCCAGACCGGCACCGGCGACGTCGTCGAGCGGGTTGTCGTCGATCGGGGCGAGATGACGGTGCACGTACGCCGCGGGCATCTGCTCGCCACCGTCCGCCAGCTTCGCGACGACGCAGCGCTGCGGTTCGAGTTCTGCAGCGGCGTGTCCGGCGTGCACTATCCCGGCGATCGGGGCCGCGAGCTGCACGCGGTCTACCACTTGCTGTCGATGACGCACAACCGTCGGTTGCGACTCGAGGTCTCGGTACCTGACGCAGACCCGCACATCCCGTCGGTGGTCTCGGTCTATCCGACGGCCGACTGGCACGAGCGCGAGACGTACGACTTCTTTGGGATCATCTTCGACGGCCATCCGGCGCTGACGCGAATCATGATGCCCGACGACTGGCCGGGGCATCCGCAGCGGAAGGACTACCCGCTCGGCGGCATCCCGGTGGAGTACAAGGGCGCCACGATCCCGCCCCCTGACACGCGGAGGGCCTACAGCTGATGACCAGCACGCAGGATGCCGAGCGCGCGGACCCCTACGCCCAGCAGTCCGACTACCGCTCGGGTCCGGTCTTCACGGTGACCGGCCAGGACTGGGACTCCGTCGTGTCGGGCGCCGCCGAGCACGACTCCGAGCGGGTCGTGGTCAACATGGGACCGCAGCACCCCTCCACGCATGGTGTCCTCCGGTTGATCCTCGAGCTGGAGGGCGAGACGGTGACCGAGGCCCGTTGCGGGATCGGCTACCTGCACACCGGCATCGAGAAGAACATGGAGTACCGCAACTGGGTGCAGGGCACCACGTTCTGCACCCGGATGGACTACCTGGCGCCCTTCCACTACGAGGCGGCCTACGCCCGAGGCGTCGAGCGGCTGCTGGGCATCGAGGCCGACATCCCTGACAAGGCACTCGTCATGCGGGTGCTGCTGATGGAGCTCAACCGGATCTCGTCGCACCTGGTAGCGATCGCAACGGGCGGTCTGGAGATCGGCGCCCTTACGGTCATGACGATCGGGTTCCGTGAGCGCGAGCAGTGCCTCGACGTGTTCGAGCTCATCACCGGCCTGCGCATGAACCACGCCTTCATCCGGCCCGGCGGCGTGTCACAAGACCTTCCGCATGGCGCTTTGGACAAGGTCGGTGACTTCGTCTCGCTGATGAAGAAGCGCCTTCCGGAGTATGCCGCGCTGTGCAACGCCAACCCGATCTTCAAGGCACGGCTGGTTGACGTCGGCTACCTCGACCTCGCCGGCTGTCTCGCACTCGGCATCACCGGCCCGGTGCTGCGCTCCACCGGCTACGACTGGGACCTGCGCAAGAAGCAACCCTACGGCGGATACGAGGAGTACGACTTCGACGTCGTCACGTGGGACACCGCCGACGCCTACGGCCGGTTCCGCATCCGCGTCGAGGAGATGTGGCAGTCGCTTCGCATCATCGAGCAGTGCGCCCAGCGGCTGCAGGGCATGGAAGGCGAGCCGGTCATGATCGGCGACAAGAAGATCGGCTGGCCCGCGCAGCTGGCCGTCGGCTCGGACGGCATGGGCAACTCCCTCGACCACATCCGCCACATCATGGGCGAGTCGATGGAGGCGCTCATCCACCACTTCAAGCTCGTGACCGAGGGATTCCGCGTCCCGGCCGGCCAGGCGTACGGCGTCGTGGAGTCGCCACGCGGCGAGCTGGCCTGTCATGTGGTCTCTGACGGAGGCACCCGCCCCTACCGGGCGCACTTCCGTGACCCGTCCTTCGTCAACCTGCAAGCGGCTCCGGCGATGAGCGAGGGCGGCCAGGTCGCAGACGTCATCGTCGCCGTCGCCAGCCTGGACCCTGTGATGGGTGGGGTGGACAGGTGAGCGAGATGCAGACGTCGCTGCCCGAGCGGGAATCGCGGCCGGGCTTTCGCGACTCGACCATGGCAGAGCTGCGTGAGATCGCGGCGCGCTACCCGCAGAGCCGTTCGGCGCTGCTGCCGATGCTGCACCTGCTGCAGAGCGTCGAGGGTTGCGTGACGCCGGAGGGGATCGAGACCTGCGCTGACGTGCTCGGCATCAGCGCCGCCGAGGTGTCCGGGGTGGCGACGTTCTACACCATGTACAAGCGCCGGCCGGTCGGTGACTACCACGTCGGAGTCTGTACCAACACGCTGTGCGCGGTCATGGGCGGCGACCTCATCTTCGAGCGACTCAAGGACCATCTCGACGTCGGCAACGACGAGACGACCGAGGACGGCGCGATCACCCTCGAGCACGTCGAGTGCAACGCCGCGTGCGACTACGCCCCGGTGGTGATGGCCAACTGGGAGTTCTTCGACGAGCAGACCCCGGCCAGCACCTGCGCCCTCGCGGACAGGATGCGCGCCGGGCAGAAGGTCCGGCCCACCCGCGGCGCCGACGAGGTCGTCGACTTCCGGGCCATGTCC
>JACCWP010000200.1 GCA_013697585.1 Nocardioidaceae bacterium
GTCACCACCAGCGTGCCGATCGCCGACGCCGCCGCCGAGGTCGGCCTCACCGCGCACACGCTGCGCTACTACGAGCGCGACGGCTTGATGCTCCGACCCGTCGACCGGTCACCGTCGGGGCACCGGCGGTACAGCCCCGAGGACCTGCGGTGGGTGCAGCTGGTCACCTGCCTGCGCGCGACCGGCATGCCGATCCAGCAGGTCCGGGCGTACGCCGCCCTGGTGCGCTCCGACGACGGCAACGAGCGCGAGCGGCTCGCGCTGCTGGAGGCGCACCGTCAGCGGGTGCTGCTGCGGCTCACGGAGGTGACCGAACACCTCGGAGCCATCGAAGCCAAGATCGGCGTCTACGCCGACACGCTCACGACCCGCGCCGGTTGAGCCCGCCTTGACTTCGAGCGCGCTCAAAGCGGTTGGCTCGCGATCATGACTCGACACGACCAGACCCTCGGCACCCGCACCCTCGCCACGACGGCCCCGTTGACCGTGTCCGCCCTCGGCCTCGGCTGCATGGGGATGTCGGAGTTCTACGGCAGCACCGACGAGAACCAAGCCCTGAGCACGATCCGCCGGGCACTCGACCTCGGCGTGACCTTCCTGGACACCGCCGACATGTACGGCCCGTTCACCAACGAGCAGCTCGTGGGGAAGGCAATCGCCGGCCGGCGCGACGAGGTGCAGCTGGCCACGAAGTTCGGCAACGAGCGGCGCCCCGACGGGAGCTGGGTCGGGATCAATGGCCGTCCCGACTACGTCCGGTCCGCCTGCGACGCCAGCCTCGAGCGGCTCGGCGTCGACCACATCGACCTGTACTACCAGCACCGGGTCGACCAGTCCGTCCCCATCGAGGAGACCGTCGGCGCCCTCGCGGGGCTGGTGCAGGCCGGCAAGGTACGTCACCTCGGCCTGTCAGAGGCGTCCCCCGACACGATCCGCCGTGCCCACGCCACCCATCCACTCACCGCGTTGCAGACCGAGTACTCGCTGTTCACGCGCGACGTCGAGGCCGAGATCCTGCCGACGTTGCGTGAGCTCGGGATCGGGCTGGTGCCGTACTCACCGCTCGGGCGCGGGGTGCTGACCGGTGCGATCACCGGCCCGGAGTCCCTGGCCGAGTCGGACTCGCGCCGGGTGGGCCGGTTCCCGCGCTTCGAGGGCGATGCCCTCGAGGCCAACCTGAAGCTGGTGGGGAAGATCCGTGAGCTCGCGGCCGCCAAGGACGTGACGCCGGGGCAGCTGGCGCTGGCCTGGGTGCTCGCGCAGGGCTCGGACGTGGTGCCGATCCCAGGGACCAAGCGGGTCACGTACCTGGAGGAGAACGTCCGCGCTGCCGCAGTCGGCCTCGACGACGCCGACCTCGCGAGCATCGAGGCCGCGGTGCCGGTCGGCGCGGTCAGCGGCGACCGGTACGGCGACATGTCGTCCATCGACGCCTAGGGCGCAGCGCCGATAGATGCCTGGCGCCCAGATGCCTGGCGCCCAGATGCCTGGCGCCCCGCCTTGCTCGACCTGGGAACCCCGCTGAGCCTGACGTTCGGCAGGCGACACGCCGAGAAACCGCGGTGAGACGTCAGGCTCACGGGGTGGGGGGGCGGGCGGGGCGGAGCCGTGGGCGGAGCCGGGCGATCTCGTAGAGGGCGATGCCGGCGGCGACTCCGGCGTTGAGCGACTCGAGACCCGACGCCATCGGGATCGTCACGGTGACGTCGCACTGCTCGCGCACGAGCCTGGACAGACCGACGCCCTCGCCACCGACCACGAGCGCCAGCGGGCCGTCGCCAAGGGTGAGCTCACCGACCGGCAGGTCGCCATCGGCAGCCAGCCCGGCGACCATCAGCCCGGCTTGCTGGTAGGCCACCAGCTGGCGAGACAGGTTCGTCGCTCGCGCGACCGGGAGCCGGGCAGCCGCGCCAGCCGAGGTCTTCCACGCGGACGCGGTCATGCCCGCCGCCCGGCGTTCGGGCACCACGACGCCGTGCGCGCCGAACCCGGCGGCCGACCGGACCACGGCGCCGAGGTTGCGGGGGTCCGTCACGCCGTCGAGCGCCACGACCAGCGGCGCCTCCCCCGCGTCGCTGGCCAGCTGCAGCAGGTCGTCGGGGTGCGCGTACTCGTACGCCGGCACCGTGGCGGCGAGGCCCTGGTGGACGGCGCCGTCGGTGCGCCGATCGAGCTCGGCACGCGATACCTCGCCGATCCCGAGCCCCCGCTCGCCGGCGACCTTGAGGACCTCGCGCACCCGGTCGTCGCGCTCGGTGCGCTCGGCCACATAG
>JACCWP010000162.1 GCA_013697585.1 Nocardioidaceae bacterium
GCCACCCGCGCGTACGCCGGCCCGGCGACCGCCGCGGTGCGCTCCATCACCTCGGTCAGGACCGCGGCCAGGGCGACCCCGTGGACGGCGCCGGTGTGGCTGGTGGTCGCGTGGGCGATCCCGTGCACCAGGCCGAGTCCGCTGATGGACAGCGCACGCCCGGCCAGGTGGGAGCCGAGCAGCAGCTGGGCCCTCGCCTCCAGGTCGGCGCCGTCCGCGACCGCTGCCGCGAGGCTGCCGCTGACCAGCCGCACCGCTTCGGCCGCGTAGGCGACAGAGACCGGGTTGGCGCCGCGGGACGCGAGCGACTCGATGCCGTGCACCAGCGCGTCGATGCCGGTTGCCGCGGTGGCTGCGCGCGGAAGCCCGACGGTCAGCTCGGGGTCGAGCACGCAGACCCGCGGCCGCACGCTCGCGTCGCCGACGTAGAGCTTGCGGTGCGCTCGCTCGTCCTCGATCACCCCGAAGCCGTTGGTCTCCGCTCCGGTGCCGGCCGTCGTCGGCACGGCCACGACCAAGAGGCCTGGTCGCATCGCGGTCCCGGCCGCGAGATCGCGCGCCGTCGCAGAATTGGTCCCGAGCAGGGCGATGCCCTTGGCCGCATCGAGCACCGACCCGCCGCCGAGGGCGACGACGGCGCAACCAGCTGCGGTGCCCGCCGAGCACGCGGATCGTACGGCGGCAGTGGCCGCGTCGAGGGTGGCCGTACCGGGGTTGGGTGTGATCGCGTCGTGCACCGTCACGGCGCGACCGCTGCTCTCGAGCAGCCCGACGACGCGATCGACCACCCCGGCGGCCCGAAGGCCGACGTCGGTGACCAGGAAGACGCGGTCGGCGCCCAGCTCGTCCAGGCACTCCGGCAGCCGGGCGATCGCTCCGACTCCGAACTCGATTCGTGCCGACGGTTCGAGGCTCATCGTGGTCGCCGCCAACCCGGTCATGGGACGACGCTCACGACAGGTCGATCCAGGTCGTCTTGAGCCCGGTGTACTCCGTGAGCGCGTGCAGCGACTTGTCCCGGCCGGCTCCCGACTGCTTGAAACCTCCAAACGGCGCGAACACGTCGGTGGCATCGAACGTGTTCACCCACACGGTGCCGGCCCGCAGCCGGCGGGCCACCCGGTGCGCGGTGCCGATGTCGCGCGTCCACACCGACGCGGCCAACCCGTAGTCGGTCGCGTTGGCCAGCGCCACACCTTCCTCGAGGCCGGAGAACTCCTGGACTGCCAGCACCGGCCCGAAGATCTCCTCGCGGGCGACCCGGCTGCCGCTCGCCACTTGGTCGAGCACGGTCGGCTCCACGAAGAAGCCTCCGCTGCCGACGCGCACCCGCTCGCCGCCGGTCACCTTCGCGCCGTCCTCGCGGCCGGCGTCGACGTAGCCGAGGACTCGGCGCAGCTGAGCCTCGTCGACGATCGGGCCCATCGTGGTGGCCGGGTCGAGCGGGTCGCCGACGACGAACGTGGCGTTGATCGCCAGCACCTTGGCAAGCAGCTCGTCGCGCACCGCACGGTCGACGACCAGCCGGGACCCGGCGTTGCAGGTCTGACCCGCGTTGTAGCAGATGCCCCAAGCCACCGACTGGGCCACCGCATCGAGGTCACCGGCGTCGGCGAGCACCAGCTGCGGCGACTTGCCGCCCGCCTCGAGCTGCACCTGCTTGCCGTTGGACTCGCCGGCGTACCGCAGGAATGCCTTACCCACCTCGCCCGAGCCGGTGAACGCGATCTTGTCGACGTCGCCGTGCCGGCCCAACGCCTGCCCGGCCTCGGGGCCGAGGCCGGGCACGACGCCGAGCACGCCGTCGGGCAGGCCCGCCTCCGACGCCAGTCGGGCCAGCAGCAGTGCGGACAGCGAGGACTGCTCGGCCGGCTTGAGCACGACCGAGTTGCCGGTGGCGAGCGCTGGGGCGAGCTTCCACGACGCGATGATCAGCGGGTAGTTCCATGGCACGACGGCGCCGACCACGCCCAGCGGCTCGCGGGTGATCGTCACCAGCTGGTGCGGGCCGGTGGGCGCCACCTCGTCATAGATCTTGTCCAAGGCCTCGGCGTACCACTGGATGCACCCGGCCGCGGCGGTCACGTCGAGGCGTACGGACTCGACGACCGGCTTGCCCATGTCGAGTGTCTCGAGGAGCGCAAGCTCCTCGGTGTGCTCGCGGATCAGGTCGGCCCAGCGGCGTAGCACCTGCTGCCGGCTGCGCGGCGAGCGCTGGTGCCACCGCCCGTCGGCGAAGGCAGCGCGCGCGGCCGCCACCGCTCGGTCGACGTCGGCGGCGTCACCTCGGGCGACCGGGGCCACCAGGCCGCCGTCTCGCGGGCTGCGGGACTCGAAGGTCTCGCCGCTCGCAGCGGCGTGGTAGTCGCCGTCGACGTACATCCGGCCCTCGGGCACGAGGGAGGTCGCCGCGGCCAGCCAGTCGTCGTGGGTGCGGTCGAGCAGTCCTGTCACGTCACCCTCCAGCGCGCGATGGCGTCCTCGTCGAGCACAGCACCAAGACCCGCCGCGTCCGGCACCGTCACGTATCCGTCGGGGTCGGGCCGGATCGGTTCGGCCAGCATGAAGTCGCGCCGCTCGGGCGTCCAGCCGTCGGGGTCGTAGGGCAGCTCGAACCATGGCCCGCCGCCGACCCCCGCCGACAGGTGCAGGTTGGCCAGCACCCCGAGGCCGTTTGTCCACGTGTGCGGGGTGAACTGGCGATGCCGATGGTGGGTCAGCTCGGCGAACGTCCGGCAGCCCGAGATGCCCAGCGACAGCACGCAGTCCATCTGGAAGACGTCGAGGGCGTCGGCCTCCAGCAGCCGCCACGCGTCGTCGAAGGTCGCGAGCATCTCGCCGCCTGCGATTGCGGTACGCGCCGCGCGGCGCAGCTGGGCCAGACCCGCGACATCGGCGTACGGCAGCGGCTCCTCGACCCAGCCGACGCCGAGATCGGCCAGCTGGTCGACCGTGCGGGTGACCGTCTTGATGTCGAGCGCGGGGTCGACGTCACCGGCCATTCGCCACGACTGGTTGAGGTCGACCAGCACGGTGAAGTCGTCGCCGAGTGCCTCGCGTACGCCACGGACGGCTGCCACGCCCTCGTCGACCGAGTCACCGGCGATGCGGATCTTGGCGGCCCGGAATCCCTGCTCCCGTCCGGCCAGCACCGCCTCCACCCGACGTTGTGGCACCGTGAGCACGCCAGTCGACATGTACGCGGGCAGCCGCCGGGCGTGGCCGCCGAGCAGGGCTGCCACCGGCAGCCCCGCCGCCTGCCCCAGCAGGTCCCACAGGGCGGCCTCGAGCGGCCAGAACCGGCCGGCGTGGAAGTTGATCGACTCGATCACCCGGACCTGACGGCCGATCGCCAACGGGTCGGTCCCGACGAACAGGTGCCGGAACGCCTCGAACCCCGCCATGGTGTCGCCCGACCCGACGCCGGTCAGTCCCGCGTCGGTCTCGACCCGCACCAGAGTCGCGTCGAAGTGCCGCCGCGGCTCGGGGTCCCAGGCCGCCCGGAACGGCGGGTCGAGGTCGAGCCTGAGCCGGTCGAGGCGTACGTCGGTGATCCGCACCCGGGTGACCCTAGTTGCCGGTCCGCGAGCGAACCCACGGCCAGGTCATGAGCGCCCACACGGTGAGCACGATGACGATCTCGGCGAGCACGTAGACCGGCCAGTCACCCAGGTAGTCGAGGATCGAGGCCGCCGCGGGCTTGCGGTTGAGGTAGCCGTAGTTGGACCCGGTGGCCAGGTTGAACACGGACACCGACATCGCCCATCCCACCGTGACCGCGACCGTGGCCCGGTAGCCGTGCCAGTCGGGAGCTAACCCCAACCCCCAGGTGAGGTAGACCGCCGCCCACACGATGAGCAGGTGCATGCCCCAGAAGAGCACGAACACCGGGTCGGGGAAGTCGGCCGACAGGTCGGGGGTGATGACGGCCTGAGTGGTGAGCGTCAGCCCCCAGTAGTAGGTGAGCCCGACCGCCCATGCGCGCCTGGTCCACAGCGCGAATGGCGCGACGAACGCGGCAAGGTCGCACAGCTGCAGCGGCAACGTGCGGTCGACGTCGAATCCCGACCGGGTGAGTGCCACCACCTGCAGCGGGAGCACGAACGCCAGGGTCAGGAGGGCGAACGCCCTGGCGTCACGATCGGCGGCGACGGTGTCACGGCGGGTTCGACCGAGCGCCACCAGCGCGACCACACCCACGACCAGCAGCAGTGCGATCAGCCGGTGAGACGTGCCGTACGGCGTGAACTCGTCCATCGCGGCGTCCCGTCTCGGGCGGCGTCGGTTGGACTGCAGTCGAACGCGCTGCGTCGCCGACGGTCGCAGTCGTCGATCTCCGACTCGATCGTGCCGTCGTTGCACCGTACGCGCACGCGCCACTCGTCCTCGTCGCCCTGCAGGAACTCCACCTCGACCTCGTCGGGGCCGTCATCCTCCTGCACCAGCTGCCATCCCGAGGTGGGCAGGCGGCGACGAGGAGCACGGGTTCGGCGCTCGCGCACGGGACAGTCACCCGGCCGACGGGTGACGTCAGCGTGCCCGTAGGTGGCGTTGCTGCTGCGGCGATCAGGACGCCGCTGACACCTCCACGGCGGGCAGCTCCGAGCGCATCACCTCGGCGCCGGCTCGGGTGCGTACGGCGATGGCGGCGACGTCCTGTCGCAGGGCGGCGCCCATCAGCCGGCACTCGATCTCGCCGCGGGTGGCCGTGAACGAGCCGGCGTCGACCAGGCCACCGTCGCTCGTCACGAGAACGACGTCGTAGGTGTCGCCTGGCACCAGCCCGGTGAACGCGTCCAGCCGGGTCTCGGTGCCCCAGGTGTGCGCAACCACGGCCGCCTCGAGTCGCACGGAGCCTGGTCGCTCGGCGAACTCGATCGCCTCGACCGCGCCCAGTGTTCCCGGCGGACCGGTCGGTTCGGCGGGTGACGCCGCGGTGGGCAGGTCGTCGGATGCCTGCCCGAGCACCCAGCCACCAGCGGCGCCGAGGACCAGCGCCAGGGCGGCGGCGGCCAGCAGTGGTACGCG
>JACCWP010000165.1 GCA_013697585.1 Nocardioidaceae bacterium
CAGAAGGTGGTCGACCCGCCAGCGGTCGTCGCTCTGCCACCAGGCGCGCATCCGGGTCTGCTCCCCGAACAGTGCCCCCACGTCGCTGAAATGGTCGGCGTCCGGGAGTTGCAGGCTCCCCTCGGTCTCGACGTACCCCGACCAGGCTTGGCCCGCCGCACCCCGCGCCTGGCCGAGCAGCCGCGCGGCGCTGACGTTGCTGTCGACGGCCGGCACCAGGTGCAGGGCGATCGGTGCGGCCATGAGGAGCAGCGTGCCGATGGCGACAACGCACCAGCGCCGCAACGGAGTCATCCTCATGACTGTACGTCGCGGGACCAGCCAGTTGAGGGTTCAACCGACGAGAGTCTTCTCAGGATCCGGGCTCGTCCACCAGCCTGCCTCATCGCAGACCCCGCGAGGGAACTGCGGACGTTCCGGGTGGCGAATCGATGACAGCGTTCCGGGGCCGGGTAGGCCCGCGTTGCACTATGCGCCGAGCGGGCACAGCCGGGGCGCGTCTTACCGCCGCGATCAGGCTTCGGCCCAGCGTCCGCATCTGCCGAGTTCCTGTCGGGTGAACAGATTACGCCGTTCGGCCCTGTGCGCATGCCGCCCCGACCTGGCGAGGTCGGTGACACCGAGTACGGCTTCGTCGGGCCAACTCCGCCGCGGGCGTCCAGGGGGCGCCGAAGCGGAGGTGCGGGCGTTCGTCCGGTCGCTCGGCGTCGGCGAGGATCCAGTGACCGGCAGCCACAACGCCTGGTTGGCGCAGTGGCTGGCCGGGTCGTGGCAGCCGGCGTCGTAGGTCGCCAGCCAGGGGGACCGTGCTCGGATGCGCTGGCCGGGTACACATCAACCTGGAGGAGGACCAGGTCTCGGTGGGCGGCGACAGCACATGATCGTGCGCGGGAGCGTCGCCCTCTGAACTCATTCGCGTTGCCGTGGCAGTCCCCGGGCGCCTAGCGTTGCTTTCCTCATGGGCAGGGAGGACGTGCCCTGTCCGCGGCTGTGAGTCAGCGGATCGGAGATGCGGAGCGGGATGACTTCTCAACTTCATGCGCTCTGCTTCGATGCGAACGACCCGTTCGGTCTCGCGGGCTTTTGGGCCGGCGTCTTGGGTTGGGAGATGGCCGACGACCCCGACGGCGGCGTCGCGCTGCTGCCGAGCGATGACACCGGGTTCCGGATCGAATTTTTTTCGACCCAGGAGCAGAAGTCCGGCCCGAACCAGATGCACTTCGATCTGACGAGTAGGTCCCTCGAGGTCCAGCAGCAGACGGTGGCGACGTCGCTCGGGCTCGGCGCCCGGCACGTCGACGTCGGTCAACGTCCGGAGGAGGGTCATGTGGTGCTCGCCGACCCCGAGGGCAATGAGTTCTGCGTCATCGAGCCGGGCAACAACTTCCTTGCTGGCTGCGGATTCATCGGAGCGGTTGCGTGCGACGGTTCGCAGGAGGTCGGGTACTTCTGGAGCGAAGCGCTGGGCTGGCCGTTGGTCTGGGACCAGGACCAAGAGACCGCGATCCGCTCGCCGCGCGGCGGTCCGAAGATCACCTGGGGCGGTCCGCCACTGATGCCGAAGACCGGGAAGAACCGGCTGCATTTCGACCTCGCTCCACCTGTCCACGGTGATCAGCAAGCGGAGGTCGACCGGCTCGTCTCCCTCGGGGCGACTCGAATCGACATCGGCCAGGGCGAGGTCAACTGGGTGGTGATGGCCGATCCCGATGGCCATGAGTTCTGTGTCTTGACTCCCCGATAGCGCGATCAGATCCGGGTGGGCCGCGACCTGCGAATCGCGATCATCGGCTAGCAGAGGCCAACATGATGACGGTCGCAACCGGAGAGCCACCGCTCGTGAGTCCCCGCCATGGCTGTTTCGGCTCGCTCGCGTTCCTGAAATCGTCAGACTGTCCGGATCTGCCGGGATGGGCGTGCGTCACACCGCCGCGATCCGGCGGGGGATCATTCCGCCTTGAGATGTACACATCAGGTGGCCGACTGCGGGAAAGGCGGACCTAGATCTGGGGCAAGTGTCCGTCTCATCACCGTGTGGTTCTTGCCCTTCCGCCGCTGGTGCGTAAAGCCGGCGCCCTCGTACAGGGAGCGAGTGCCGTTGTAGAGGAACGAGGCGCCGACCCTCTTGCCATCGGAGGTGTCCTGCGGGTACCCCTCAACGATCCCGCCGCCCGCCTGTGCGATCAGGTCGAGCGCGCCGTGCAGAGCGATCGCAGAGATCCCCTTGCGGCGGTAGGCCTTGTCAATGAATATGCACGTCAGACGGTAGTCCGGCAGTCGCTCCACCCCCGCTTCGTACTCCTTGCGGTGGTGGATGTTCGGCAGTTCCTCCGGCGTGCCGAACTCACACCATGCAACGGC
>JACCWP010000263.1 GCA_013697585.1 Nocardioidaceae bacterium
CCTGCTCGACCACCTACTGCGGTTGTCAGCCGCCGCCGGTGTCACCCCGGAGGTGGCCCGCGACGTGGGTGCCGCCCGCCATGCCTGGGGCTCGGCCGGCGTCGTCGTTGTGGGCGACGACTTGTCCCGTGACGTCACCGCGATAGACGCGCCCCGTCGTGACGGCATCGTCGTCGTCACTACGTTGGCCGAAGACTCCTCAGTCTGGGTCCGCGCAGTGGGAGTGGGTGCTGAGCACGTTCTCGTACTGCCTCGGCAGCAGGACACCCTGATCGAGCTGTTCGGAGCGTGCGCGGACGGCGGGGCCAGGACCGCGGTGGCGATCAGCGTTATCGGCGGCTGCGGTGGCGCCGGTGCATCGGTCTTCGCCACGGCGCTGGCCCTGACAGCCGCGGATCGTCGGCTCCGAACCCTCTTGGTCGACACCGACCCGCTCGGCGGCGGGATTGACATGGTGCTCGGGACCGAGGATGCCGCCGGGCTGCGTTGGTCGGACCTGGCCTCGGCGAGCGGTCGGCTGGGGGCGGGGTCGTTGCGCGAGGCACTCCCGAGCATGGGATCGTTGTCGATGCTGGCCTGGGACCGCGCGGACCTGCCCCCGGTCTCGGTCGAGGCGATGCGTTCGGTGCTCTCGGCCGGGCAGCGCGGTCATGACCTTGTCGTGATCGACTGTCCGCGCCGCCTCGACCCGGCTGCCGAGGAGGCGGTGACCCGCTCCACGTTGACGCTGGTGGTCTTGCCGGCCGAGGTACGAGCGATCGCGGCTGCGACCCGGGTGCTGGCTCAGCTGCGGTCGGTGACCACCCAGATCTCCCTTGTCGTACGAGGGCCTGGACCGTCCGGGCTCGACGGCCAACTGGGCGCCGAGTCGTTGCAGGTGCCTCTGCTCGCTCAGATGCGACCGGAGCGTGGGCTCGCCGAGTCCCTCGACGAAGGTCTCGGCCCGGTCCAACGTCGCCGTGGCCCGCTGGTGGGTTGCTGTTCGGACCTGCTCTCCAGCCTCAGCGTCCTCGGCGGGGTGCCATCGTGACCGCGGTGAG
Organism: Nocardioidaceae bacterium; assembly: GCA_013697585.1. GTDB lineage: Bacteria > Actinomycetota > Actinomycetes > Propionibacteriales > Nocardioidaceae > JACCWP01. Next base: position 1,041 of record JACCWP010000263.1, read on the forward strand.
CGCGGACCTGCTCGATCGGGTACGTCTAAGTCTGGCGGACGAGGATTGCGATCTCACTCCGGCCTCGGTGGCAGCAGCGTTGCGCTCGGAGGGCCATCTACTCGGTGACGCCCACATCCTCGACGTCGTCGACGCGTTGCGCACAAGCATGCTGGGAGCCGGTCCTCTGGATGCGGTCCTGGCCGAGCCAGGAGTGACCGACGTGGTGGTCAACGGTCCTGACGCCGTCTTCGCCGACCGCGGGAACGGCCTGGAGACAACGGCGATTCGCTTCGCCGATGATGGCGAGGTGCGGCGCCTGGCGCAGCGGTTAGCTGCATCCGGCGGTCGGCGCCTCGATGATGCCAGCCCGTTCGTCGACGTCCGGCTTCGCGATGGTTCGCGCTTCCATGCCGTCCTTGCACCGGTGGCACGACCGGGCACCGTGTTGTCGCTGCGGATCCCGGCGCGCCGGGCCTTCACGATGGAACAGCTCCTGGCCTGCGGCACCCTGACCGAGACCGGCAGCCGCCTCCTCACCGATCTGGTCGCCTCCCGCCGAGCATTTCTGGTCACCGGCGGTACGGGCAGCGGGAAGACCACGCTGCTTGCCGGATTGCTCGGGCTTGTGGACAACCGCGAACGGTTGGTCGTCGTCGAGGACGCCAGCGAGTTGCGGCCGGACCACCCACACGTCGTCGGGCTGGAAGGACGCCCGGCGAACGTCGAGGGAGCCGGCGCGATCACGGTCCGCGACCTGGTTCGGCAGGCCCTCCGGATGCGCCCAGACCGGCTCATTGTGGGCGAGGTGCGCGGCGCCGAGGTGGTCGATCTGCTGGCTGCCCTCAACACCGGCCATGACGGTGGTTGTGGCACCTTGCACGCGAACTCCGCGGCTGATGTCCCGGCTCGGATGGAGGCTCTCGGTGTGGCGGCCGGGCTGAGTCGGGATGCAGTGCACAGCCAGCTCGCCTCGGCCGTTCAGGTCGTCGTTCACATCGCCCGACCACCTCGTGGACAGCGTTTCGTCAGCGAGATCGCCGTCTTGGCGGCTGGCCCCTCCGGCCTGGTCGGTTGCCGATCCGGCGTCTCGTTCGACCCCAGCGGTGCGGCGCGAAGCGGACCAGGGGCGGACCGGCTCGAGCAACTGCTGAGCAGCGCCTGATGGAGCCGATCGTGGTGGCGGCGGGCGCCGCGGCAGCCGCCGTCGCATGCGGGCTGCGCAGCAGCCCGCGGGGGTTGTTGGCCCAACGCCGCCGCCTGGAGCGTTCGATTCGGTGGCAGCGCCACCCTAGTGGCATCGTCGCCGTGGCCGCCCTGTCGATGATGGCGGTGACCCTCTATCTTGCCGTCCACCGGCCCCATCTAGCGCTGATCGCGCTGGTAGCCGTGGGTGTGGGCGCCGCAGCCCTGCGCTTGCGCGCCCAGGGACGCGACCGGGCGCGGCGCCTGGCTCGCCGGTCCCAGGCGGTCGACGTCTGCGATGCCCTGGTCGCGGAGTTGCGAGCCGGCCAACCGCCGGCTGCTGCGCTGACACAGACAGCTCAGGAGTGGGCCGAGATGGGAGCCGTCGCCGCGACGGCCCGGATGGGCGGCGATGTCCCGGCGGCGTTGCGGACCATGTCACTGCGTCCGGGCGCCGAACCCTTCGCTCAGGTCGCTGCCGGGTGGGATGTCGCCTATCGCTCGGGCGCCGGGCTGGCCGACGTCATCGACCGGCTCTCGGTGACCTTGCGAAGCGATGAGGACGTCCGGCTGGAGGTCGCCGGTGCCTTGGGGCCGCCCCGGGCGACGGCGAGGTTGCTGGCGGTGCTCCCCTTGTTCGGCGCCGGGCTCGGTGTCGGTCTCGGCGGCGATCCGTTCGGGGTGTTGTTCGGATCGATGTTCGGTGCGCTGTGCTTGACGGGTGGCGCCGTCCTCGCGCTGACCGGGTTGTTCTGGGTCGAGCACCTCGCTGCCAAGGCAGAGGTGTGACCCGGTGCTCACGGCGGTACTGCTGAGCTCCGGAGCCGTGTTGCTGGCCCTACCACCGCGAGTCTCTTGCCGCCTGGCCCGACCGAAACCTGCGGCGGCTCCAATCAGGAGTCGTCGGTGGTGGGCATCCCCCGTGACCGGGGCCCTGGTGGCCGGCGCCACAGCCGTGCAGCTGATCTCGCCCCCCGGGGGCCTGGTCTTGGCTGGCGTGGCCGCGATCGCTGCATACCGATGGATCGATCGTTCGGAGTCGGCGGTTGACCGCCGGCGCCGCGAGGAGATCGCTCGGGACCTTCCCCTGGCTGCTGACCTGCTCGTCGCCTGCCTCGCGGCGGGAAAGGCGCCCGGCCCAGCGCTTGCGACAGTTGCTGCTGCTGTCCGCGGGCCGCTGGCACGCGAGCTGCGCACGGCGGTTGCCCAGCTCGATCTCGGTGCCGATCCGCTGGCTGTGTGGCAGCAGCTGGGACAGGACCCCATCCTTGGGC
>JACCWP010000265.1 GCA_013697585.1 Nocardioidaceae bacterium
CGCACTCGCCCCGGCATGCGGCGATCACCAACGCCCTCGACGCCGGCGTTCCGCTCCGCGACGCTCAGATCCTCGCGCGCCATGCCGACCCAAGGACCACCGAGCACTACGACCGCGCACGGGGCAACCTCGACCGTCACGGAGTCCACTTCCTCACCGCATACGTCGCCGGCGTCTAACTGAATCGGCAGCAGGTACGTCAACTCCACCCAGAAGGACGCGCCATAACGGGTGAGTGGCGGGTGCGGAAAGGGCGGTGGCCGCTGGACGAGCCGGTCGTCGCGCCGCTGAGGACGCTTGAATCCAAGCACGATTCCTGATGTGGCCATACGAGGCATTCACGCCGCCCTCAGGCGAGGTTGCGGTGCTCCTCGACCTCTTGCGCTAACCAGAAGTCCGTCACAACGCGAGCGAGCTCTTGTGGCATTCGAGGAGACCAGGGCCCGTGACTCGGCGATGACCGCGAAAGGGGCATCCTTCATCGCGGAGACCAGGGCCCGTGACTCGGCGATGACCGCGAAAGGGGCATCCTTCATCGCGGCCGCGACCTCGGCGCACTCGTCGGGGCTCCACTCCTCCGGTCGTCAGTGGCGATCATCAGGGTCGGGCACTGAACGAGAGCGGCCGCCCACCCGAGAACTCGGTCTGCGCCTCGGCGGGATATTCGCGAGCCCGTTGCGGGCTCGGTAGATCAGACACGCGTCATCGCCCGCAGCGGCGACTGGCAGCGATGGGGCGTTCGATTGCAGAGCGAGACGTCGAGGGGCGTGGACGCAGTGAGTGCCAATCATGTGTGGGCGGCGGGCTGGGAGGAGCGCGGGGCGGCTCTCCAGGATGTTGGCAATGCACTGGGACGGCGTCGAGTGGGCCAGGGTGCCGACCCAGAGCCGGGAAGAAGGGGCGCCTGATCCGTAGCATGGACCGATGTCCGACCGATTGATCTTCCAGCTTGGTACCAATAACTGGCAGCGAGGCGGCGAGTTTGCGCCCGGTTCCGGCATCTTGCATGAGGCGCACCATCTCGCGTACAACGCATTGCCGGGCGTATGCGCTTACTCGATGTACCCCTCGCGACGCCAGCGATTTCAGGACGGGGACGTGCACGTCTTCCCCCTCGACCACGACATCCCCATCTGCGAGTCGGTGTCTCCGACCAGCAGCTATCGCTGGCACTCGATGAACGAGGCTGCGGTAGACGCCTACCGGCTGCGGCTGACGAATGCCGTCGCAGACTGGATGGAGGAGATCGAGTCGCGGACCGGCGACCGGGTCAGCCTCGCGATCGCGCACCACGCGTTCATGAATGCGGTGGTGTTGCGTGACGTCAACCGGAGGCGGGTTGCGGCCGGTCGGCCACGGATGACGGTGCTGTGCTTCGCGCACGGCACCGAGCTCAAGATGTTCAACAACGAGCGGCGGGGAGAGGAGCCGGAGGAGTTCCCGTTGCGGTTCTGGCCCTTCATGCGGCGCGAGAAGATTTTCGACTACGCCGATCCAGAACATGGGGTCGACGTGGTCGCGGCGATCTCGAACGAGCAGGTGGACGCGCTGCTCGACGTGTTCCCCGAGTTTCCGCGCGATCGAGTCGTACTTTCCCCCAATGGCTACAACCAGGATATCTTCCTGCCGGCGCCCGACGGCACCGACCGGACTGCGGTGCTGGCCCGGTTCTTCACACAGCCTCTCGAGGGCAGCGATCGCGAGCCCGAACCAGTGACGCCGCCGGAAGGGTTTGACGCAGTCGTGGTCTTCTGCGGCAAGTTCGCCGACTGGAAGCGACTGGACGTGCTGCTGCGTGCTGCGGCGATCTATGAACAGGATGACCGCCGAATCATCACGTTTGTGATCGGTTCCGGACCGGCCGAGGCCCAGCGCGAGCTGCACATGCTGACCACCGATCTCGGGCTGCGCCGCACCTACTTCCTCGGGCCCCGGCCACAGGACGAGCTCGCGCTGCTCTTCAGCTGTGCTGACATCGGCTGCTTCCCGTCTTACCGTGAACCATTCGGCCTTGTCTTCGTCGAGTGCATGGCCTGCGGAACTCCCGTCATCGGAGCCGACTCAGGTGGCCCACGTGACTTCGTCACCTCTGAAGTCGGCACCCTGGTTCCTGAGACCACCGATTCAACCGCGCTCGCCGCGTCCTTGGCCGAAGCGATCGACCAGGCTCTCACCGCCAACTGGAAGAGCACTCGCGGGCCGGTCGCCGCCCAATATGCGCGCAACCGTTTCAGCGTGTCCGGCCAGGTCTCACATCTACTGGCCGAAGTCGACCGGTTAACCAGCTGACCGCCCGTGGCCCACGCTTCTGAACGGTCAATTCCTAAGGGGCAGCAGAGCCCGTGCACTTCCTGACCGCGTACATCGCGGGGTGTGAGCCTAGGACCGAGGCAAGGCACTGATCTGATGCCCTTGGGAGGTCGGGGATCACGACCCTTCCATAAGGTCTGCGAGCACTACCTCGGAAAGCTCCGACGAAGGGGCTCTTCGCAGTCGGTGTGCAAGACCCCGTGGCCGGGCGATCCCCGCGTCAACATCCAGAACGACAACTGTGGGTACGTCTC
>JACCWP010000267.1 GCA_013697585.1 Nocardioidaceae bacterium
ATCGGTTCCACCGCGCGGGACCTGGCTCCCGAGCACCGCCGCGACGGGGTCGGGCTCGCACTGGTCGGCCTTGCCGTCGTGGTGGCCTCCGCCGTGTGGTGGGAGCTGCCGGGAGCGGTCGCGGACACCGTCCGCACCGTCGTCGCAGGCTCGGTCGGCGTGCTCGGCTGGGCGGTGCCCGTCCTGCTGCTCGCGGTCGCTTGGCGCACCCTGCGCCTCCCCGACCAGGGTGGCCCGCCCGGCCGCCAGCTGATCGGTTGGAGCGCGCTCGCGTTCGGCGTCCTCGGCCTCGTCCACATCGCGCACGGCGTCCCCCGGCCCGCCGACCAGGACCCCGCCGCGATGCGTGCGGCCGGCGGCGCCATCGGCTACTTCACGTCCGCGGTCCTCGTCGACCTCTTCCGTACCACCGTGGTAGCCATCCCGCTGTTGATGCTGCTGGTCGTGTTCGGTGCCCTCGTCGTGACCGGCACCCCGCTGCACACCGTGCCGCACCGACTGGCGGTCGCGCGCGACCTGCTCCTGCTGCGCCGTCTGGGTGCCCGGACCGGCACCGACGCCACGACGACGCTCGACGAGCACGCGCTCGACACTCCGTACGACACCCCGCTTGTCGACGAGCACGAGCCGATGTCGCCACCACCGCCGGGGCCGCTGCCCGATCCACAGGCGGCCGACGACGACGACCCCGCGACACCACCGTTGCACACGCCCCTGCCGACTCGCGCCGAGCAGCTGTCGCTGTCGGGCGACGTGGTCTACACCCTGCCGGACAGCGAGCTGCTCAAGCCCGGCTCACCGCACCGCGAGCGGTCCGCCGCGTCCGACGCGGTCGTGGGCCGGCTCACCGAGGTCCTGGAGCAGTTCGGCATCGACGCCCAGGTCACCGGCTACACCCGCGGCCCGACGGTCACCCGGTACGAGGTCGAGCTCGGCCTCGCGGTCAAGGTCGAGAAGGTGACCGCGCTCAGCCGCAACATCGCCTACGCCGTCGCCAGCGCCGACGTGAGGATCCTGTCGCCGATCCCGGGCAAGTCCGCGATCGGAATCGAGATTCCCAACGCTGACAAGGAGATGGTGTCGCTAGGCGACGTGCTGCGCTCGCGCGTCGCTCGCGGCGACCACCATCCGCTGCTCACCGGGCTCGGCAAGGACGTCGAGGGCCGTGTGGTGGTTGCCAACCTGACCAAGACACCGCACCTGCTGGTCGCCGGAGCCACCGGCTCGGGCAAGTCGAGCTTCATCAACACGGTGATCGCCTCGGTGCTGATGCGCGCCACCCCCGACGAGGTACGGATGGTGCTGGTCGACCCGAAGCGCGTCGAGCTCACCGCCTACGAAGGCATCCCGCACCTGATCACCCCCATCATCACCAGTCCCAAGAAGGCCGCTGAGGCACTGGCATGGGTCGTCCGCGAGATGGACCTGCGCTATGACGATCTCGCCGAGTACGGCTTCCGTCACGTCGACGACTACAACACGGCGGTCCGGGCCGGCCAGGTGCAGGCACCGGCCGGACAGGGCTCGGGTGGGGACCGCGTTCTCGCGCCCTACCCCTACCTGCTGGTCGTCGTGGACGAGCTCGCCGACCTGATGATGGTCGCGCCACGCGACGTCGAGGACGCCATCGTGCGGATCACCCAGCTCGCCCGCGCGGCCGGCATCCACCTGGTGCTCGCCACCCAGCGCCCCAGCGTCGACGTCGTCACCGGCCTGATCAAGGCCAACGTGCCGAGCCGGCTGTCGTTCGCCACCTCGTCGCTGGCCGACAGCCGGGTGATCCTCGACCAGCCTGGCGCCGAGAAGCTGGTCGGCCAGGGTGACGGGCTGTTCCTGCCTATGGGCACCAGCAAGCCCGTACGGATGCAGGGCGCCTGGGTCACCGAGGCAGAGGTCAGGTCGGTGGTCGCCCACTGCAAGGCTCAGCTGACCCCGACGTACCGCCACGACGTGACCGCGCCGGCGGCCGCCGCCCGCGACCTCGACGGCGAGATCGGCGATGATCTCGACCTTGTGCTGCAAGCCACCGAGCTGGTCGTGACGACCCAGTTCGGTTCCACCTCGATGCTGCAGCGCAAGCTCAGGGTGGGGTTCGCCAAGGCCGGGCGGCTGATGGACATCTTGGAGAGCCGCGGGGTGGTCGGGCCGAGCGAGGGCTCGAAGGCCCGAGACGTGCTCATCAAGCCGGACGACCTCGACCAAGTCCTTAGCACCCTCGAGGGGGACGCATGAGTCTGCTCGACCGGATCGACACCACACGCAGCACCGGGCCCGACAAGCGGCCGAGCACAGAGCCGAGCACAGGGCCGAGCACAGGGCCCCAGCCTGGGCCGCAGCCGCACGACGGGGTCACCGTGCACCGCCGCAGGGGAGCGCTCGCGCTCGTCGGCACCGGCGCACTCGCCGTGGCCGTCGCCTACGCGGTGCGCGCGACCACCGGCGGCGACCCGCTCAGCTATCTGGTGAGCGCGGTGCTGCTGCCGGTCGCGGTGCTGCACCTCGGCAGCTGGTGGGACGCCAGCACCCCGCTGCTGGTCGCCGACCAGACCGGTGTGCGGCTGCGCGACGGCCGGCGCTGGATCGGGCTGCGCTGGGACGACACGGCATCGGTGCGACTGACCCCCTCGCGGCTGCCGCGGCGCGACGGGCGGTTGCTCGTCGTCGGGGGCGACGGGGTGCACCACCGGCTGCCGCTGGCTCTCGTCGACCCCACGGACCTGCGCGAGCTGCCCGACGCCCTGCGGGTGCTGGCCGGGTCCCGTACCGACGTCGCGGTCGACGAGCGGGCCCCCCAGACGCCGGTCCAGTCCGCGGATCCTGCGCGCGCGGCCGACCCGGA
>JACCWP010000277.1 GCA_013697585.1 Nocardioidaceae bacterium
GCCATGCAGCGGAAGGTAACCGGCTTCGTCACACCCACGACCGCGTACACCTGGCGCGGTGTCAGCAGCCGCTCGGCATCCTCGACGCGCACGAGGTGAGAATGTCCCGGCACCCCCGGCGCCGGGACCCTGGTCACCGAAGTGGTCACAGAACCGCGGCCACTGCCGGTATCGGCGGGCCACCGAGGGCCACGAACACCGACGCCGCTGAGCACGAATGTCGGCCGAGGGGCACTAAGGGACACCGACGGCTATGGCGATGGTCAGAGTTCAAATCCCACCGCCACCTCCACCGCCAGCCAGCCAAGGGGTCGGAGCTGGCTACGCACGTCGCACCAAGAGCTCGACCAGACCGTGTACAGCGAGGCTGAGCCCCCGCCGTGCCGGGCTCGTGCAGACCTCCAGCGCCGCACCACATGTGCCCTCCGCCAGTTCCCACTGATGCCCTTGGGGCTCCGGCGGCTGCTCTCCCGTGACACGCTGGTGACACAAGAGGTCAACAAGCAACGGGAACCGTCGGCAACTACTGAGCGGAGTAATCGCAGGTCAGCAGCCGTGTCGCGCACATCGGCGCAGGTCGCAGACTCGCGTGATTCGCACTCGTAATGCGTAGGTCGTCGGTTCGATTCCGACAGGCGGCTCCCACATCGGTGCAGGTCAGAGGCTGTTTGTATCTGATCCAGTAGTCAGCAGAGAGCGACGGTTGCAGCCAACTTTGCAGCCGAGGGCAGCCTATGTGGCAGCCCAGTGGGCCGAGGCTGGGACCGATCCGATGTCCAGAGTCGTCCACAGCAGTCCGCAACCGTCGCTCGGCTCGGGCGTTGCCGTGGGGCCACGCACCACCAAGACGTAGGTCATTCTGCGGTGCCGAAGCCAGGTTCGGCGCTGCCGCCGCCGTCATTCGTCGGCTCGGGGTGTCGGAGGTCAAGCACCCGCTTCAACGTCGAGGTGCACCCGCTCCTCGACGAAGCACAACAGCCCGCGGACCGCTTCAGCGTCGCGGAACGGTTCAGGGTAGGTCCAGACGATGTTGCGCTCGAATCGTCGTCGTCTCGTAGGGACCAGTAGTGAGCGATGCCCTTGTACGGACAGCGGCCCGTCGTGTAGCTCGGGGTGAGCAAATCCGTGCGCACGTCCTCGTGCGGCAGGTAGAAGCGCACGGGGAGGCCGCTCTCGAATAGCATCCGCGGCCGGTTGGAGCGGCGACGACTGTCTCCCCGAGCGTCACCCACACGTGCCAGGAACTCCTCGACACGTCGATGCGGGTGTAGGGGTCGCGCGGGTGAACGAAGACTTCTTCGTCCTCCTCGAACACCCCGTCCATCGAGTCCCAGTCGAAGGCCACCAACCCCGCGACCTCAACTGCCGTCTCCGGCGGCTGCTCGAAGGAGTAGGCCGCGTCCACCGCCCGCCGCTCTCCGACCTGAACCGTCCAGTAGGTCCCTCACCCATCGCCGGATCAGACCTGCGGCGGTCGCTGGGCTCAAACAGCTCGGTAAGCACATGCGCGCGGGGGAACAGGTACGTCGGCGTCCGGGCCGGCGGGTGCAACAGTCGGACATCCGTGCTGTCCGCCACCGTCTTCCCGCCGAGGACGACCCGCACCCGCCGCGGCCAGCGCTCCACGTACAGGACATGCTCGGGTGCGTGTGGGTCGAAGTTGAAAGACCCGGCCGGCGTAGCACCGAACGGCCCACTGCCCTTGGTCAAACTCACCCACGCCACGTCACCGGACTGCTGGTCACCATACCGATGAAGCCCCCCACATCCCGTGACCTACAGGTCACCTCCCGTATGCGACGACCTACGCCCGGTCGCATGGTCCCCGACGCGTCATACTGGCGGCGTTCGGGAGCCGAGACGTGTACGCGGATGCTGGTTGGCTCGACTCCGTGTCGCCGCCCGCTCCGGCCCGGCACTCTTTCGATCCGATCGAGTCACGCGCTGGGAGTCATATGCCTACTGTCCACAACGAGTTCTGGCGGCTGGTCCGCGAACTCGGCATGACCACCGTCTTCGGCAACCCGGGCTCCACGGAGCTGCCGTTCCTGTCCGACTTCCCGTCTGACATGCACTACGTGCTTGGCCTGCAGGAAGGCGCCGTCGTCGCGATGGCGGACGGGTTCGCCCAAGTCACCGGATCTCCGGTGCTGGTCAACCTGCACACAGCACCCGGCGTGGGCAACGCGATGGGCGCACTGCTCACCGCGCGGGACAGCCGCGCGCCTCTTGTGGTGACCGCCGGGAACCAGGTGCGGGCGATGCTCACTGCAAGGCACTGGCTGGTCAATGACGAGCCGACCCTGCTGCCTCGACCGGCGGTGAAGTGCGCCTACGAGCCTCCTCGGGCGCAGGATCTTCCGGCCGCCCTGGCCCGAGCTACCCATCTGGCGATGTCGCCACCGCGGGGACCGGTCTTCGTGAGCATGCCCCAAGACGACTATGCCGAGCAGATGGAAGCTGAGGCGGTCGACGACCTCGTCTCGCGCACGGTCGGAACGCGAGCCGCTCCGGAGGCCGCCGCGCTTCGCGACCTCGCCGATCGGCTTGCTGCGGCGCGCAACCCCGCACTGATCTTAGGCCTAACGGCCGACGCCGCGGGGGGCCGCGATGATGCCATCACCCTCGCACGGCGCCAGCACCTCCCGGTCTACGCCGCTCCCAGCAGCGGGCGCAGCGTCTTCCCCAGCACCGACCGGTTGTTCGCGGGCTACTTGCCTTTCGGCGCCGGATTGATCAACGAGCAGCTCGCCGGCCACGACTTCGTCGCCGTCATCGGTGCTCCGGTGTTCACCTGCTACCCCTACGTACCCAGCCGACTAGTCCCTGCCGGCACGCAGTTAGTGATGGTGTCGGACGACCCCGACGAGATCGCTCGCGCTCCGCTAGGTGACGCGCTGTTCGGCGATCCGGGCCTTGTTCTCGCGGCGCTTGCGGCCGAGGCACGGTCGGGCGCCGAGGCGACCCGTCCGCTGCCGCCGCAGTGGGCTCGACCGACGGCACCTGAGCCTGCTGGGGGGCCGCGGCCGTCTGCGGCGGAAGTGTTCGCTGCGCTAGGGCCGGCGCTGCCAAAGCATCTGCGGATCACGAACGAGTCGCCGTCCAATCTTGCTGACTTCCACACGTACGTGCCACTCACCCACGCCCCCTGCGGCTACCTGACCACCCCCAACGGTGGCCTCGGGTACGGTCTGCCCGCCGGGGTCGGCGCGGCGATCGCCGACCCCGACACCCCCGTCCTCTCGGTCGTGGGCGAGGGTTCCTTGCAGTACACCGGCCAGGCGCTGTGGACTGCCGCGCAGCACCAGGCGTCGGTCGTAACACTGGTGCTCAAAAACGATGAGTACAACATCCTCAAGGCTTACGCCGACTTCCAGCGGGTCGGCAACGATCCCGGTCTCGACATCCCGGGACTCGACACCGCGGCGTACGCGCAGTCGTACGGGGTGCCGGGCAGCCGGGTCGACGACGGGCCTGAGGCGGTTCGCGAGGCCGTCGTCGAGGCTCTGCGCAACGGCGGACCCACGCTCATCGAGGTGCCGATCGACACCTCAGTCCCGCCCCTGGTGTGACATCGACGGCTGGGCAGTGAGCGCGACTCCGCCACGGAGGCGTTGGCGCCGTTGATCATCTGGGCGGTGGTGGCAGGTTGAACTCATCACCTAGTCCGGCGCCCGGGCGTTGTTGCTTGGGTTCGGAGTCGGGAGCGTTCATGGCCAGCTCGAGGAGTGCCTGCTCGAGAACCTCAGGGAGGGCAGGGTGCACGTAGAGGACGTCGTGCGCCAACTGGTCGACGGTCTGTCCGAGCATCATCGCCTGCACCAGCGGCTGCAGGAGGCTCGCGGCCTGAGGCCCGATGATGTGCACGCCGAGCAGCGTCCGCTTCTTCGGGTCGGCCAACAACTTGACGAAGCTGGTCGTGTCTTCCAGCGCCCATCCGTAGGCAACGTCGGCGTACGGACGGACGGCCACGACGTAGTCCACCCCACCTCGCCTCGCCTCCTGCTCGGTGAGCCCCGCGCTGGCGACCTGCGGGTGGGCGAAGACTGCATGAGGGACCACCCCGTGGCTGAGCCGGCGGGGAGCATCCCCGTGGGTCAGGTTGTGGCGGACGACCCGCATCTCGGCGTTGGCCATGTGCTTGAGCTGAAAGTGGTTGGCGACATCGCCAAGTGCCCACACACCGGGAACTGATGTCCGGTAGGCGTCGTCCGCTACGAGGTGTCCGTGCTCGTCGACCTGCAGGTGCCCGGCGGCAACGTCGAGGAGATCGGTGTTCGGTCGGCGCCCCGTCGCCACTAGGAGTAAGGCGGCCTCGAGCAGCTCAGTTTGCCCATCCCGCTCAACGGTGACCGCCACCCCGGACCCACGAGCTTCGACCGAGATCGTGTGGGTGTCCACAAGCACCCGCAGGCGGCTCTGGGCTAGCTCCGTGAACCGAGCCGAGACCTGTTCGTCCTCGGTTGTGAGAAGACTTGGACCGCGTTGAATGATCGTGACGTTGGCGCCGAACGCGTCGAACACGTGGCCGAGCTCGGCTGCGACGTAGCCGCCGCCGATTACCAGCAGGGATTCGGGAATCTCCTCGATCCGCATGATGGTGTCGGTGGTGTGGTAGGCGACGGCATCAAGCCCAGGTATGTCGGGTATGACGGGCCGAGAACCGACAGCCACAACGATCCGGTCTGCGGTCAACTGATCATCGCCCACCTGCAGCACTCGAGGAGCGACGAAGCGCGCCGCCTCGAGATACACATCGATTCCATTGCTGCGGCGGAACTCGAGGGCGCGGTCATGGAGAGGGTCGATGCGATCGAACACGCGGGCTCGGATAGCCGGCCAGTCGACCCGGTCGAGAGTGGTATGAACGCCAAGCCGCTGCGCCTCAGTCACAGCTCGTACCGCATCGGCCGCAACGACAAGCATCTTCGACGGGATGCAGCCACGATTCAGACAGGTGCCGCCGAAGCGGCCAGACTCGATGACCGCAGTCCGCAAGGGGTCGAGGTCGGGTCCGAGCAGCATGTTGCCGCTGCCTGCACCCAGCACGACCAAGTCGTAGGTACGCACCCTTGGCCTCCTCGCCAGATGATCGCGATGTAACCACGGATCAGTCCGGAATGGGGCCACCGGCAACCCCGGCGCGTGGGTGTGGCCCCGGAGTGCCGAGCGCTTTTGGGGCCCACAGGCCGAGGGCTCCCCATCTCGGCGCGTTTCGAGCTCAGCGTGACATTCATGTGCCGTACCGATGTCTTGGTCGGTGTGAGACGCAGACCCATCGATGCCAGCACGGTCGCGATCTGCTTGCGCAGGGCATGGACGTCAGCTTCCGCGCCGTGCACGAGGATGACGAAGTCGTCCGCGTAGCGGGCGATGGTCGCGCCCACGTGGGTGCGAGATCTGCCCGCGGCGGGGAGACCGGTCACGCTGGTGTGGGTCAAGCGGATCTGGCGTTGTCACGAGTCGTGGTGCCTCAAGCAGACATGGACCGAGACCAGTGACGACATCCGACCGCGGGCGTCGTTGACCGAGCGGACCCGCGGCGAGGCGTGCCGCCGGGTCGGCCAAGACGGGCACACCGTGGCCGCGGTCGGGACCGATCTGGGGGCCGGCTGGGCGACGGTCATGGCCGCGGTCGGCGAGTACGGCGACCGCTGGTCGACGACCCCGCCCGGCTGGGCGGGGTGCGCACCCTGGGTGTGGGCGAGACCGCGTTCCTGGCCGCAACACCACACTCGGGCACCGTGTTCGCGACCGGGATCGTGGCGCTCAACGGCAGGGCCGGACTCCTCGACGTCGTCGAGGGCAGGAGCGCAACGGTGTTGTCTGGTTGGGTGTCTGGCCGCGACCAGGTCTGGCGGGACGGCATCGACGTGGCCGCGTTGGACCCGTTCCGCGGCTATGCCAGCGCGCTGCGGACCACCCTGCCCGGCGCCGTGCGGGTGCTCGATGCGTTCCATGTCGTCCGGCTCGGCTTCGACGCCGTCGATCAGATCCGCCGCCGGGTGCAGCACGACACGCTGGGTCACCGTGGCACAGCAGCTTTGACGGCGGTGTTAGAGCCGACCCTTCCTTGCGGCGCACCCGCCCCTCGGTTCGCCAGGATCAGTTCCGACCCCCAATGGCGTCTGTCGCGTCAGGCGGCTCAGCTGGTGGTGGTTGTTCGCTGGAGGAATTCATGGCACTTGCGAGCACGCTCGGAGTCCTGGTCCATGACCTCGCGGATGAAGGCGGCGATGTCGTCGTGGCCTGCGTTCTCGGCGTCTCGGACGTACTGTCCGTAGTCGTGGCCTGCCTTCAGGGCGTGGTACTGCACGGAGACGAGGTCGAATGACACGTCGTCGAAGCCGGTTTCACCGGTAGCCATCATGGTCTCCCTTGTTCATGGTTCGCGGGCCGACCCGAGATGTGACAGCTCGTGTGGAGCACACCACGGACCGGCCGGGGTCCTGCCCACAGTGGCCCGCCCTGGTGCGCGTTGCAACCGGGATCGGATCCAGCCGCCGCAAGAGCGACAGGGGCTGCGCATGCGGGCAGCCGACCGACCTGCGCGATCGCCATCTCGCGGAGACGGTGTGGCTGATGTCAGATCTTGAGCGGTGCCGTCACGCCACCTCTCGACAGTGGGCGGCGGACGTCCTGGCTCGGGCGGGTCTACCCGGCCGTTGCTGCCGTACGCCGTCCCCGAGCGTCGCGCGGATGCGTCGCCTGAGGGACGACGAGGGCGCGCCGTCGGCTGGGCCAGGGGCGCTCAGGTTGGCGGTCGCGCAACCTGAGCGTGGGTTACCGGGTCGTCATCCCGTTCCAGATCTCGTGTGGCCCGCTCGATTAGACCGGCTCCAAGATAGTCCGCGCCGACAAGGTCGGCCGGGACACGACGCTCGCGCGCATCGTCGCCATGGTGAAGCTGCGGCACAACGCTCCCACGCATCGATCCAACGCCTCGCCGACCGGGCGTCCGCCTGGTTCGTGTCGTCAGTGCTCGCATCCCGCCGTCCACCGGCTTCGACACTGACGACATCCTGCGGCTGGCCGCCGGTGTCGAGCGCGTTGGAACACCCGCTGGCTGATGCCGTCGTCGCTGCGGCCGAACAGGCAGGTCATACCGTCCCCTCGGTCACCGACTTCGGCGCCCCCGCCAGCAGGGGAGTGATCGGCGCCGTGGAGGGTCGGCGCGTGGTTCTCGGCAGCGCGGGATTCCTGCGCGACCACGGGATGGACACCGGCTCACTCAGCACTGAGGCCAACCGCGTGCGTGGTGACGGCGCCACGGCGATCTTCGTCGGTGTGGACGGAACCGTCGCCGGGATCTTCGCAATCGCCGACTCGGTGAAGGTCATGCTGACCGGTGACAACCGGGTGACCGCCGAAGCCATCGCCAGCCGGCTGGGCATCGACCGTGTCGAGTCCGAGGTGCTCCCCGACCACAAGGGCGACATCGTCGAGCAGCTTCGCCACCAAGGGCGGGTGGTCGCCATGGCCGGTGACGGCGTCAATGACGCCCCGCAATCGCCGCCGCCGACGTCGGGCTCGCCATGGGCTCGGGCACAGATGTGGCCATCGAGAGCGCCGGCGTGACCCTGCTCAAGGGCGACCTCACCGGCATCGTCCGGGCCCGACAGCTGTCCCGAGCGACCGTAGCGAACATCCGGCAGAACCTCGTGTTCGCCTTCATGTACAACGTTGCCGGCATACCGGTCGCCGCCGGCGTCTTGTACCTCGGCCTTCGGCCTGCTGCTGTCGCCCGTGATCGCGGCCGCCGCGATGGCCCTGTCCTCGGTCAGCGTCATCAGCAACGCTTTGCGACTGCGCGTCCAGCACCGACCGATCCGCTGGCGGCTCATCATCGGCCTGGTCGCGACCATTACCACCTTCGCCGTCCTGGGCGCGTTCGCGGTTCCCCTGGCCGCCGCATGACTTCGCGGCAACGGACAAGGCGGCGCAGTCACAGCTGTTGCGGTGGTGGAGGAGTTCGACGGCGCGGGTGATCACGGTGGCTCGGGTGACCGGGCGTCGCTCGGCCGTAAGCTGGTCGCGCAGTCCGCCGACGGCGTCGAGCTCGGCCTCGAGCGCCGAGAGGTCTCGGGGTTCGACCGTCCGGGCCAGTTCCGGCGGGTCCCACCAGGGACCGGATTCGGCGAGGCGGGCGGGGCTGCGGGTGGCGCGGTCCGCGGCGACGTGCAGGAGGGCGTTCGCGGCATGGTCGGCGGGCCAGCCGCGGCCGCGGACGGCCAGGTCGAGCGCGGTCAGCAGGTGCGCAGCTGACCAGCGAGTGGGAAATTGGCCGGCGGCCTGGCGGGTCTGATGCACCTGGGCGACGTAGTCGTCCCAGTTCTTGGGGATTGCGATGCGCACTCGGCGAGCAGGGTCTGGTGACGTCGTTGCCAGTGCTCGGGCGAGCCGCCTCGGCGCGTCCGGTCGCCAGTCCTCTCCGGAGGTCGCCTCGACTGGGAACCACCTCCCCCACCGGCTGGACTGTCCGGTCGGGTCGCCGTCGGGGGGAGGGGGTGGTGGTGTCTCGGTAGAAGGTTCTCGGTCATGCCCGATTCGTGCGGCCACCCTGCCCCGATCAGCGCGGCCACCCCTGGTCCGGTCGACACGGGTAGCCGCACCGATGCGGCTATCCGAACAGGCGTTGGCGGGGGTAGCCGCATCTGTGCCGCCACCCCCGGATGGGACCACGAGCCCGGCCGCTGTGGCGACCCCTGGCTGCCGGGTCGCGAGGTTCGGATCCTGTACCGGTTGGTAAGCCGCTGGTGCCCGGCCCAGCGGTGTTCGATCTGGACCGCACCCCTGTTCACCAGCTCGGCGAGGGCGCGGTCGACGGTGTCGACGGACTTCTTGTGCAGGCGCCGGGCGAGGGTGGTGCGGCTGGGCATCCGAGCGCCGGTGGTGTTGCCGTAGCGGAGCAGCACGGCGTAGAGCCGGAGTGCGCAGTCGCCGATGTCGGCGTCGAGCACCCACTCTGGGACCATCGAGAACCGGTCCTCCAGCACCAGCTCGGCCGTGTCGGCCGTCCCGTCGGGCTGTGGACGGTCCGGTGGATCGTCGACCGCTGGTGTGGTGGGCTGGCCAGTCATGACCTGCTCCTCGACACCGACCCTGGGGAGGCTCCCCACGACAGTGACAACCTGCGCCGGCCCACCGTCAGTTGCAGCCAATTTTGCAGCCAAGCCGGTGGACGGCTGTGGACTCCTGTGGACGCGCTGAGCGTGATCTGGAATCCGGTTCGCCCTGGTTGAGCGTGGTGCCGACGTCTCGTAATGCGTAGGTCTCGGGTTCGAATCCCGAAGGCGGCTCCCATGCATTGAGGCTGGTCAGCGCCGTCTCCAAGGAGACTTTGTCCTCACTCCAGCCCTCAACGTGTGCACTTAGGGCACAGCTAGGGCACACGCGGTTTGAACGGTCGCTGTGCGGCCCACCGCCTCTTCCCATCCCGCTCAGCCAAAGGGTCGCCGAGCTGGCTTGCTGGGCCCACGCATGGGCCTGCTTGTTCACCTCTGGCTCCTGTAGTCGTCAGGATTCCCGCGTGCAAGCTGGGTATCCCGCTGAGTGAGGCCGATGCTGCATGTGTCATCGCTTGCACGAGGCGACCCCAGCGACGACCGATGGACTTAGCTTTCTACAGTGCAAGACCTCGCCTCGTGAGCCGCTTCTTCGCCGCAGTCATTTCGCCCACTTAGACGCGAGTCTCTTGCCATCCGGTGCGTTGGGTGCACCGTCGTCGGTCAAGTCCTGTGACGTGGTGTACGACGGTTGATCCTTCGTCGTTGTTGTTCAGGCCGTGATGGCCTGGATGGTCAACTCGTCGGTCACCTCCTGGGTGGTGAGGTCGATGGCCTGGGCGCGGGC
>JACCWP010000289.1 GCA_013697585.1 Nocardioidaceae bacterium
CGGCAGCCGCCTCGATGTCGGCGTCGTCGAAGACGACCACCGGTGCCTTGCCGCCCAGCTCCAGGTGGGTCTTCTTCAGGTCGGCCGCCGCTGACCTCGCCACCTCCATACCGGCCCGCACCGACCCGGTGATGGACACCATCTGCGGCGTCGGGTGCGCCACCAGCGCGCGGCCGGTGTCGCGGTCGCCGGCGATCACGTTGAGCACGCCCGCAGGCAGGTGCTCGGCCGCGATCTCGGCCAGCAGAAGGGTCGAGGCCGGCGTCGTGTCGCTCGGCTTGAGGACGACAGTGTTGCCGGCGGCGAGCGCGGGGGCGACCTTCCAGACGGCCATCATGATCGGGTAGTTCCAGGGTGTGACCTGGGCGCAGACCCCGATCGGCTCCCTGCGCACGAACGACGTGTGCCCGGCCATGTACTCGCCGGCCGATCTGCCCTCCAACACCCTCGCGGCCCCCGCGAAGAAGCGGATCTGATCGACCATCGGAGGGATCTCCTCCTCCATGGTCAGGCCCAGCGGCTTGCCGGTGTTGCGGCTCTCGACCGCCACGACCTCTCCGGCCCGCTTCTCCAGGTCGTCGGCGATACGAAGCAGCGCCAGCTGTCGCTGGCTGGGGGTGGTCTCGCCCCAGCTCTCGAACGCCTGGGCCGCGGCCCGCATCGCGCGGTCGACGTCCTCGGCGCCCGACAGCGGCGCGCTGGCATAGGGCTGCCCGGTGGCCGGGTCGACGACCTCGTAGGTGGCACCGCTGGCGGTGTCGACGGACGCGCCGTCGACGAAGTTGCGCAGCTTCTGCTGCTGGTCGGTCACAAGGCTCTCCCGGTACGGATGCGACGGCTGGTAGGAGCTGGCACCACGGATCGTGGCGGTACCAGCCCGCTACGCGACGATATCCGTACTCGTTGGTGGTGCGCCACGTCGCGTCCCGGATTGCTGACGCGTCGGTCAGAACCGGCCGCCCGACGCGGTGCCCGACAGCTTCTGCGACAGGTAGATCGGCAGGATCGAGAACACGATCAGGCAGGTGCCGACGACGTTGACCACCGGTGCGTTGTTGGGACGGGTGAGGTTGTTGAGGATCCAGATCGGCAGCGTCTCGGTCCCCGCCCCTGCGGTGAACGTGGTCACGATGATCTCGTCGAACGACAGCGCGAACGCCAGCAGGCCGCCCGCCAGCAGCGCCGACCGCAACGCGGGAAACGTCACCAGGCGGAACGTCGTGAACCGGGTCGCGCCGAGATCCATCGAAGCGGCCTCGGCAGTCTCGCCCAGGCGACGCAGCCGGGCGATGACGTTGTTGAACACAACGACGATGCAGAACGTCGCGTGCGCCACCACAATCGTGAGGAAGCCAAGATCGAGGCCGAGCATGGCCGTGAACGCCGCGTTGAGCGACAGCCCCGTCACGATGCCAGGCAGGGCAATCGGCAGAATCACCAGCAGCGACACGGCGTCACGGCCGAAGAAGGCGTAGCGCTGCAGCGCGAAGGACGCCAGTGTGCCCAGCGCGAGCGCGAGCGCGGTCGCGCACAGCGCGACCTGCACGCTGACCAGCGTCGCATCGAGCGCACCCTGGTTGGTCAGTGCCTCGCGCCACCAGTCGAGCGTGAACCCGCTCGGGGGCCAGGTGGACACCCGGTCGGGGTTGAACGCGTTGAGCACGACGACCAGCAACGGCACGTAGATGAAGGCGAGCGTGAGCCCTACTGCACAGCGCAGCGCCCACGTGAGCGGTCGCGGCAGCCACATCAGATGTTCTCCAGCGCACCCGTGCGCCGCACCAGTCGCAGGTAGACCACCATGATCGCCACGGTCACGGTCGCCATCGCCGCGGCGAACGGCAGGTCGTAGACCTGATTGTCGAAGACCACGTTGCCCAGCATCTGCGTGCTGCCGCCCACGATGTCGACGGTGATGTAGTCCCCCATCGACAGCGAGAACGTGAAGATTGAGCCGGCCACCACCGACGGAAAGATGGCCGGGAGCACGACCGACCAGAACGTCCGGCTCGGCTTCGCACCGAGATCGCCCGATGCGTCGAGCAAGGAGTCGGGCAGCCGCTCGAAACCGGCGTAGACCGGCAGGACCATGTATGGCAGCCACAGGTAGGACAGCGTCAGCACCACTGCCGCTGTGCCGAACCCGGGGGTGGCCCCGATCGTGTTGTCCAGCACGCCGTTCTCGCCCACCAGGATGCGCCACGAGAACCCCTTGATCAGGTAGCTCACCCACAGCGGCATCAGGGCGGCCACCACGAGAATCTTCTGCTCCCGTGGTCCCGCGACCTTGGCCATGTAGTAGGCGAACGGAATGGCGACCACTGTGCAGACTGCGGTCACCCCGAGGGCAACCGCGAGGGTGCGCACGATGATGGTGCGGTAGACGGAGCTCTCGTAGATCAGCCGGTAGTTGTCGAGGTTCCAGTCGCGCACGATCTCGCTGGTGAAGGAGTCGGTCGACCAGAACGCCGTGACCAGCAGCGCCGCCAGCGACGCCAGGTAGACCACGACGAGCCAGAACATCGGCGCCGTCAGCAGCGCCCACAGGCGCAATCGCGGACGTCGATGCAGATGGGCCGAGACCCTCCGCGAGAACGGCGTTCGCACGGGCGCCTCGCGAAGGGTCTGGGCCACGGAGTCGGTCAGCCCTTGATCTCGGTCCATGCCTGGGTCCAGGCGGCATAGTCCGTGCACGTGACGTCGGTACGCCCGTCGAGGCACTGCTCGATCGGTGTCGTCCAGTACCAGATCTGCTCGGCGTACTCCTCGTCACCGGCGTGGAACGTGGCACAGTGGTCGGGGTCGGCGGTGAGGTCGCAGGCCTTGGAGTTGCCCGGTGCCTCGCCGAACCACTCAGCCACCTGCGCGTTCACGTCGGGCGAGGCGATCCAGTCCAGCCACAGGTACGCGCAGTTCTTGTGCTCCGACTCGGCACCGACCATCCAGGTGTCGGACCACCCGGTGGCGCCCTCCTCCGGCAGCACGACGTCGACCGGGGCACCGTCGGCCTTGGCGAGGTTGGCGATGATCTGCCAGGTGGTGCCAACCGTCGACGAGCCGGTCTTGAACGCCGAGATCTCCTTGGTGTAGTCGGCCCAGTACTCGCCGACACTCTCGCTCTGCTGCTTCAGGAGGTCGACAGCCGCGGCCAGCTGGTCGTCGTCGAGCGCGTAGGGGTTCTCGATACCCAAGTCGGGCTCGGTCTCCATCAGGTACATCGCGGCATCTGCGATGTAGATCGGCGAGTCGTAGGCGGTGACCCTGCCGTCCTGCTGCTCGGCATCCTCGAAGACCACGCTCCACGAGGCCGGTGCCGGGTCGACCTCCTGGGTGTTGTACATCAGCACGTTGGCGCCCCAGCCGTGTGGAATCCCGTAGTTGACGCCGTTGACGGTGTTCCAGGCCCGGTCCTTGAGGAACGGCCAGATATCGACGTAGTTGGGAACCAGGTCGGTGTTGACCGGCTCGACGTCGCCCCCAGCGATGAGCCGCAGCGACGCGTCGCCAGAGGCGGAGACCACGTCGTACTGACCACTCTGCATCAACGACACCGCCTCGTCGGAGGTGTTGAAGACCTTGTTGGTGACCTGGCAGCCCGTCTCGTCCTCGAACGGCGACACCCAGTCGACGTTCGGGTCGGTCGTGCCGTCCTCGGCGTAGCCCGCCCAAGACAGGATGTTGAGCTCGCCCTCGCCGGCGCCGATCTCCTCCAGCATCGGCAGGTCGGGGGGCTCGAAGGCGGCAGCCGGGTCACCGGCCTCGTCAGAGCCGCTCGCTTCGTCGTCGGCTGACGTTTCGCAGGCAGTCACGACCAGGGCGATGCCCGTCAGCACGGCGGCGCAGCGCCACGCGGATGCACGGGTGAGTGTCATCTAGGTGTCCTTCCGGGGGTGGGTTGTTCAGCGGTGGTGCCGATCGAGATGCCGTGGCTGCGCCGCCAGGACAGTCGGACCTTGGAGCCGCGCAGCTCGGCGACGTCGGAGGAGTCGCTGTGTCGGTTCTGTTGCAGGGCCATCAACCGGCCGCCGGTGTCGAGGTCGACGATGAAGCGGGTCGACGCCCCTGCGTAGACGACCTCGGCCACGGTGCCCGTCACCGCCTGCTCCCCGGGCTCCCCGGAGGCGGACAGGTCACGGGAGACCTGGATCTTCTCGGGACGCACCGAGTGGGTGCCGTTGTCCCCGAACAGCCGGGCCGCCGCATCGCCCTCGAGCAGGTTGGACGTGCCGACGAACCCGGCCACGAACGCGGTGGCGGGACGCTCGTAGAGGTCGGCCGGGGTGCCGACCTGCTCGACGCGCCCGGCGTCGAAGACGGCGACCCGGTCGCTCATCGTCAACGCCTCCTCCTGGTCATGGGTGACGAACACGAACGTGATGCCGACGTCGCGCTGGATCGCCTTGAGCTCCATCTGCATCTGCTCGCGCAGCTTGAGGTCCAGGGCTCCGAGCGGCTCGTCGAGCAGTAGCACGCGAGGGCGCACCACCAGGGCACGGGCGAGGGCGACCCGCTGCCGCTGACCACCGGACAGCTCGGCCGGCTTGCGGTCGCCGAAACCCGCCAACCGGACCCCAGCCAGCGCCTCGTCGGCCTGGCGGGCGCGCTCGACGCGGCCGGTGCCACGCACCCGCAGCCCGTAGGCCACGTTGTCTCGCACGTTCATGCTGGGAAACAGCGCGTAGTCCTGGAAGACCGTGCACACGTCGCGCTCGAACGGCGCGAGCCGCGTGACGTCCTTGCCGCCGAGCAGGACCGTTCCCTCGGTCGGCAGCTCGAAGCCCCCGACCATGCGAAGCACGGTGGTCTTTCCCGATCCCGACGGACCCAGCATCGAGAAGAACTCGCCGTCGACGATCTCGAGGTCAACACCGTCGACCGCGACGACCTCGCCGAACCGCTTGCGGAGCCCACGCAACTCGACCGCAGGGTGCGCGTCGTCGACCACGTGCGGGCCTCCCGTCGAGGGTTGGTCTCCCCGACCCCGGCTGATTGTGTCGGTCACATCCTGTCGACGCAACGACATCCGTCGTCCGACACACGATCGTTCCCGCAAATCGACGCGGCGTAGCCTCCGTGGTCAGAACCTGTCACGCCGACCCGGGAGCCGATCGTGCCGACCGCCCCACTGGACCTGGTCGCGCTCGACCACCTGCTCGACGACGACGAACGCGCCATCCGCGACACGGTCCGGCGGGTCGCGGACGACCAGCTCCGACCACAAGTCGCCGAGTGGTTCGAGACCGGCGAGGTCCCTGCGCGCGAACTTGCCGGTCAGCTCGGCGGCCTGGGTCTGCTCGGCATGCACCTGACGGGGTACGGCTGCGCCGGCACGTCAGTGGTGGCCTACGGGATGGCCTGTCACGAGCTCGAGGCGGTCGACTCCGGTCTGCGCAGCCTGGTGTCGGTGCAGGGATCGCTCGCGATGTTCGCCATCCACCGCTATGGCAGCGAGCAGCAGCGGACCTCGTGGCTGCCCCCGATGGCGGCAGGTGAAGCGATCGGCTGCTTTGCCCTGACCGAACCGGATGCCGGCTCGGACCCCGCCGCCATGCGCACGGCCGCCAAGCGGGACGGCCCCGGTGACCGGGCCGACTGGGTGCTCCACGGGACCAAGCTCTGGATCACCAACGGCACCGTGGCCAACGTGGCGGTGGTGTGGGCGCACACAGACGACGGCATCCGCGGCTTCGTCGTGCCGACGGACACGGCCGGCTTCAGTGCCCGCCCGATCGGGCACAAGCTGTCGCTGCGCGTGTCGGACACCGCCGAGCTGGTGCTCGACGGTGTGCGGCTTCCGGCCGACGCTGTGCTGCCGGAGTCGCGCGGTCTGGGTGGACCGCTCGCCTGCCTGTCGGAGGCACGGCTCGGCATCGTCTTCGGCGCCCTCGGCGCCGCGCGGGACTGTGTCGAGACGGCGATCACGTACGCCTCCGACCGCGAGGTCTTCGGTCGGGCGCTCACCGGCCACCAGCTGACCCAGGCCAAGCTCGCGGACATGGCGGCCGCACTCGGCAGCGCGATGCTGCTCGCCGTCCATCTCGGTCGACTGAAGGAGGCGGGGGTGCTGCGTCCCGAGCAGGTCAGCCTCGGCAAGCTGCACAACGTGCGGGTCGCGCTCGACATCGCGCGGGAGTGTCGGACGATCCTCGGCGCCAGCGGGATCACCACCGAGTACTCCCCGCTGCGGCACGCCAACAACCTCGAGTCGGTGCTCACGTACGAGGGCACCACCGAGGTACACCAGCTCGTCGTCGGGCAGGCGCTGACCGGGCAGCCGGCCTTCCGCTGACGCCCCGCGCGGGAACGCGACGCTGCCGCGGGCCTCAGCGACCTTCGAGCAGCGGGCCGCTGGGGTCGTGCGACAACCCGCGTCTTCGCGCGGCCATGCCGCTGAGCGCTTCCAGCACCACCCGGTTGCCGAGGTAGGCGGTGATCTCGGCGTGGTCGTACGGCGGCGATACCTCAACCACGTCGACGCCGACGACTGGCAGCTCGAGGCAGATACGGCGTACGGAGTCGAGCAGTGCACGGGCGGACAGCCCGCCTGGTTCGGGTGTGCCGGTGCCTGGTGCATGGCCGGGGTCGCACACGTCGACGTCGACTGACAAGAACACGCCGTCGCAGTCGTCGAGCGCGCGCTCGAACGCCTCGTTCAGACAGACGTCGAGGCCCCGCGCGCCGATCTCGGTCATCTCGTAGGAGCGCATGTCTTGGGCGGCCATCCAGGCCAGCGTCTCGGGCCCCGGCCAGTAGCCACGCAGCCCGAGCTGCAGGAACCGGTCGCCGCGCACCGCGCCCGACTCGAGCAGCCGGCGCATCGGCTGGCCGTGGCCGTACAGCGACCCGAACTCGATGTCGCCGGTGTCGGCGTGTGCGTCGAAGTGCAGCATCGAGACCCGGCCGAAGCCGACGTGCCGGGCCACCCCGGTCGCGTCGGGCAAGGCGATCGTGTGGTCGCCTCCCAGCACGACGGGTACGGCCCCCGCCGCGGCCACGGTGTGCACCGCTGCCTCGAGATCAGTGATCGAGCGCTCCGCGTCGCCCGAGTACATCTCCACGTCGCCCGCGTCACGCACCACGAGGTCGGCGAGTGCATCCACGCGCAGTGCCAGGTGCGGGCGCGACCCGTCCATCGGCAGGTAGCAGGCCTGGCGCATCGCCTGCGGACCGAACCGGGTGCCCGGACGGTGTGAGGTGCCGCCGTCGAACGGCGCCCCGACGATCACGACGTCGACTCCGGCAAGCGTGGCCGCGTCGGACAGGTCGCACGCGGGGACGCCGAGGAAAGTCAGGTCGGGCCCGTACTGCGCACCGTACCGAGTCATCGGACACCTCCATGGTTGGGTGCTGCGCGACGAAATCCGCAAACAACATGGCATTGAGTTGACGGGATGGTAACTCTAACGGGATCATCAGACACGAATCCGCAAACCAAGGAGTGTTCCGCATGACCACCACCCCCCAGCACCTGGGGCAGCCGTCCGACGGGTCGGTGCAGCAACAGGCTGCCCGCGACCACCTGTGGATGCACTTCAGCCGGCACTGCGCCGACCCCTCGGTCGAGATACCGACAATCGTGCGCGGCGACGGCGCGTACATCTACGACGCGCGCGGGAAGCGCTACCTCGACGGGCTCGCCGGCCTGTTCGTCGTCCAGGCGGGCCACGGGCGGACCGAGCTCGCCGAGGCGGCGGCCAAGCAGGCCAGCGAGCTGGCGTTCTTCCCGCTGTGGTCCTACGCGCACCCGAGCGCGATCGACCTGGCCGCCCGCCTCGCCGAGCACACGCCCGGTGACCTCAACCGGGTCTTCTTCACGACCGGCGGCGGCGAAGCGGTCGAAAGCGCGTGGAAGCTCGCCAAGCAGTACTTCAAGCTGGTCGGCAAGCCCACCAAGCACAAGGTGATCAGCCGTGCCATCGCCTACCACGGCACCCCCCAGGGCGCGCTGTCGATCACCGGGCTGCCGGACATGAAGGCGCCCTTCGAGCCGCTCGTGCCGAGCACGTTTCGGGTACCGAACACCAACATCTACCGCGCCCCCGTGCACAGCGACGACCCCCAGGCATTCGGGCTCTGGGCGGCGAACCGGATCGAGGAGGCCATCGAGTTCGAGGGCGCCGACACCGTGGCAGCGGTGTTCCTGGAGCCGGTTCAGAACTCCGGCGGCTGCTTCCCACCACCACCTGGCTACTTCCAGCGGGTGCGAGAGATCTGCGACCGCCACGACGTGCTGCTCGTCTCCGACGAGGTGATCTGCGCGTTCGGCAGGCTGGGTCACCTGTTCGGCGCCGAACGGTACGGCTACCAGCCCGACATCATCTGCTGTGCCAAGGGCTTGACCTCGGGCTACTCCCCGCTCGGCGCGATGATCGCCACCGACCGACTGTTCGAGCCGTTCGCCGACGGCGCCGCGACGTTCGCCCACGGCTACACCTTCGGCGGCCACCCGGTCTCCACCGCGGTTGCGATGGCCAACCTCGACATCTTCGAGCGCGAGCAGCTGCCCGAGCACGTACGCGATACCGAAGGCGCGTTCCGCGCCACCCTGGGGCAGCTCACCGACCTGCCCATCGTCGGTGACGTCCGCGGCGAGGGGTTCTTCTACGGAATCGAGATGGTCAAGGACAAGGCGACCAAGGAGACCTTCGACGACGCCGAGTCCGAGCGACTGCTGCGTGGCTTCTTGTCCAAGGCCTTGTTCGACGCCGGCCTCTACTGCCGAGCAGACGACCGTGGTGACCCGGTCATCCAGCTCGCGCCGCCGCTGATCTGCGAGCAGACCCACTTCGACTTCATGGAGCAGGTGCTGCGCGACGTGCTCACCCGTGCCTGGGCCCAGCTCTGACACGCCCACCTGTACAGGTGTTGACACCAGATTTGTCCGCACAACCGCGGCTTCTCGAGAACTGTCCGGTTCAGGCCAGACTCGAGCGGACGGCGTCGACCAGGAGGTCGAGGCCCTCGCGTGCCTCGGCCTCGCTCAGGGTGAGCGGCGGGGCGATCCGCAGGCAGTTGCCGTACAACCCGCCCTTGCCGACCAGCAGCCCCCGCTCGCGGGCCGCCTCGTGCACGGCGGTGGCAGCGGCAGGATCGGGTTCGTCGGTGCCCGCCCGGCCCAGCTCGATCGCGATCATCAGTCCCTTGCCCCGCACGTCGAGCACGCCACGCACATCACCCACCGCGTCGCGCAGCCCGTCGAGCAACAACCTTCCGGTGCAGGCCGCCTGCTTCTGCAGGTCGTGATCCAGCACGTAGTCCAGGGTGGCGTTGGCTGCCGCGGTCGCCACCGGGTTGCCGCCGAACGTCGAGATGGAGTTGGCGCCCAAGCAGTCCATCAGGGCGGCGCCGGCCACGACTCCCCCGATCGCCATCCCGTTGCCGAGGCCCTTGGCAAAGGTCAGCGCGTCGGGGCGCACGCCGTGCGCCTCGTAGCCCCAGAAGTGGTCGCCCGTGCGGCCCCACCCGGTCTGCACCTCATCGCTGATGAAACAGATGTCGTGGGCGGCCAGCACGTCGGCGTAGGCACCGAGCAGCCCGTCTGGTGGGATCGCGAAACCGCCGACGCCCTGCACCGGTTCGGCGATCATGCAGGCCACGTCGCCAGCGGTCGTGGTGGCGAGGATGTCGCGCAGATCCCTTACGCACGCGTCGATGTACGCCTGGTCGTCGAGCCCCGCGAAGGCACCGACCGGACGCCCGCCCTGTGCGTAGGTCACCTGTACCGGGCTGAGGCTCGATGCCGACCAGCCACGGATACCCGTGACCGCGACCGTGCCGAATCCCCGGCCGTGATAGCTGTTCCGCAGCGCGATCACCTGGTTGCTCCTGCGCGCCTGGGTGGCAAGCAGCAGTGCCGCCTCGTTGGCTTCGGTGCCCGAGACGGTGAAGAACACCTTGGCGTCAGGGATCCCCGAGAGCCGCACGAGCTTCTCTGCCAGGTCGATCTGACCGCGCAGCAGGTAGAGCGTCGACGTGTGCATGACGCCCCGCGCGACTTGCTCCTCGACCGCCCGTCGCACCTCCGGGACGTCGTAGCCGAGCATGTTGGTCAAGATGCCGGCAAAGAAGTCGAGGTAGTCCCGGCCGTCGGACGCGGTCACCCGGCAGCCCGATCCGGACACGATCTCGATCGGCTCCGCGTAGTAGAGCGTCATCCAGGCGGGCATCACCGCGCGGTGTCGGGCCAGCAGGTCGTCGGTCATGAGTGGATCGGTCCTTCCTCGTCGGCTTCTGTATCGGCTTTCTAGGAGTCAAAGCCCAGTCCGAGCTTGTCCATCGCCTTCAGCCACAGGTTGTCCCTGCCAGTGCGGTCGGCACGCTGCTTGGACCGCACGGTGGCCTCGATCCCGACCCAGCGCACGGGCTCCGGCGGGAACGGCATGGGCGTCTCCCGCACCATCCGCAGCGCAGTCCGCTCGGTGTCCAACCCGTCGACGAGGTCGAGGGCGGTGTCGGCAGCAAAGCGGGTGGCCGCGACGCCGAGGCCGGTGAAGCCGAGCGCGTAGGCCACTCGACCCGACATCGCCGTGCCCCAGAAGCAGCAGAAGCGGGTGCAGGTGTCGATCACGCCACCCCAGCAGTGCCCGATCCGCACCCCGCCGAGCTGGGGGAAGGTCTGCAGCAGGTGCTCAACCAGCAGCGTGTACGACGTCTCGCGGTGCTCGGTCCGCGCGTCGGCGCGGCTGCCGTAGTGGTAGACCGCGTCATAGCCGCCGAAGAGCAGCCGGTCGTCGCGCGTCAGCCGGTAGTAGTGGAACAGGTTGCCGGCATCACTGACACCCTCGCGACCAGCCCACCCGATCGCCTGACGCTGCGCTGGATCCAACGGTTCCGTCACGATGGTGTAGTCGTGCACCGGCACGCTCATCAGGCGCAGCCGTCGCAGCAACGGCCGCGAGGCGTTGGTGCCGAGCACGACCCGGTCGGCACGGACGGTCGCGCGCTCCGTACGCGCAACCACGGCACGACCCCGGACACCGAGCCCGGAGACCGCGGAGTCCTCGTGGATGCGTACCCCGAGCTCCAGGCAGACCCGGCGCAGCCCCCACGCCAGCCGGGCCGGCTCGAGCATCACCACCTCGGGATTGCGCTGCGCGGCAAGGTATGTCGGCGAGGCCACCCGCTGCTGCGCGGCAGCCGCGTCCAGGAGGTCTGCGTCCTTGCCGAGCGCGCGCAGGTGCGCGACCTCCTCGACCAGCCCGGCGACCTCGTGCGCGCGGGTGGCGACGACCAGCTCGCCGGTGCGTTCGAGCCCGCAGTCGATGCCGTGCCGGGCGACGGTGTCGACGAGACCATCGATGTTGTCGGTTCCCATCCGCAACAGGGTCGGCACCTCGTCCGGCCAGCGCGCCATCGCGTTGGCCAACCCGTGCGTGAGACTGGGCTCGGCGAAACCGCCGTTGCGACCGCTGGCCGCGCCGCCGCACCGCCCCGCCTCCAGGACCACCACGTCGCGGGCAGGGGCCCGCTCCTTCGCGCGAAGCGCCGTCCATAGACCGGTGTATCCACCGCCCACCACGAGAAGGTCGGCGCTCGTGTCTGCGCCGAGGGGCGGGACGGGCTCGGGGCGCGCCAAGTCGTCGAGCCAGTACGGCATCCGCCGGGCGCCTGCCAGCGCGGCTCGCACCGGTGACGCGGGCGCCTGCGCGCTCACCGCACCCGCTCGCGGCGCACCCGCAGGACCTCGCTGACCACCACCAGCAGGACAGCCACCAAGAACATGGCCGTGCCGATCACGTTGATCTGCATCGGGATGTCACGTTGAGCGACCCCCCACACGTACATGGGAAACGTGACGGTCTGCCCCGAGTTGAAGTTGGTCACGATGAAGTCGTCGAAGCTCAGCGCAAAGGCGAGCAGCGCTGCCGACAAGATGCCCGGGAACACCAGCGGGAAGGTGACTTTCCAGAACGCCTGTGACTCAGTGGCATAGAGGTCCATCGCCGCCTGCTCGAGCGACGTGTCCATGCCCTGCAGGCGTGCTCGTACGGTCACGACCACGAAGGACAGGCAGAACATGATGTGCGCGATCAGGATCGTGCCGAACCCCAGCACGCCACCGCCCGCAGTGGACACGAACAGCGCCAGCAGGGACGCGCCCAGCACCACCTCCGGCGATGCCATCGGCAAGAAGATCACCACGTTGGCCGTGCCTCGGCCCCGGAAACGGTGCCGTACGAGGGCGAAGGCCATCAACGTGCCCAGCACCGTTGCCCCCACGGTGGCCAGGATGCCCACCTGGAGGCTGGTGACAAGCGACGAGCACAAGCCCTCGGGCTCGCACGGATTCGTCCAGTTCCGCACGGTGAATCCGTCGAGGGTGTACGCGGCCCTGCTCGCCGGGTCGTTGAACGACATCGCGATGACGACGAACATCGGGACGAACAGGTAGATCAGCACCAGCAGACCCACGCCCGCCACGACGTGGTCGGAGACCCAGCGACCCAGCCGCACCATCACAGCAGCTCCTCCGTGCCTGCCCTGCGGATGTAGATGGCCACCATGACGATGATGAGCGCCATCAAGGTGACCGACAGGGCCGAAGCCGCCGGATAGCTGCCCGCCTCGAACAGCGTCTGGATGGAGTTGCCGATCATGGTCTGGTTGGTGTCCCCGAGCAGCTGGGAGTTGATGAAGTCACCGGCCGACGGGATGAAGGTCAGCAGGGTGCCGGCGACCACACCCGGCATCGACAGCGGCAGCGTCACCTTGCGGAACCCCTGGGCGGGGGAAGCGTAGAGGTCACCGGCCGCCTCGATCAGCCGGTGGTCGAGACGCTCGAGGCTCGCGTACAGCGGCAGCACCATGAACGGCAGGAAGTTGTACGTCAGCCCCGCTACGACCGCGAACCCGGTGGCCAACAGGCGGCCGTCGTCGTCGACCAGCCCGAGCGTCTTGAACGTCGACACGACGAAACCGTTGTCGGCCAGGATCAGCTTCCACGCGAGGGTGCGTACCAGGAAGCTGGTGAAGAACGGCGCGATCACCAGCACCAGCATCAGGTTCTTCCACCGGCCGGCCTTGAACACGATTGCGTACGCCAGCGGATAGCCGATCAGCAAGCACAACACGGTGGCGATACCGGCGTAGACGAAGCCGCGGATGAACGGCTCGGAATAGAAGTCCAGGGCCTCGGTGTAGTTGCCCCACGACCACGTCATCGCGTAGCCGGCCTCGACGGAGCCGTTAGGGTCATAGAGGCTGGTCGCCACCAGCTGCACCAGCGGGGTGACAAAGAAGGCGGCCAGCCACAGCGCACCGGGGAGGAGCAGCAGCCAACCGATGCTCCGACGCTTGCGTGGTGTGGTGGTGCTGGTCTCGGTGCTCGTGGCCGTGCTGGCGGCGGGTCCGCTCATCGGGCGCTAGTCCTCGTCGACGCCGGCGCGGGCGTCCTGCGCGTGGTCGAGCACAAAGGCGTGCGCGCCGTTGAAGCGCACCTCGACCTCGTCTGCGCTGCGCATGATGGGTCGGGCGCCCGTGTTCTGCTCGAAGGCCATCAGCTCCTGGCCCCAGCCCATCCGGACGAGGTACTGGGTGCTGACCCCGACAAAACTCACGTCGACGATGCGGGCCGTCCCGAGGCTGTTGCCGGTGTGCGGCTCACCCGTCGACGCGAGGAAGACCTTCTCCGGGCGCACCCCGAGCCACACCTTGCCGTCGTTGACCTGTACTCGGTCCGCCGGGATCCGTACCTTCGCCCCCTGCGCGTCGACGACGACATCGTCGCCGTCCCGGCCGCTGATGTCGGCGTCGACCAGATTGGACTGGCCCAAGAAGTTCGCGACGAAGGTGGTGCGCGGGTTCTCGTAGAGCTCGTTCGGCGACCCCATCTGCTCGATCACCCCGGCGTTCATGACCGCGATGGTGTCGGCCATCGTCATGGCCTCCTCCTGGTCGTGGGTGACATGCACGAAGGTGACACCCACCCCGAGCTGGATCCGCTTGAGCTCGAGCTGCATCTGCCGGCGCAGCTTGAGGTCGAGCGCACCGAGCGGTTCGTCGAGCAAGAGCACCTTGGGCTCGTTGATGAGCGCCCGGGCGAGCGCGACCCGTTGCTGCTGACCACCGGACAGCTGGGCCGGCTTGCGCCCGGCGAAGTCCTCGAGCTCGACCAGCGACAGCATGTCCCCCACTGGACCGTTCACGTCGCTGCGTCCCTGCCTGCGCAAGCCGAACGCGACGTTCTCGTGGATCGTCAGGTGCGGGAACAGGGCATAGCTCTGGAAGACGGTGTTGACCGGCCGCTTGTAGGGCTTCGCCCAGGTGATGTCCACTCCCCCCAGCAGAACCTCACCGTCGCTCGGCACCTCGAGCCCGGCCACCATGCGCAGCGTCGTGGTTTTGCCGCACCCGGACGGACCGAGCAGCGCAAAGAACGCACCTGCCGGGACGGTGAGGTCGAGGGAGTTGACCGCGGCGTAGTCACCGAAGCGCTTGGTCAGGGACCGCAGCTCCAGGTCACCGGCCCCGGCGACGTCGGTGCCAGGATCGGCGGCGCCGTCGGCGTCGGTGGTGTCCAGAGTCATGGCCGTTCAGGCGCCGATCACCTGAGCGAAGTCCTCCTGGTACTCCGCCTCCTGGTCCGGGCTGAGCGCCATGAAGTCCCAGGTCTGGGACAGCAGCTGGTCGTCGGGGAAGATCAAGACGTTGTCGACCAGACCCGGCGCGATCTTGGTCATCGCCTCCTGCGCCCCCTGCACGGGGCAGATGTAGTTGACCCAGGCGACGAGCTCGGCTGCTACCCGTGGGTCGTAGTAGTAGTCCATCAGCTTCTCGGCGTTGGCCTTGTGCGTTGCCAGGTTGGGGACCAGCGAGTTGTCGCTCCACAGCGCAAGTCCCTCTTCCGGCGCGACGAACTTGATCGCCGGGTTGTCGAACTGCAGCTGGATGACGTCGCCGGACCAAGCCTCGCAGGCGGCGATGTTGCCCTGGGCGAGGTCCTGGCGGTAGTCGTTGCCGGTGAACTGCCGGATCTGACCCGAGTCCTTGACCTCGGTGAGCCGGTCGAGCGCCTGACCCCACTCGTCGTCGCTGAAGTCCTCCGGGTCGGCACCCACCAGCAGCAGCATGAACAGCATCGTGTCCGGCATCTCGCTGAGCAGCGTGATCTTGCCCTTCAGCTCGGATCGGGTGAGCAGGTCCTCGAACGAGCCGACCTCGGAGACCAGGTCGGCGTTGTACGCGATGCCGGTCAGGCCGCTCTGCCAGGGGACGCTGTACTTGCGCTCGGGGTCCCAGGACGGAGAGCGCAGGCTGTCGATCAGGTTGGCCTCGACGTTGGGCAGGTTGGACTTGTCCAGCTCCTGCAACCACCCGAGGCCGATCATCTTGGCGGCCATCCAGTCGGTGAGGGTGAACATGTCGCGCCCGGTCGACTCGCAGGCGCCCAGCTGGTTGCGCACCTTGGCATAGAAGTCGCTGTTGTCGTTGACGTCGTCGGTGTAGTCCACCGTGATGCCGGTCCTGTCCTCGAACGTCCCGAGGGTGGAGTCGTCCTGCTGGGTCGGGTCGATGTAGGCCGGCCAGTTGGACCAGACGACCTGCTGCTCCTCTGCGGAGAGGTCCTCGCTCGTGCACGATGACTCGGTCTGGCTGGCGGACTCGACGCCGCATGCGGACAGCAAGCCGCCCGCGCCGAGCGTGACGGCACCGGCGGACATCCCGCGCAGCACGGAGCGCCGCCGCACCGGCAGCGCCAGTCCGGGCGGGGGCGTCATCAAGGGGCGGCGTCGGTTGCTCATGGTGTTCCTTCCGGCGAGGCGAGCTGAGGGCGTTGCGGCGCGCCAGGGCTGCCTAGCCGCAGCCGTCAGCATCCATCATGACGCCCCAGCGTCGGCATGCTCGCACTGGGGTCGGAGTCACACAAGGGATTCCGTCGTTGCAATTGTGTTTCGCTGCGGATTCCTCGACCTGAGGCCTTGTGCGCGGGCGGTACAGACGGTCAGGATCGCTCCCGTGACTCGCCGGACGAAGCACGCCGCCACCGACGGGGCCCCCGTGCTGGACGACACGTCCAAGGCGATCATCGAGCAGTTGCAGCAGGACGGGCGCCGCCCGTACGCAGCCATCGGCAAGGCGGTCGGGCTGTCCGAGGCCGCCGTACGCCAGCGTGTCCAGCGGCTGATCGAGAGCGGGGTCATGCAGATCGTCGCCGTGACCGACCCACTCGAGCTCGGCTTCGCCCGACAGGCGATGATCGGCGTCCGGGTGGAGGGATCGTTGGAGCCCGTCGCCGACGCGCTCGCCGGCATGCCCGAGATCGACTACGTGGTCGTGACCGCGGGCAGCTTTGACTTGCTGGCCGAGATCGTGTGCGAGAGCGACGAGCACCTCCTCGAGGTGCTGTCAACGCAGATCCGCACCCTGGCCGGTGTTCGATCCACCGAGACCTTCGTCTATCTCAAGCTGCGCAAGCAAACGTACTCGTGGGGCGTGCGCTGACGTGCCGAACCGGTATCGGTCGCTGTCGCTGTGGCACGAGTCGGCAGGCGATGACTGGCAGCCCCGACCGTCGTTGCCCGCGAGCACCGACGTCGACGTGGCGATCGTCGGCGCGGGATTCACCGGCCTGTGGACCGCGTACTACCTCACCCAGGCAGCGGCTGGACTCCGCATCGCGGTGCTGGAGCGAGAAGTCGCAGGCTTCGGCGCGTCCGGACGCAACGGCGGCTGGTGCTCGGCACTGTTCCCGGCGTCGACCGAGCGGATCGCACGCGAGGTGGGCGGCGATGGCGCGGCGGCGGTCAGGTTGCTGCGGACGCTCCAGGACACAGTCGTCGAGGTCGGGCGGGTCGCCGCTGTCGAGGGGATCGACGCCCACTACCAGCGCGGAGGGACGCTGACACTGGCGCGGAACGCCGTGCAGCTTCGCCGGTTGCGGGCTCAGGTGACCGAAGCCCGGAAGTGGGGTTTCGGCCCCGACGACCTGCGGCTTCTCGACGGCCGGGAGGCAACGGGTCTGGTGGCCGCCAGCGGGGTGCGTGGTGCTACCTACACCCCGCACTGCGCGGCCGTGCACCCAGCCCGCCTGGTGCGCGGTCTGGCCCGCGTCGTGGAGGACCGCGGGGTCACCATCCACGAGCAGACCCCCGTGCGGACGGTTCGTCCCTGGCGGGTCGAGACCGCCGCTGGGACGGTGCGGGCCGAGGTGGTGGTGCGCGCAACCGAGGGCTACACCTCGTCGCTGGCCGGCGAGCGGCGCACGCTGGTTCCGATCTATTCGCTGATGGTGGCGACCGAGCCGCTGAGCGACGCGCACTGGCAGGGCATCGGACTGCAGGGGCGCGAGACGCTGACCGACGGCCGGCACCTGATCGTGTACGCGCAGCGCACCGCGGACGGCCGGTTGGCCTTCGGGGGACGCGGAGCGCCGTACCACTTCGGGTCCCGGGTGCGCGACGACTTCGACACCGCACCACGCGTCTTCGCCAAGCTGGAGGCGTCGGTGCGAGAGCTGTTCCCCCAGCTGGCCGACGTGCGGTTCACGCACCGCTGGGGCGGACCGCTGGGCGTGCCGCGTGACTGGTATCCCTCCGTCGGCCTCGACAAGACCACCGGCCTGGCCTGGGGCGGCGGCTACGTGGGGGACGGCGTCGGCGCCGCCAACCTCGCGGGGCGCACCATCGCCGACCTCGTGCTCGGTCGACAGTCACCGCTGGTCGACCTGCCGTGGGTGGGGCACCGCTGGCCGCGGTGGGAGCCCGAGCCGCTGCGCTGGGCCGCGGTCACCGGTGCACTGGCCGCCATGAGCGCCGCCGACCCCGAGGAGCGGCTCACCCGACGCTCGAGCGCCCTTGCCCGAGTCATGGCCCCCTTCACCGGCCACTGACGATCAGCGGCCCGCACAACCACCACACGCTGATCGCGCAACCGGGAGCCGCTGATCGCGCAACCGGGAGCCGCTGACCGCGCAACCGGGAGCCGCTGATCGTGGGGGTCAGGGGTCGCGGAGGAGGGGGCGGAGGGTGTCGAGTACACCGGGGTCCTCGATCGTCGAGGGCACGGTGGCGTCCTTGCCGGCTGCGATCTCGCGCATCGACTTGCGCAGGATCTTGCCCGAGCGTGTCTTGGGCAGTGCGGGCACGACACTGACCGATCGGAACACGGCGACCGGGCCAACCTCGTCACGCACTGCCTGCACTAGCTCAGCCGACAGCGCCTCCTCATCGATCTCGGCG
The DNA here is from genome assembly GCA_013697585.1 of Nocardioidaceae bacterium. Classification (GTDB taxonomy): domain Bacteria; phylum Actinomycetota; class Actinomycetes; order Propionibacteriales; family Nocardioidaceae; genus JACCWP01. The sequence goes on from JACCWP010000289.1 coordinate 18,177, forward strand.
CCTGTCTTGAGCACCACGAAACCGCGCGGCACCTGTCCCTTCGTCTCGTCGGCGACCCCGATCACCGCACACTCGGCAACCGCCGGGTGCTGCGACAGCACCCCCTCGATCACACCTGTCGACAGCCGATGCCCCGCCACGTTGATGACGTCGTCGGTGCGCCCCATCACGTACACATAGCCGTCTTCGTCGACATAGCCACTGTCGCCGGACAGGTAGTAGCCGTCGAAGGCCGACAGGTACGACGCGACGTAGCGGTCATCGTCGCCCCACAACGTCGGCAGGGCCCCCGGCGGCAGCGGAAGGCGCACACAGATCGCGCCCTCGTCGCCAGCCGACGCCGGCTGGCCGTGTTCGTCGAGCACCTGGACGTCCCAGCCGGGGACCGGGACGCTTGGCGACCCGGGCTTGAGCCGCATCGGCTCGAGTCCCCGCAGGTTTGCCACGATCGGCCACCCGGACTCGGTCTGCCACCAGTGGTCGACCACCGGCACCCCGACCTGCTCGGTGACCCACTCGTAGGTATCCGGGTCGAGCCGCTCGCCGGCGACGAAGATCGTGCGCAGCGCCGACAGGTCGTGCTCCCTGCGCAAGGCCCCGTCCGGATCCTCCTTCTTGACCGCCCGGATCGCCGTCGGCGCCGTGAAGAAGCCCGACACGCCGTGCTCGGCCATCACTCGCCAGAACGCGCCGGCGTCGGGGGTGCCGACCGGCTTGCCTTCGTACAACACCGACGTCGCGCCGACGAGCAGCGGCGCGTACACGATGTAGGAATGACCGACGACCCAGCCCACGTCTGACGCGGTCCACCAGACCTGGCCAGGATGGACGTCGTAGACATTTGCCATGGACCAGGCGAGCGCAACCGCGTGGCCCCCGTTGTCACGGACGATGCCCTTGGGCTTGCCGGTCGTGCCGGACGTGTACAGGACGTAGAGCGGGTCGGTGGCCGCGACCGGGACACACTCGGCCGGATCGGCCGCACCCGCGCGCATCGCTTGCTCGAAGTCGACATCGTGCTCGTCGTCCAGCTCGGCGGCACCCTGCGGGCGCTGGAGCACGACGCAGGTTCGCGGCCGGTGTGAAGCAAGCGAGATCGCCTTGTCCAGCAACGGTTTGTACGCCACGACGCGGCTCGGCTCGATGCCGCACGAAGCAGCAACCAGCACGTCAGGCAGCGCGTCGTCGATGCGCGTCGCGAGCTCGGAAGCCGCGAACCCCCCGAAGACCACGGAGTGCACGGCGCCTAGCCGCGCGCACGCGAGCATCGAGATCACGGCCTCCGGGATCATCGGCATGTAGATGAGCACCCGGTCGCCCTTGGCGACGCCGAGCTGTCGCAAAGCGCCGGCGAACGCCGCGACCCGTTCGAGCAGCTCTGCATACGTGAACGAGCGCTGCTGCCCGGTCACCGGGCTGTCGTAGATCAAGGCGGGCTGGTCACCGCGACCAGCCACCACGTGCCGGTCGAGCGCGTTGAAGCAGGTGTTGAGCGTGCCTCCCGGGAACCACCGATACAACGGCGGGTTGCTGTCGTCGAGCGCCCGCTCGGGTTGGCTGAACCAGTCCACCAGCCCGGCCTGCTCGGACCAGAACGTCTCCGGGTCGTCGATGCTGCGGTGGAAGGCGTCGGCGTAGCGTCCCATGGGGTTACTAAACCTGTTGCGCCGTCCGCGGTCGAGCCCGCACCCTAGGACCCGCGCGAACAGCGCCCAAGCGAGAGGAGGCGTCCCGATGTCGACCACGGCCAGTGGGCACGTCCGCCTGCCCTCCCCCCTGTCGCTTGGAGCGTTCTTACATGTCCTCAGCACGGTTCGCTGTCAGCTCTGACCTCGCTGACCCTTCCTGCACCTTCCGCCCCGTCGACGAGAACCTCGACCACGACCAGCGCTGGTCGACCTGGCTCTGCGTCGAGCGCGGCGCGCGCGGTCCGCGACCACGGCCCGAGTGGGTCGTCACCGACGACTCCGCGGTCGACACCGAGCTCGGCGTCCTCAAGACCGGCAAGGAGGCCGACGTCCACCTGGTGGAGCGCGCCTCGCGTACGGATCCGCGCCGCTCGGTCGTGATGGCCGCCAAGCGCTATCGCGCTGCCGAGCACCGCAGCTTCCGCCGCAGCACGACCTACACCGAGGGTCGCCGGGTGCGCGACACCCGCGACATGCGCGCGATGGCTAAAGGCACCGCGCACGGTCGCGAGGTGGCCGCCGGCCAGTGGGCTGCCGCCGAGTGGGAGGCCCTGTGCTCGCTGTGGACGGCCGGGGTGCCGGTGCCGTACCCGGTGCAGGTCGACGGCACCGAGATCCTGATGGAGTACGTGTCGGTCGATGGCGCGGCCGCGCCCCGGCTCGCGCAGACGCGACCGGAAGCCGCCCTGCGGGACGCATGGTTCGACCAGCTCCGCGAGGCGATGGGGGTGCTCGCTCGCCGCCAGCTGGCCCACGGCGACCTGTCGGCCTACAACATCCTCGCCGCCGGCGAGCGGCTGGTGATCATCGACCTGCCCCAGGTCGTCGACATCGTCGCCAACCCGCGCGGCAGCGAGCTGTTGCTGCGCGACTGCATCAACGTCTGTTCGTGGTTCCGCGCGCGAGGTGCCGACGCGGACCCCCACGAGCTGCACGCCGACCTGGTGGCTCAAGCCTGGTGAGG
>JACCWP010000296.1 GCA_013697585.1 Nocardioidaceae bacterium
CGTCGTCCGGGCGACTGAGCACGACCGCGGCCGTCACCGCGGCCACGACAACGACAACGGCGACTGCAGCGGCGAGCAGGACCTTCGTCCGGGGAAGCCTGCGGGCACCAGACCGGTCCGCCGGGGAGCCCGAGCCCACAGACGCTGCTGGGGCCGCGGAGTCGGCGGGACGCTTGTGCCAGCGCACGATCGGGTCGGGTGTCGGGTCGGGGTCGGCACCGGGGGCCGGCGCGACAGGCGGTGTCGCTGCCCGAGCCGGGGCAGGATCGCGGGGGGTCGGTGGCGTTGCGGCAGGAGTCGGGGATGCCGCCGGCGCCATGACCGGCAGGTCGGCTAGCGCCGGCTGCTCCGCGGTGCTCGGCTCGCGCGAAGGCGGCGACGCCACCGCCTGCTCGAGCAGGGACCTCGCCTGAGCGTTGTCGAGACGCTGCTCCGGCGTCTTGTCCAGCAACCCGAGCACGGCTTCACGCAACGGCCCGTGCACAGCGGGCGGCGCCGGCGGGTCGGCGACCACCGCGGTGATGGTGCCCATGACGTTGTCGGCGCGAAACGGCGGATGACCCTGCAGCGCGGCATACAAGGTTGCCCCGAGCGACCACAAGTCGCCGGCCGGACCCGCCCCCTCGCTGCGGAGCCGCTCGGGCGACATGTACGTCGGCGACCCCACCACCATGCCGGTGGTGGTGAGCGTGGGGTCGGTGCTGCTGGTGGCGATGCCGAAGTCGGACAGCACGACCCGGTCACCGTCGAGCAGCACGTTGCTGGGCTTCACGTCGCGGTGCACCACGCCCTTGGCGTGCGCCGTGGCCAGCGCGTCGAGCAACCGCACGCCGATCTGCGCCACCCGCTGCGGTGGCAGCGGTCCCTCCATGTCGATGGCAGCGGCGAGGCTGGGCGCGCGGACGAGCTCCATCACGATGTACGGCTGGCCATCGACGGACACCACGTCGTAGACCGTGATGATGCCCGGGTGGCTGAGCCGCGCGGTCAGCCGTGCCTCGCGCATGGTGCGCTCCAGCAGCACGTCCCGCTCGGCGGCCGGCAAGTCCGACGGGATGCGGATCTCCTTGACCGCGACCTGACGGTGCAGCACCTCGTCCTCGGCGAGCCACACCTGGCCCATGCCGCCCCTGCCCAGCACGGACACCAGGCGGTAGCGACCCGCCAGCACCCGCACATCGTCCGACATGTGCCCTCCTGCGTCGTACCGAACCAGACCGAGCTCGCCCGAGCTGGACCTCAGCCATCTTCGCTGATTTGGGCTGCTCCGCGAGCCGCTGATACCGTTCGGGGTTGCGTCAGGCGGGCACAGCGACCAGCCAGGCGCACCACACCTGTTGCTCCCGTACGACGTTTCGAGGCCCGCTCCGTGGCAAACATCAAGTCCCAGATCAAGCGCAACCGGCAGAACGACTCGCGCCATGAGCGCAACAAGTCGGTCAAGTCGGCGCTCAAGACGGCCGTCCGGCGGTTCCGCGAGGCTGTCGACAGGGGTGACGAGGACGGCGCGCAGCGGCTGGCCCGCACCGCGAGCCGCGACCTCGACAAGGCCGCCTCGGCGGGCGTCATCCACAAGAACCAGGCAGCCAACCGCAAAGCGGCGATCGCCAAGCAGGTCGCTGGCCGCTGAGCCGAGCGCGCCTGGCAGACGCGCCACCCAGCCCGGGTCAGGCCATGGTGCCTGCGCGGCCCGGTGGTCCAGCCGCCACCACCGCGAGCACCATCCGCTCCAGGGCAAGGCCCCCGTCGCCACCTGCTCCCTTGATCGCCGCGTCGGCGTTCGCCACCGCATCCATCGCCGCAGCCCAGCCGGCGGGGTCCCAGCCGCGGGTCTGGGGACGCAGCCGCCGCAGCTGGTAGGGACTGCAGCCGACCTCACGAGCCAAGTCGGTGTCGCGCAGCCCACCCGGGGCGTACGTCAGCTTGATCAGCCGACGCAGGTTGACTGCGAACGCCGACGTGACCAGTGGGAGCGGCACCCGCTGCCCGAGCGCCCAGCGCAACAGCTCGAGCGCACCGGCGACGTCGCCGGCAATGGCGCGGTCGGCGATGTCAAAGCTCTTGACCTCTGCGCGCCCCTCGAACGCGGCGCGGACCAGGTCGGCATCGAGTCGGCGCCCGGGATTGTCCGCCGCGAGCTGCTCGATCGCGGCCGCGAGTGTGCGCAGGTCGTCGCCCAGCGCGGCCACCAGCGCCTCGGCCGCCGCGTCGTCGAGCGACCGCCCCAGCCGCCGTGCCTCCGCTGAGGCCCACCCCGCAACCAGCCACGGTTTGGGCGCGTCAGCCTTGACCTCCCGGGCGCCGGCCTTGCGCAACCTGTCCAGCAACGCTCGACCACGCGTGCCCCCCGGGTGGAGGAGAACCATCGCGACGTCGTCGGCGGGGGTCGCGGTGTAGACCAGGAGCTGTTCGTGCATCGGCTCGGGCAGCAGGTCGAGTCCCCGCACGACCACCCCCCTGGAGGCGGCGAACAGCGACGGGCTGGTCAGCTCCAGCCAGACACCTGCGTCAAGGGCCGCAGCCTCCACCTCGGTGACGTCGGCGTCGGCGTCGTCATCGCGGATAGCCTCGCGGGCCTGACTGACGACTCGTTCGGCAAGGAACTCCGCCGACCCCGTGACGAGCACCACCGAGCCGAGCACGCGATGCGCGTCGGAGGCTGGGGTTGCCGTCATCGACACAAGTCTGACAGCCCCATCCCCCACTCTCCCGCCGCCTCCACCAGCTGTCCCTGGTGCTCAGCGGGTGGCCACGGCGAGCACACCGTCCTGGACGACGACCGCGATGTCACCCCCCACGTCGGTGCGCACCACCTCGGCACCGGCATCGGCCAACGACTCCAGCACGACGTCGCTGGGATGGCCGTACCCGTTGCCGGCGCCAACGCTGACCACCGCGACCTCGGGCTCGGTGCTGGTGAGGAATGCCGGATCCTGGTGTGCGCTGCCGTGGTGGGGCACCTTGAGCACGTCGACGTCGAGGTCGACACCGGAGTCGACGGCGTACCGGGCTAGTGCCGTCTGCGCCGCGGGCTCGATGTCGCCGGTCAGCAACAGCCGTACGCCCGCCGACCGGACCATCAGCACCAGGCTGGTGTTGTTGATCGCGCTGCCATCGGCGGAGCCGAGCGCGGTGGGTGGGAGCGTCGCCGGCGGTGCCAGCACGTGCCAGGCCAGTGTCCCCGTTCGCGCGTGCTCCCCGGCCACCACCGTCCGCACGGGCACCCCGACCTCGGCGGCGAGCTGCTGGACATCGGGCCACGCCTGTCCCGGGGCCCGGCCGGGACCGACGGCGACCTCGCCCACCGGGACCGAGCCGAGGACGCCAGCCAACCCAGCCACGTGGTCAGCGTGCAGGTGCGTGAGGACCACCGCGGAGACCGAGCGCACATCGAGCCGGTCAAGGCAGCCGGCCATCGTCTCGGGATCGGGACCGGTGTCGACGACCACGGCAGCATCGTCGCCGGCCGACAGCACCAGCCCGTCTCCCTGCCCGACATCGCAGGCGACGAGCACCCAGCCGGTCGGCGGCCAGCCGGGTGTGGGCGTCGGAACCAGGACGAGCAGGGTCAACAGCACCGCGGTGCCGAGTGCGGCCCACCGGCGACGCAGCACCCACCGGGTGCCGGCAGCCGCGGCGAGGCACAGCAGCGTCAGCGCGACGAGAGCCGAGACGGACGATCCCCAACCCACGTCTGCGCCGGGCAGACCAGCACACTGCCTGCCGATCGTGACGATCCACCAGGCGGGTGCCACGGCCAACGCGCCGAGCAGCCGACCGATCGCGTCGGATACGACGCTCACCAGGCCGGCGACCAGCCCGAACACCGTCGCCGGGGCGACGGCGGGCGCCACCAGCACGTTGGCGGCGACCGCAACGAGCGAGACCTGATCGGAGAGCGCGGCAACGACGGGCGCACAGGCCACTTGGGCGGCGAGCGGCACCACCACGGCCTCTGCCAGCGCCCGCGGCACCCATCGACACAGGGCGTCGCGCCATGGGGGCGCCAGCACGAGGATCGCTGCTGTAGCCAGTGCCGAGAGCAAGAACCCGGGCGAGCGAGCCAGCCACGGGTCGAGCAGGATCAACACCAAGACGGCGACACACAGGGCGCGCATTCCACGGCGTCGGTCGCCGGCGGTGAGCCCGGCCAGCGCGACCAGCCCCATCGCCGCCGCGCGCAGCACGCTCGGATCTGGGCGAGCGAGCAGCACGAACCCGACCGCCCCCGCCACTGCGAGCGCCGTCAGCAGCCGACCCCGCGCCCCGACGGCTCGGGCGAGGCCCAGCAGGGCGCCGAGGACGATCGTCAGGTTCATGCCCGACACGGCGAGAAGATGGGTGAGGCCGCTGCTGCGAAAGTCTTCGGCAACCTCGACCGACAGTGCCCGGTCGTCGCCCGTGACCAGGGCGGGAACCAGGGCGCCCGCCGGGCCCGCCCACGCCACCGACTCGCGCACACCGGCGCGCACCCCCTCGGCGGCCGTCCACCACCAGGCCGGGTCGCCACCCGCGCCCAGTCGCTCGACCCGTACGAGAGCGGCGAGGTCACGGTCGTCGGCCGGAGCCAACCGCCCGACCAGGTGCAGTCGGGCCCCCAGCTCGACGTGGGACAGCTCGCCCCCAGAGGCCAGCAGCAGGACCGGCGAGCGAACCTCGGTGCGTACGCCGCGGCCGATCACCTCCCGCACGGAGGCCTCGACGACGTCGGTGTCGGCGAACCCGCCGTGAACGGTGCGCGGGTCGCCGGTCACGACCACGGTCGCCTCGACCACTGCCTCCTGCGCCGCGAGGTCGGGGACCGGACCGGCGCCGACCTGGACCACTCGGAGCGCTGCCATCAGGGCGGCCGCTCCCGCCGCCAGCAGGACCACCACCAGCACGGCGGGCCGCGACCGCCACCTGGTGCGGGCAGCCAGCGCGCCCGCAGTCAGCAGTAGCCCCGTGGTCAGCCCGGCCCAAGCGGGGCAGTCGACGAAGATCGCTGCAGCCCCCCAGGCGGCGACCGCGGGCGCGGCCAGGCGAGCGTCCGCCCGGGCCGGCTGGCCGCAATCGTCGGCGCACAGCTGCGGTGACTGCGCCGGATCCGGCACCCTGAGCGGCCCGACCACGCGTTCACACCGTCACCAGGTCGCGGATGTCCGCCAGGGTGACGTCGCCGATGCCGTCGACCTCCAGCAGCTCGTCGACGCTGGTGAACGACCCGTTCGCCGTTCGCCAGTCGAGGATTGACTGTGCGGTGACCGGGCCGATGCCGGGCAAGGTGTCCAGCTGCTCGAGGGTGGCGGTGTTGACGTTGACTGGTGCGCCGACAGGCACCGTCGGCGCCACCGGCGACGTCATCACCGGCGTGGGCGGGGCCCCCGGCACCGTCGCCGCCTCGGTGCCGACCAGGAGCTGCTCCCCGTCGACCAGCAGCCGAGCGAGGTTCAGCCCGGTGAGGTCGACACCGGGGCTCGCGCCACCCGCAGACCGCAACGCGTCGGCGACTCGCGAACCGGCGGGCAGCGTGACCAGGCCGGGCCGGCGCACCTTGCCCGCGACGTCGATCACGACCATCGGCTCGGTGCCTGCAGCGGGGGTCGTGACCGGTGTCGTAGCCGCCGCTGTGTCCGCCTCCGGATCCGGGTCGGTCGGCGGGGTCGCCTGATCGACCGGGTGGGGACCGGCGGCCACCGGTGCGACCGCCTGCGGAGAACCGGGGTTTCCGGCGAGCACCCACCAGGCACCCAGCGCGATCAGCACGGCGAGCACGAGGGCGACCACGGCGACGTGCTGGGCGTCGAGGCCCCGCTCGACCCGAAGGCGCTGGGCCTGCGCCGGCAGCAGGTCGCCGACGGCGCTGCTCGCCCTGTGACCGGCCGACAACGACGGCGCCCGGTGTCTCGCCGTTGCGGGAGCTCGCGGCGCCCCGGGGTGGTCGTCGGGGTGAGCGTGGGCCTGCTTGGAGGGCCATCGTTGCGGCGGCTGGTCGGACTGCTGGACCTCTTGAGGGTGCTGCGCACGAGGGTCGGGGGACGCGAGGGAGTCGGCGAACCGGGCGAGCCGCAACCGCGCTGTGGCCGCCGCCTCGCCACGCTCGCCAGATCGGGGCGGGCTCTGCATACCCGGACGCTAGGCGCGTCCGACTGGCGCGGGGGGCCGCGCCGCGGCTGCCTGTGGACGGCCGACGCCACCCCACGCTGACGCCACCACGCCCAGACGATCCGACACCACGTCCGCCACGCCCAAACGATCCGACACCGCGTCCGCCCCGGCCGTCACAGCCTCGGACCGTTCGCGGGACTAGTCCCGTGGTGCAACGCTCACGGCGACCAACCCGGGACCGACGTGCGCGGCGATCACAGCGCTGACCTCGCACGTCCACAGCTCGGCAACGTGCGGTATCCGCGAGCGCAGCGCCGCCGCGAGCGCGCGGGCCCGGCCCTCGGCGCCGAGGTGCTGCACGGCGACATCGACCAGGCGGTCGCCGGCGGCCTGCACCGCCAGGTCCTCGATCCGGGCCAGCGCCCGACCCGCGGTACGGACCTTCTCATGCGGCTCGACTCGACCGTCGGCGACGGTCAGCAGCGGCTTGACGGCGAGGGCCGCCCCGAGC
>JACCWP010000005.1 GCA_013697585.1 Nocardioidaceae bacterium
GTGCTGCGGCGCCGCAGCACCTGAGCCACCGGCTCAGTGGGTGCTGACCATCCCCACGTCGAACACCCTGACGTGCCAGGCGGCCGCATCCTTGGTGAGCCGGACCTTGCGCAACGCCATGTTGTTGGCGGAATCGCAGTTGTTGGCGGAAATCGGACTCGATCAGGTTGCCCGTCGGGTTCGCCCCGCCGTGCAGATGAAGTAGCTGCCTTCGCGGTCGAGCTTGTCCAAGTTGAACGACCGCCCGGGTCGGGATCGGGAGACACCGGGCCGCGTTGGTTGCCTGCGCGCTCGGTCAAAATCCGGCGCGCTGGCCAAGACCCCGGCGCACCACGTCCCCCTTGGCGCGGGCCACCTCGGCCAGCTCGGCCTGGAACTCGACCATCCGGGTGCGCAGCTGCTCGTCGGTGGCAGCGAGGATCCGCACAGCGAGCAGGCCGGCGTTGCGCGCGGCGCCGACCGCCACGGTGGCGACCGGCACGCCGCTCGGCATCTGCACGATCGACAGCAACGAGTCGAGTCCATCCAGGTGGCGCAACGCGACCGGGACGCCGATCACCGGGAGCGGCGTGACAGCGGCGAGCATCCCCGGCAGGTGCGCGGCGCCTCCGGCGCCCGCGATCACGACCGCGAGGCCGCGCTGGTGCGCCGCCGCTCCCCACGCCAGCATCTCGTGCGGCATCCGGTGCGCGGACATGACATCGGCCTCGTACGCCACGTCGAACTCGTCCAGCGCCTCGCCGGCCGCCTGCATGGTTGGCCAGTCGGAGTCCGAGCCCATCACCACGCCCACTCGTGCACCCGCAAGGGCCCGCCCCGTCATGGCGACACTGTGCCAGTGGACGCTGTGCCAGTGAACGCTGTGCCAGTGGACGCTGTGCCAGTGAAGTGCGCAGCCGCGTACCTCGCCCGCTCGCGCACCGCATCGAGGTCGTCGCCGCACACCGTGACGTGACCCACCTTGCGCCCCTGGCGGACCTGCTTGCCGTACAGGTGGACCCGCACGCCGGGGTCGTGGGCGAAGACGTGGCGATAGCCGTCGTACAGCCGGGCGCCAGAGCCGTCGGGGTCGCCACCCAAGATGTTGACCATCACGGTCCACGGCGCCCGCGCCCGGGTCGACCCGAGCGGAAGGTCGAGCACCGCGCGCAGGTGGTTCTCGAACTGGCTGGTGGCCGCGCCGTCGATGGTCCAGTGCCCGGTGTTGTGCGGCCGCATGGCCAGCTCGTTGACCAGCACCCGCCCGTCGCGGGTCTCGAACAGCTCGACCGCCAGCACCCCCGTGACGTCCAGGTCGCGGGCGACGTCGAGCGCGATGCGTTGTGCCTGCACTGCTAGATCGGGGTCAAGGGCGGGTGCGGGCGCGACCACCTCGCGGCACACGCCGCCCCGCTGCACGGAAGCGACGACGGGGTAGGAGGCGGCTTGCCCCGACGGCGACCGGACAACGAGTGCGGCGAGCTCGCGGCGGAAGTCGACCAGCTCCTCGGCCAGCAGCGGGCCCCCCGCCAACAGGTCCGCCGTCGCCTCGACACTCACGTCGATGGCCCGCACCCCCTTGCCGTCGTAGCCGCCGCGGACGGTCTTGACCATCACGGGGCCGCCGCCGACCGAGTGGGCGAAGTCGGCCAGCTCCACCACCGTGCCGACCAGCCGCCAGCGTGGGACTGGCACTCCCGTCGCCGTGAGCCGTTGCCGCATCACCGCCTTGTCCTGCGCGTGCACCAACGCGTCCGGGCCGGGTCGGCACACCACCCCCTCGGCGACCAGTGTGCGCAGGTGCTCGGTGGGAACGTGCTCGTGGTCGAAGGTCAGCACCGCACTACCTCGCGCGACGTCGCGGAGACGGTGGAGGTCGCGGTGGTCACCGACCAACGGATCCCGCAGCACCTGGGCCGCAGAGGCATCGGGCTGCTCGGCCAGCAACCGCAGCGGGACTGCCAGCGCGATCGCTGCCTGGTGCAGCATCCGGGCCAGCTGACCGCCACCGACGACGGCAACCACCGGGCCGTCGACAGGGCTCGGCTGCGCGCCGTCGGCTGTCACCGTGGCAGCGTAGCCAGCGGCCCGCCGTCAGCAACGCCGTCTCGACGGTGTCCGGGTGACGGCGTAGCGTGTCTCGCGACAACCTGTCTTCGCCCGGGACCCCGGCACCCACACCCACCTGCACGCGCCGGAGGTCCGATGGCTGACGATCGAACCGCGTGGGCACATGCCCAGATCCGGCGACAACCTCGCCGCCAGCCCGGTACCGAGACCATCGCCGACTATCTCCACCGGCTCTGCAGCGCCACCGCGTCGTCGCTGCCGATTTCGGGAGTCGGTCTCAACCTGATGACTGAGAGCGGCGGCGGTGGGATGGCAGGCGCCTCCGACTCGACCAGCGAGCAGTTGGAAGAGCTGCAGTTCACGCTGGGCGAAGGACCGTGCATCGAGGCGTTCGTGCGCGGCCAGCCGGTGCTCGAGCCCGACCTGGAGGCACCGCGCGCGACCCGCTGGCCGATGTACTCCACAAGCGTGCTTGAGCTTGGGGTACGGGCCGTGTTCGCCTTCCCGCTCCAGGTCGGCGCCGAGCGCCTGGGCGTGTTGGACCTCTATCGCGACCAGATCGGCTCGCTCTCGGCCGAACAGACCGCGCAAGCCATCGCGTTCGCGGGCATCGCCGTCACGAGCCTGCTCGACCACCAGCAGGGAAACCCTCCGGGTGAGGGGGCCGCCGACCTCGACGACCCGCTGGAGTACCGCTTCGAGCTCTACCAGGCCCAGGGCATGGTTGCCGTCCAGCTCCGGGTGGGTGTCGCAGAGGCCTTGGCGAGGCTACGGGCGTACGCCTACGCTACGAACAGGCGCCTCAGTGACGTCGCCGGCGATGTCGTGGAGCGGCGGCTCGACCTCGCCGACGATGCGTGAGCGTCGCAGTCACCACGAGACGCCGCGACGAGAGGGGTTGACCCATGACCGCGGTGCCCACTGAGCGAGTAGCCGAGGTCTTCGTCGAGGTGGCAGACACCTTGGTCGACCAGTTCGACCTGATCGAGTTCCTGCACATGGTGAGCCGCCGCGCCGCCGAGCTCGTCAACGCTTCAGCCGCAGGGCTCTTGCTCGCCGATCCCAAGCAGGGGCTGCAGTTCATGGCAGCCTCCGACGAGAGCACCAGACTCCTGGAGCTCTTCCAGGTACAGGCGCACGACGGCCCCTGCGTGGATGCGTTTCGCACCGGGCTTCCGGTGGTCAACGCCGACATGACCACTGCGTCGCACCGCTGGCCGAAGTTCGCGCCCCGAGCAGTGGCAGCCGGTGTCCTCGCGGTGCACGCCATTCCGTTGCGGCTCCGGCGAAACGTCATCGGTGCGCTGAACCTCTTCAGCTCCGAGACGAGCGCCCTGCGCCCGGCAGACGTGCACATCGTGCAGGCGCTGGCCGACGTTGCCGCGATCGGCATCCTGCAGGAGCGCGCCGTCCGTCGCGGCGAGGAGCTGACCGAGCAGCTCCAGGGCGCGCTCAACAGTCGCGTCGTCATCGAGCAGGCCAAGGGCGCCATCGCCCAGCAGCACCACGTCAACGTGGACGAGGCGTTCCAGCTGCTGCGCCGCTATGCACGCAGTCACCAGCGCAAGCTCGGCGACGTCGCGCGCGCGATCGCCATCAACCCGGCCGGGATGCCCGACCTCTTCGGCAGCGAGCAGCCGGCTGGCGATCCGGTCTGACGGGCTAGCCTCCGCTCGGTGAGCACTGTCCAGACGCCGTCTCGTCGGCTCTGCCTGCTGCGTGAGCTGGGTGCGTTCGGCGTGGTCGGCCTGACCGGCTACGTCGTCGACGTCGGCCTGTTCAACGTCCTGCGCTACGCCGGCGATCCCGGCCTGCTCGTGGACAAGCCGCTCACCGCCAAGGTGATATCGGTCGTCCTGGCGACGCTGGTGACGTTCGCTGGCAACCGGCACTGGACCTGGCGGCACCGACCGCGGCGCGACGCCCGCCGCGAGGTGGCACTCTTCTTCGCCGTCAACGCGATCGGGCTGGGCATCTGCCTGGTGTGTCTGGCCGTGTCGCACTACGTGCTCGGAATGACCAGCGCGCTGGCCGACAACATCTCTGCCAACGGGGTCGGGCTGGTGTTGAGCACCACCTTTCGGTTCTGGGGGTACCGGACGCACGTGTTCCGCGACTCGGACCGCTCCGCGGCTTCCTTCGCCCAGAACGCCTAGCGCCGCTGGACCGTGATCGGCTCCACATCACCGAAGCCGCGCATGATGCCGGCGGGGTCTCTGCGGGGTCACCCCGGGGTGCGGGTGCCGTCGTCATCGGCGCCGTCGGCGCCACCGAAGACCAGGTCGGTCAGCTGCCGATGCACCCACTCGACCCGTGGCACGTCGGCCAGACGCATGCCGGACTGCTCCGTCGCGTCACTGACGACCAGCGTGCCGCAGCCGAGCATCCGGTCGAGCAGCTGCTTCTCGAACGTGACGTCGTTGATCCGGTGCAGGGGGATCGCTCGCCCCGTACGGGTGAAGATGCCCGACGTCGTCAACACCCGCTTGGACGTGATGGTGTACTCCGTGGTCAGCCAGCGGACGAGCGGGGCCACCGACCACACCAGCACGGCTCCCGCGGCCACGACCCAGATCGTGATCACGACCCACCGCCGGGCCGACCCCTCGGGCACGATCGCGGTGAAGAACCCGGCGAGCGCCGCCACGGCGATCAGGGCGACCGCGGGCAGGATCAGGGCCTTGGCATGCGTACGCAACGACATGACGATCTCTTCGCCGTCGATCAGCAGCTTTCTGGGCACCGACATGGCGCCGATGGTGTCAGACAGCAGGTCGGAGGTGAACGACGTCACCTGCGCGCACGGTGCGCTGGCCGGCGTCGGTGGCGACCACGAGACCGCCCATGCGGTCGATCGCCTCAGCCGTGCCGTGCACGCTGCTGCCGTCGGGCAGCGTCGCCCGTACGGCACGCCCGAGGGTGTCGCAGCGGCGCACGTACGAGTCGTGCAGCCCCGCAGCCGGGTCGCCAGCGGCATCAGTCCAGGCGCCGTACAGCGCCTCGACCGTGCGCAGCAGCGCCAGGGCGACGGGCTGACGGTCGACTGGCCGGTCGGTCTCCAGCACCAGGGAGGTGGCAGAGGCTACCGGCAGCTCGTCGCGGCGCAGCGACACGTTGAGCCCCATGCCCACGATCGCGGCCGGACCGGTCGGCGTCTCGACCCGCTCGACCAGCAAGCCCGCCACCTTGCGCGCGCCGACCAGCACGTCGTTGGGCCACTTGAGCGTCGTCTCGATCCCGGTGGAGCAGGTGACGGCCTCGGCGACCGCGACACCGGCCAGGAGCGACAACCACGGCCAGCGAGCGGCGGGCAGAGTGGGTCGCAGCAGCAGCGAGAGCGTCAGCGCCGACCGCGGCGGGGCCTGCCACTGCCGGCCCAGCCGGCCGCGGCCGGCGTGCTGGTGCTCGGCGAGCAGGAC
>JACCWP010000036.1 GCA_013697585.1 Nocardioidaceae bacterium
GCCCCTCATGGGCGGCGCGGTCGTGGGGACCGTCGCCGCCGTCGCGTACCTCCTGGCGGCAGTGGCGTTGGCGCGCGAGCTGGGGGCCGGATCGGCCTCCTGAAGGGCCTGGCGGCCCATGCTATGCTTCGCCACCGTCGCTTCCCGCGGGCCCGTGGTGTAGTGGCCAAACATGCCAGCCTGTCACGCTGGAGATCGCCGGTTCGAATCCGGTCGGGCCCGCCACCAAGCGCTCGCTCGCTCAGTCACCCTGTGTGGCGGTGGCCCGGTTCCCCTGCAAGACTTCACCTACCGCGGCTGGGTTGGCCGGGCCTTTGCAAACCTCCAGCTCCGACCCTCGAGGTCTAGAGCGACGTATGACTCGAAGCCGTGGGTTGTGATGCCCTCAACGATGGTGGCGCCGTTGTCCCGGGCACGGGCGAGGTGCGCCGCGAGGTCATCGACGAAGACCCACGGCACGTGCGTCAGCTGGCGGTGATCAAGCGGGCCGTTCATTCTCTCGATCATGAGCGAGCAGTTGCCGACGTGGAACTCGATCCACTGGTCCTCTGCGCCGACTTCGGGAGCCACGTTCTCTCCCCTGGGCAGCGCACTGGGTGACTCGAAGCCGAACGCGGCGGCCAGCCAGCGAGCGGCAGTGGCGGGTCGCGCGTAGTGCAGGGTGAGGGCGAAGCGAGCGAGGTCGTGGAGCTGGTGAGGACTGGTGTCGCGTCTGGCGACCCACGCCCCGAACCACTGGGGCGCCACGCGGATGAACGAAGTGCCGCCCCTGTCCGAGCCGCCTACGGGGATGGTCGCCTCGAGGTGGACGATGGTGCCGTTGTCCGTCGGATCGAATCGCACGTCGTCAAGCGCGCTCTGCCAGGCGAGATGCTTGCCCGGCTCCCAGACCGTGATGCGGGCGAGCTCGAGCCCCTCGCCGCTGTCTCGGTCATAGACCTCGAGCAGCCTGCCACCGACGCCCGGCTCACAGCGCATCGCCACGAGCTTGCCGGCGCCGTAGCTGTTGATCGGCCCGCGGACCCACCACAGGTCGAGCTCTTCGGTGAATGCGGTGAATGCGGTCAAAGGGTCGACATGTACCTCGACCTCGGACGACCGGGACTGCGTGTCACTCATGTCTTGCCTTTCCGTTCGATGTGCCGCTTGAACGAAGCAAGCTGCTCGTCTCCGTGTGCCTGGAGCTGGTCGAGCCACGCCTGCACCGCCACGATCGACTCCGGCCGGAGCCGGAAGAATCGGGCGCGGGCGTCCTGGGCCGGTCGTTCATCGGCGACGATCCCCGCGGTGAGCAGCACGCGCAAGTGTCGGCTCATCGTCGGCGCCGAGGTGCCCGCTGCCGACGCCAGCTCGCCGGCGCGGCGCGGGCCATCGCTGAGAAGCTGCACCACCTGCTGACGGGTCGGGTCGGCCAACGCCCCGAACAGCGAGGATAGGTTTCCTGTCGTCACACGGACAATAGTTGTGGCAAGCTACAATGGTTGTCAAGCGCGAACGTTAGAAGGCAGTTCCGGGACCCGCGGCCGCTGGGCGCGGTCGTTGACGCCTCAAGCTGGCCAAGGTTGACAAGCCTTCGCCACCGACCTACCGTATTCAACATGTCCGTTGAGCAACGTCTCGGTTTAGGACGCGAACGAAGAAGCGAGGCCATGGACGAGGAGCTGTTGGATCGGGCGTTCGCCGCTCTCGCTGATCCGGTGCGGCGCACGATCGTCGTTCGGCTGAGCCGCACCTCGGCCACCGTCAACGAGCTCGCCGCGCTCTTCCCGATCACCACCCAGGCTGTGTCCCGTCATGTCGGAGTGCTCGAACACTCCGGCCTGGTGACGCGCACGCGCGACGCCCAGCGCCGGCCGGTGCACCTCAACCCGGCGGCCCTGGAGTCACTGACCGCATGGCTGGACCGATACCGTCTCGACCACGAGCGCCGATTCCGCGCCTTGGACGCAGTGCTCGTGCGGACGAACCGATCACGAAGGAAACGCAGAGCATCAACGAAAGGAAAGTCATGAACAACCAACTCATCATCGAAGCACCCGAAGGGCTGCCGTTCCTGGACTACTCGCGAGAGTTCGACGCGCCGGTGAGCGCGCTCTTTCGCGCCTACACCGATCGGGAGGTCTTCGAGCTGTGGTTCGGCCCGGAGGGGATGCCTTTGGCAGTCCACCGATTCGACCCCCAAACCGGTGGTGGCTTCCGCTACGTCGTGCGCGGTCCCGACCAGGAGTGGGGATTCCACGGCGTGTATCACGAGATCCTTACTGACGAAATGATCATCCAGACGTATCAGTTCGAGCAGGATCCGGCCGGCGGAGTCTCGCTCGAGTTCCAGCGGTTCGAGGAACTGCCGGACGGTCGCAGCCGTATTTCGGTGCACAGTATCAGTCCATCGGTCGCATCCCGCGACGCACTGGACGGCATGCGCGAGGGCATCAAGAACGACTTCGACGCGTTGGAAAAGGTGCTCGCACGGGAAATTCCGGTCGAGGCCTGATCAGCGCCCGGATCCGATGGAGGTGACGCGTCTGCGTTCGAAGTCTGCCCGGCGGCCCCGGCGGCGCACCCTGCTGCTGAGGAAGGCGGGGATCCGAAAGCAACCCTCGATCCGGGGGGCAGCTTCCCTGTCGATGCTGCAACCGTGTTTTTCGGTTGACGGCGAAGCTCCCGCCGGGCAGGCCCCTTGCGTAGGTTGCGTAGATTGCGTAGCATCCTGAAGTGATGGACGCCGATTTTCTTCCCGCCAGTCGCCAGCAGGTTCGTGACCTGACCGATGCATTGCGTCGTCAGCCGAGTTCATTCATCCAGGCGCTGATGGCTGCGGTGCGCGCGGAGCGGCATGGTGATCGTGACCTCGACTCCGACGTCTGGGGTGCCAAACCATCCCCGCGCCAGGTGCGCGATGCCGCCGCCCTGAACCTCTCGACTGCCGTCGCTGAACGACGGAGGGTGCTTGAAGATTCTGTCAGCCGCCGGGAGGCCGCCAGCGCACTGGGAAAGAGCGACCAGGCGGTCAGCGGCATGCTCGA
>JACCWP010000085.1 GCA_013697585.1 Nocardioidaceae bacterium
GCCAGGGCCAGACCGTCGACGCGGCCGGTGCCGGCGCCCCACGAACCGGCCACGTGCAGGCCGACTCGGACGCCGACCCCCGCGTGCTCGTCGAGCCACGGCCCGACCTCGCCACCCTTCAGCTCGGCACCGTCGAGCTCGAAGCCCTCGTCGGGTGTCGGCTCGTCGGCCGACAGGGTCTCGAACAACCGGTCGCGGAGCACCCGGAACTCCAACCCGTCGAACACCTGGTGCACCGCGTCGCGGTCCCACGGCCGAGCCGCCAGGTCGTCGACCTGCAGCGGCAGGTCGAGGTCGCATACGAGCTGGTTGACCCGCCGGTTGCGGATCACGTCCGGCAGGTGGGTGCGCAGCGCCTCCCCGGCCTTGCCGCCGATGTCGCCGACGCTGGCGACCACGCCGTCGAGGTCGCCAAAGGTCTTGATCCACTTCGCGGCCGTCTTGGGGCCGACACCCGGGACACCCGGCAGGTTGTCGCTCGACTCCCCCACCAGTGCGGCGAGGTCGGGGTAGTGGCCTGGGTCGACGCCGTACCTGCCGGCGACCGCCTCGGGAGTCATGCGGGTCAGCTCGCTGACACCCCGGACCGGGTAGAGCACGGTCGTGGTGTCGGCGACCAGCTGGAAGACGTCGCGGTCCCCGCTCACTATCAGCACCTGGTGGCCCTGCTCCTGCGCCTGGCTCGCAAGCGTCGCTATGACGTCGTCCGCCTCGAAGCCGTCCTTCTCGACGGTGGGGATGCGCAGCGCGGCCAGCACCTCCTTGACCAGCGAGACCTGGCCGGCGAACTCGCTCGGGGAGGTGCTGCGGTTGGCCTTGTACGCGGCGTACTCCTGGCGACGGAAGGTGTCGCGGGAGACGTCGAAGGCGACACCGACGTGGGTGGGCGCCTCGTCGCGGAGCACGTTGATGAGCATCGACGTGAAGCCGTAGACCGCGTTGGTGTGCTGCCCCGTCGTCGTCGAGAAGTTCTCGACCGGCAGGGCGAAGAACGCGCGGTACGCCAGCGAGTGTCCGTCGAGCAGCAGCAGCCGCCCCGCGGGGGCAGCCGTCGACGAGTCAGCCACGCCGCGACTCTAGTGCGGCTCACCGAGAGGACCTGCGCTCACGCCGGCCCGCGCGGCTGACAGGGTGCAACCGTGTTCATCGGCTTCGGCACGGTCGTCAACGTGCTGGCCGTGCTGGCCGAGTCTGCGATCGGAGTCCTGGTCGGGCACTGGCTGCCGGAACGCACCCGCTCCGTGGTCACCGACGGGCTCGGTCTGGTCACGCTGCTGATCGGGGGCCTGTCGGCGGTGGCCGTCACGGACCCCGCCCTGGCCGCTCCAGGCCGCGCTGGACTGGTTCGCGTCGGTGGCGTTCGCGGCGTCGCTGGGCTGGGGCGTCGCCGCGTCTGCCCTCGCGGTCCTGGTCGTCCAGGGGTCCCTCACCGCGCTTGGTGCGCTGTTGGGAAGCTTCGTCTGCGAGCCGCACCTGCTGGCTGTCACGGCCACCGGAGGCGTGCTGCTGGCGGGAGTCGCGCTGCGGTCGCTGCGGGTCAAGGCCGTGCCCGTCGGAGACCTGTTGCCGGGCCTGCTGGTGGCCCCGCTGCTGGTCGAGCTCTGGACGCTGCTGGGCTGACGCACCGGACGATAGGGTCCGAGCGAGCAGGTCTCGAGATGAAGGAGTACCCCGAATGCGCGCGAGCACCCTGGGAGCCGTCGTGGCCGCCGTCACCCTCACCGTCGCCAGCTGCGGCTCCGACGACGACGGGGGCGACGACGGGAGCAGCGGCACCGACCTCAACCTGGTAAGCGATGGCACGCTGACGGTGTGCTCCGACATCCCGTACCCACCGTTCGAGGTGCCGGACGACACCGCGCCCTCGGGCTACACCGGGTTCGACATCGAGCTGATGCAAGCCATCGCGGACGGGCTCGGGCTCGAGCTGGCCGTCCAGGACACCGGCTTCGAGGCACTGCAAAGTGGCCTGACCCTGGCGTCGGGGCAGTGCGACATCGCGGCCAGCGCGATGACGATCACCAAGGAGCGCGAGGCGAACCTCGACTTCACTGACCCCTACTACGACTCCGAGCAGTCGTTGCTGGTGCCCACCGACTCCGACATCGCCTCCATCGACGACCTCGCGGGCGCCTCGGTCGGCGTGCAGCAGGGCACGACCGGCAAGAGCTACACCGAGGACAACGCTCCCGAGGATGCCGACATCGTCGCCTTTCCCAGCGACGCAGAGATGTACTCCGCGCTCGAGGCCGGGCAGGTCGATGCGTTGCTCCAGGACCTTCCGGTCAACGTCGAGCACGCCAAGACCGGCGACTACACGATCGTCGAGAAGTACCAGACCGACGAGTCGTACGGCTTCGCGGTCGCCGAGGACGACTACGACGCCCTGCGCGAGGCGACCAACGAGCAGCTGCAGACGCTGCGCGATGACGGCACCTACGACAAGATCTACGAGTCCTACTTCGGCACCAAGTGAGCTGAGCCGGTGCCGTGAAGCGCAGCACCCGCAGACGGCTCGGGGAGGGCGCGCTCTACGGGCTCCTGGGCGCCGTCGTCGTCGCGCTCGCCGTGGCAGCCGACTGGCCTGAGATCCAGGAGAACTTCCTCAACGGCGACGTCCTGCGCTCGCTGTGGCCGGAGATCGTCACGGTGGCCGCCAAGAACACCGTCGTCTACACGGTGATCGCGTTTGCCGGTGGGCTCGCCCTGGCCCTCGTGCTCGCACTCATGAAGCTGTCGCCCGTCGCGCCGTACCGATGGCTGGCAACGGTCTATATCGAGTTCTTCCGGGGCCTGCCCGCGCTGGTGGTCATCTTGGCCATGGGCTTCGCCATCCCCATCGCCTTCCAGTGGCGGCCACCCGGCGGCAGCATCGGCGCGGGCGTGCTCGCCCTCATCATCGTGTCTGCCGCCTACATCGCCGAGACGCTGAGGGCCGGCATCCAGGCGGTGCCCGTTGGCCAGGTCGAGGCTGCCCGCTCACTGGGCATGAGCGGGGCGTGGACCACGGTGTCAGTCGTCTTGCCCCAGGCTCTCCGGATCGTCATCCCTCCGCTGACCAACGAGTTCGTGCTGCTGATCAAGGACACGTCTTTGTTGTTCGTGCTTGGCATGGCCATCGACGAACAGGAGCTCACGACGTTCTCCCGCGATGCCCTGACGACGAATGCGAACTCGTCACCGCTGCTGGCTGTGGCAGTGCTCTATCTGATCATCACGCTGCCGCTTACGCGGCTCGTGGCGTACCTCGAGAGGCGCAGCATGGTGCGGGTCCGATGAGTGCGCAGGCCCCGGCGTCGCGGGCGATCGACGTACGCGACCTGCACAAGTCCTTCGGTGACCACGAGGTCCTCAAGGGCATCGACTTCCACGTCGACACCGCAGAGGTCGTCTGCGTCATCGGACCGTCGGGGTCGGGCAAGTCCACGTTGCTGCGGTGCGCGAACATGCTCGAACGCCCCACGTCGGGCACAGTGCTGGTCGAGGGCATCGACATGACCGACCCGGAGACCGACCTCGACGAGGTGCGTAGCCGCATCGGGATGGTCTTCCAGCAGTTCAACCTGTTCCCGCACCTGACCGTGCTGCGCAACCTCACCCTCGCCCAGCAGCGAGCCAAGGGGCGCGGCCGGGCGGAGGCCGAGCAGTGCGCGCGGGACAACCTCGACAAGGTCGGCCTCGCCGATCGGGAGGGCGCCTATCCCGCCCAGCTGTCCGGCGGCCAGCAGCAGCGGGTGGCGATCGCGCGAGCGTTGTCGATGGAGCCGGACATGATGATGTTCGACGAGCCGACCAGTGCGCTCGACCCCGAGCTGGTCGGTGACGTGCTGGCCGTGATGCGCCAGCTCGCGAACGAGGGGATGACCATGATGGTGGTCACGCACGAGATGGGCTTCGCCCGCGAGGTCGGCGACAAGCTCGTCTTCATGGACGACGGCGTCATCGTCGAGGAGGGCGATCCTCGCGCGGTGCTGAGCAACCCCCAGCACGAGCGCACCCAGGCGTTCCTCTCCAAGGTGCTGTGACCCGACTTCGGCGAGCTGGCACCATCAGGCAGCGCTGCAGCCCTGGCTGACGGTGGCAACTCGCGGATGATCGCTCAGATGTCGCCGCCGAGATAGGCGGCCTTGACCGCGTCGTCGCCCGCAAGCTCCGCACCCGTGCCGCTGCGGACGATCTCGCCGGTCTCCATGATGTGGGCATGGTCGGCGCGCTTGAGTGCCTGCGCGGCATTCTGCTCGACCAGCAGCACGGTCGTGCCTTGCTGGTTGATCTCGGTCACGATCGAGAAGATCTGCTGGATCAGCTTCGGCGCGAGCCCCATCGATGGCTCGTCGAGCAGCAACAGCCGCGGTCGCGCCATCAGACCCCGCCCGATCGCGAGCATCTGTTGTTCCCCACCGGACAGGGTCCCGGCGGACTGCCCGATCCGTTCCTGCAGTCGTGGGAACAGCGTCAGCACCCGCTCGGTGTCCTCACGATAGGCGGCCGTCTTGCGGTCCTTGCGCACGTACGCACCCATCTCGAGGTTCTCGCGCACGGTCATGCCGGGGAAGATGCCGCGCCCCTCCGGCGCCTGGCTCACTCCCCGCTCGACCCGCCGATGTGCGGGCAGGTGGGTGATGTCCTCACCCGCGAAGACGACCTTGCCGGCCCGGACGCCGCGCAGCCCCGACACCGTCTTGAGCGTCGTCGTCTTGCCGGCGCCGTTGGCGCCGACGAGCGTGACGACCGACCCCTCCGGCACCTCGAAGCTGATGTCGCGCAGGGCCTCGATCCGGCCGTAGTTGACGCACAATCCCTCAACCGTCAGCAGCATCCTCGTCGACTCCCAGGTAGGCGGCGATGACGGCAGGGTCGTCCTGCACGTCTGCGGGCGTTCCCTCGGCGATCTTGCGGCCGAACTCCAGCACCACGATCCGGTCGGTCACGCCCATCACCAGCCGCATGTCGTGCTCGATCAGCAGCACCGTGTAGCCGCTGTCGCGGATCTGCCGGATCAGGTCCATCAGCTTGTGCTTCTCGACCGGGTTGAAGCCGGCCGCCGGCTCGTCGAGGCACAGCAGCCGAGGCTCCGTGGCAAGTGCGCGGGCGATCTCGAGTCGCCGCTGGTCACCGTACGACAGGTTGACGGCCAGCTCGTCTGCCCGCCCCTCGATGCCCACCAGCGTGAGCAGCTCCAGCGCCCGCCGGTGTCCCTGCTCCTCCTCGCGCCGGTGCCGGGGCAGCTTAAACAGCGCGCTGAACACGCCCGTCGAGTGCCGGGCGTCGACGCCCACCATGACGTTCTCCAGAGCCGTCATCGCGTTGAACAGCCGGATGTTCTGGAACGTGCGTGCGATCCCGAGCTTGGTGATCTTGAACCGCTTCTTGTCGGTGAGCGACTCCCCCTGGAAGCGCACCGCGCCCGATGTCGGCTGGTAGACCCCGGTCGTGACGTTGAAGCAGGTCGTCTTGCCCGCGCCGTTGGGCCCGATCAGGCCCAGGATCTCGCCCTCGTCGATGTGGAACGAGACCTGGTCGAGCGCGACCACGCCGCCAAAGCGCAGCGTGACGTCGTCGACCTCGAGCAGGCGCTCAGGCACGGCGGTCCCCGCCCTCCTGCAGCGCCCCCAGGCGCTCTTCGAGCTTGCGGGCACGAACCGTCCGCCGCGGCGGCAGCAGGCCCTGCGGCCGGAACGACGCCAGCAACATCAAGGCGATGCCGAAGACCAACACCCGCCACTCGGTGAACTCGCGGAAGCGCTCAGGCAGGTAGGCGACCAGCACCGCACCGACGATGACGCCCCACCGGTTGCCCTGGCCGCCCACGACCACGGCAGCGATGAACAGGATCGAGAACAGCAGCAGGAACGAGTTAGGGCTGATGAAGCCCTGCTTGCCCGCGTAGAGCGCGCCGGACAGCCCGCCGATGAAGGCACCCATGGCGAAAGCCAGCAACTTGAACTTGAACGTCGGCACTCCCATCAGCTCGGCTGCGTCCTCGTCCTCGCGGCAGGCCTCCCAGGCACGCCCGACCCTGCTGGCCTTGATCCGGATGTCGGCCCAGATCACCAAGAACACGACGGTGAGCGTGAGCCAGTAGTAGGGGATCAGGTCGACGACGCTGAACAGCAGGAAGGTTGACGTGTCGTCGACGTTGACCGAGGCGACCCCTCCGTCCCACACCAGCTTGGGCACGTCGAAGAGCTCGATGCTCGGCGGCGTGCCGACTCCGGGGATCCCCGACGCGGCGCCCAGCGACTCGGAGTTGACCGCGATCAGGCGGATGATCTCGCCGAAGCCCAGGGTCACGATCGCCAGGTAGTCGCCACGGACCCGCAGGGTCGGTGCGCCGAGGATGACGCCGGACACCAGAGCCGCGAGGACCGCCACCGGCAGCGCGAGCAGGAACGGCCAGCTCGCCTGCTGCGACGTGAGGACCGCGACGCCGTACGCGCCGACGGCATAGAAGCCGACGTAGCCGAGGTCGAGCAGGCCGGCGTAGCCGACCACGATGTTGAGGCCCAGCGCGACCAGCACGTAGAGCGTCACGGTCAGCAGCACGCCGCCGAAGTCGATGTCCGGGGTAGTCAGGATCGGCGGGTTGATGATGGGCAACAGGTACAGCAGCACCGCGAGCAGCACCCAGGCCACGATCTTGACAGGCTTGGGCAGCCCGGCGACCCGCTCGCGGAAGGAGCGGCGGCTCGCGTGCGAGGCACCGGTCTGTTCGGTCGTGGTGTCACTCATGTGCGCGCCTTCG
The DNA here is from genome assembly GCA_013697585.1 of Nocardioidaceae bacterium. Lineage (GTDB taxonomy): Bacteria > Actinomycetota > Actinomycetes > Propionibacteriales > Nocardioidaceae > JACCWP01. The sequence goes on from JACCWP010000085.1 coordinate 6,746, forward strand.
CCAGGGACTCACCGAGCAGGCCGGTGGGTCGGAACAGCAGGATCACGACGAGCAGCGTGAACGCCACCACGTCGCGCCACTCGGTGCCGATCAGCGCCGAGCCGTAGTTCTCGGCCAGGCCGAGAACGAACCCACCGAGCAGCGCACCGCGCAGGTTGCCGATGCCGCCGAGCACGGCGGCGGTGAACGCCTTGACGCCGAGCAGGAAGCCGGTGTCGAAGCGGATGGAGCCGATCTTGACGACGTAGAGCACCGCGGCCGCCCCTGCCATCAGTCCGCCCAGCAAGAAGGTGAGCTGCACCGTGCGGTCGGAGTTGACACCCATCAGTGATGCTGACTCGGGGTCCTGCGCGACCGCACGGATGCCGCGACCGAAACGGGTGCGGGCGACGAACAGGTCGAGCGCGAGCATCATCACCAGCGCAGAGGTGATGACCAGCAGGTCGATGTTGGTGACGTCGTAGTCACCGAGGGTGAACAGCGGCGTGGTGTCGATGATCTCGGGAAAGCCCGAGGAGTTGCGTGCCCCCCGCACGTACGGGCGCAGCGTCTCGCCAAGACCCAAGAAGTCGGCCACCTTGTCCCGCAGGCCCATCAGCTCGGCGAGCGCGAACGACGCGCCGATCGCCGAGATCAGTGCGATCAACCGGGGCGCGTTCTGCTTGCGTAGACGGCGGTAGGCCACCCGCTCGAGCAGCAGCGCGATCAGTCCCGAGAAGGCCATCGCCGCGACGAGCGCGGCCAGCAGGTAGCCGATCACCGCGCCAGTGGACGCACCCGCGCGACCACCCATGGCGTACACGGTCCAGGTCGCGGCGAACGCGCCGTACATGAAGACCTCGGAGTGCGCGAAGTTGATCAGCTGCAGCACGCCGTAGACCAGGGTGTAGCCGAGCGCGACCAGCGCGTAGATGGCACCGAGCGACAGTCCGGTGACCGTCAGGGCGACGAAGTTGTCGAGCAGGAAGTCCACGCAGAGCCTCTGTCAGCCGGGGGTGCCGTGCCGCGTCACCGTATCCGGGGTGACACTGCCCGCGTCACGGAACGGGACAGACAACACGGCCGGAAGGATGACCCTCCCGGCCGCGCCGCCACCAGATCAGCTGGTCGGGATCTCCGCGTCGGCGACGATCTCGCCCTTCTCGACCTTGTAGGCCCAGACCACGACGTTGGTAGGTTCGCCCTTGTCGTCGAAGGCGATCTCCTTGGTCACGCCCGGACCCTCGAAGTTGGCCACGAACTCGAGCATCGCCTCGCGAGTCAACGCACCGTCGTCGATGCCCGCGAGGAACACGTTGGTCGCGTCGTAGCCCTCGGCGGTGTAGGTGCCGGGCACATCGCCAGTCGCCTGCTTGTAGGCGTCGAAGAATTCGGGCGTATCCTCGGGCGGGACGCAGGGACAGGTGATGATCGTGCCCTCGGTCGCCGACCCGCCTGCCTCGATGTATGCCGGGTCCTTGACCCCGTCGGCGGTGACGAACGTGCCGTCGAAACCGCCTGAGCGCAGCTGCTTGATCAGCCGCCCCGCTTCCGGGTAGTAGCCGCCGTAGAACAGCGTGTCGGCCCCGGAGGCGGTGACCTTGGTGACCGACGAGGAGAAGTCGTCTGCCTTAAGCTGGATCGTGTCGGTGCCGACGACGTCGTCGCCAAGGGTCTCCTCGACGATGCCGGCCAGGCCGGCGCCGTACTCCGACGCATCGTCCATGACGAACACGCTGGTGCTGCCGATGGTGTCGGAGATGTAGGCCGCCGCCGCGGGTCCCTGGGTGTCGTCGTTGCCGAGCATCCGGAAGAACGTCTCCCAGCCGTTCTCGGCCAGCGTCGGGGCCGTCGCCGACGGTGTGATCGTCGGGAGGCCGGCCTGGGCGAAGATCGGGCCGGCGGCGGCGCTCTCACCGGAGAACGCCGGTCCGACGATGCCGATCACGGCGTCATCGTCGATCGCGCTCTTGGCGAGGTCCGGCGCCGCGGTCTCGCTGCCCTGAGAGTCGTACTCCTCGAGGGTGACGTCGCAGTCGCCTTCGTACTGGTCGATCGCGAGCTGGACGCCGTTCTTGATGTTCTGGCCCAGCGCGGCGTAGTCGCCCGTCAGTGCCCCGAAGAAGCCGAGCGAGACAGCACAGCCGCCGCCGGCGGCGTCGGACGCCTCCTCCTCGTCGCTGGTGGTCCCCCCACAAGCGGTGAGCAGGAGGCCGGCAGCCATCGTGGTGGCCGCCACGCGCCAGGTCATGGTGGTGCGGAGCATGGATCCTCCGGGGTCGTTTCGGGGTCGGCCCGCGCGGGCAGACGGCTGGTCCAAGCGCGCAGCCTAGCCCGCTCGTGTTGGCTGCTGGTCACTTCGTCGGCGTGGTGGGGGGTCGTTGTCGAATCGTGACCAGAGTTCTGCTCCCCGCGTCCTTCGGCGCGACGAGCCCTCGGCCATGGACAGATCGTGATCGATGACGCCCTGGGCAACTTGTCGCATGGTCCACCGGAGGTCCAGCGCGGTCTTCTGGATCCACCGGAACGCCGCCGGCTCATCGACGTGCAGCGACTGCTGCAGCAGGTGTTGGCTCGCTCGACGAGCTTGCAGGTCTCCAGCCGGTCGGTAAGGACGCGACGCAACGCGGGGGTGCCAGCGACATCGCTCACGTGGCAAGGTTGTCGGGCCCAGTGAGGTGATCTGTTGAGGTGATCTGTTGAGGTGATCTGTGTAAAGGCGATTGGTCCAGCCGGGTTGATGGAACTGGTATACATAGCGCTCTCAAAAGGCGCCGTCCTAAGGACATGGGGGTTCGAATCCCCCACCCGGCACCCAACTGTCCGTGGCTGAATCGACGATGGATTCGTGCCACACATCCGGTCCGATGCCACGGTGGCGTCGGCTCGGCACTTGTCGGACAGGGCAGTGCGCGGCTCTGTCAACGCGGCCCATGCCCTGCTCCTCGGCTGGTACCTCGGCGACGGCTACCTGGTTCGCGCCGGCGGTGACGTGTGGGTGCTGAGCGTCTTCGACGATGCCCGCTGAACTGCAGTCAGTACCGCTAGGCGGGGGGCGGGAGGCCGCGGTACGCGGGCGCGACCCCGTGCAACGCGTCGCCCATGCGGTGGATGCGCAGGGCGTTGGTGGAGCCGGCGATACCTGGCGGGCTGCCGGCGACGATGACGACCAGCTCACCCTCACGGCAGCGGCCGATCTCGAGCAGGCTGCGGTCCACCTGCATGACCATCTCGTCTGTGTGCTCGACCATCGGTGTGTGGAAGGTCTCGACCCCCCAGGTCAGCGCCAGCTGTGAGCGCACCGCCTGCATCGGCGTGAAGGCCAGCACCGGGACCCGCGAGCGGTAGCGAGCCAGTCGCTTCGCCGAGTCACCCGACGTGGTGAACGCGACCAGGAACTTGGCGTGGATCGCCTCGGCCACCTCGCCCGCGGCCTTGCACACGATTCCGCTGCGGCTCTGCGGACGCCACTCGATGGCGGCCATCTGGTGCAGGCCGTGGTCCTCGGTCGACTCCACGATGCGAGCCATCGTGCGTACGGTCTGGATGGGGTAGTTGCCCACGCTGGTCTCGCCGGACAGCATCACCGCGTCGGCGCCGTCGAGCACCGCGTTGGCGACGTCGGAAGCCTCGGCGCGGGTCGGCCGGGCGGCCGAGATCATGGACTCGAGCATTTGCGTGGCAACGATCACGGGCTTGGCGTTGCGCCGGGCCTTGTCGATGATCTGCTTCTGCACCAGGGGGACCTCCTCGAGGGGCAGCTCCACCCCGAGGTCGCCGCGAGCCACCATGAACGCGTCGAACGCGTCGACGATCTCGTCGAGGTTCTCGATCGCCTGTGGCTTCTCGATCTTGGCGATCACTGGCACCCACACGCCGACCTCGTTCATGACCTTGCGCACGTCGTCGACGTCGGAAGCCCGGCGCACGAACGACAGGGCGATCAGGTCGACCGGCAACGCCAATGCCCAGCGCAGGTCCTCGACATCCTTGGCCGACATCGCCGGCGCGCTCACGTCGACACCAGGCAGGTTGATGCCCTTGTTGTCGCTGAGGGTGCCGCCGATCTCGACGACGGTCCGGACATCACCGCCGTCGACCTCGCGGACGCGCAACCGCACGCGGCCGTCGTCGAGCAGCACCTCGTCGCCCGGACGGACGTCACCGGCCAGACCCCGGTACGTCGTCGAGCAGATGTCCTGGCCGCCCTCGACGTCTCGGGTGGTGATCGTGAACTTGTCGCCCTCGCCCACCGTGACGGGACCGTGGGCAAACCGGCCGAGCCGGATCTTGGGCCCCTGCAGGTCGGCCACGATGCCGATCGCCCGACCGCTGGAGTCGGAGGCCTCGCGCACCAGGTCGTAGGCAGCCTCGTGGTCGGCGTGGTCGCCGTGGCTCAGGTTGAGCCGGGCGACGTCCATGCCCGCGTCGGCGAGCTGGCGGACGCGCTCAGCAGATGCGGTCGCGGGTCCGAGCGTGCAGACGATCTTGGCTCTACGCACAGTCAGCCACCCTATGCGCTGTCCCCGCTCCCAATCCCTGCCACACGACGTCATCCGGCTCGTGGCCCGTCGGCGACGATCCGCATGACGTCCGGGGGTCAGGCGGTGAGCGGGCGGGCGGTGGGTGTGATCGGCGCGGGAAGTGTGGTCGACCCGGTGAGCCAGGCATCGACGGCGGCGGCGCAGGCGCGACCCTCGGCGAGCGCCCAGACGATCAGCGACTGCCCGCGCCCGGCGTCGCCGGCGACGAACACACCCGACTCGCTCGACTGGTAGCCCTCGTCGCGGCGAATGGCACCCCGGTCGTCGATCGCGAGCCCGAGCTGCTCCACCACTGCGTCCTGCTCGGGGCCGGTGAAGCCCAGGGCGAGCAGTGCGAGCTGTGCCGGGATCTCACGTACGGTGCCCTCGATCTCGTGCGGGCGGCCGGACGACATGTCCACCGCTACCAACCGCAACCCGGTGAGCCTCCCGGCATCGTCGCCGAGGAACTCCTGCGTGGACGTGGCATAGACGCGGTCGCCGGCCTCCTCGTGGGCGGCCGAGACGCGGAACAGCATCGGATACGTCGGCCACGGCTGGTGACCCGGTCGGTCGTCGCCCGGTCGGGCCAGGATCTCCAGCTGGGTGATCGACCGCGCGCCCTGCCGGATCGCCGTGCCAAGGCAGTCGGCGCCGGTGTCGCCGCCACCGATGATCACCACGTCCTTGCCGTCGGCGGTGGTCTGGCCGGGCACCTGTTCGCCGAGCGAGGCCCGGTTGGACTGCGGCAGATAGTCCATCGCCTGGCACACGCCGTCGAGGTCGCGACCCGGCACGGGCAGGTCGCGGCTGACCGTGGCACCGATGGCCAGCACCACGGCGTCGTACCGGTCGCGCAGTGCACGGCCGGTCAGGTCGCCTGCTCCGACGTCGATCGCGGGCCGAAACACCGTGCCCTCACGGCGCATCTGCTCGACCCTGCGGTCGAGATGCACCTTCTCCATCTTGAACTCGGGGATGCCGTAGCGCAGCAGCCCACCGATCCGGTCGGCGCGTTCGTAGACGGCGACGGTGTGCCCCGAGCGGGTGAGCTGTTGCGCGGCGGCGAGCCCCGCAGGTCCGGAGCCCACGACGGCGATCGTTCGGCCGGTCAGCCACTCGGGGGGTTGCGGGCGCACGTTGCCGTCCGCCCAGGCCTTGTCGATGATCGCGACCTCGACGTTCTTGATCGTCACGGCATCGGCGTTTATGGCGACGACGCAGGCCGGTTCGCACGGCGCCGGACACAGCCGGCCGGTGAACTCCGGGAAGTTGTTGGTCGCGTGCAGCCGGTCGATGGCTGCCTCCCAGTCGCCGCGCCACACCAGCTCGTTCCACTCCGGTATCAGGTTGCCTAGCGGGCAGCCGGAGTGGCAGAACGGGATCCCGCAGTCCATGCAGCGCCCGGCCTGCTCGCCGATGATCGGCAGCAGGGCCCTGCCGATGCCGCCGGGGTAGACCTCGTTCCAGTCGTGCACGCGCTCCTCGACCGGGCGTCGCTCGGGCGTTTGGCGCGGCGTCTCGAGAAAGCCCCTCGGGTCAGCCAACGCTCCCGGCCTCCATCATCTGCTGCTCGGTCGCTTGCTCGTCGAGCCCCCGCCGCTCGGCCTCCCGTTTGGCCTCGAGCACCCTGCGGTACGTGCTGGGCAGCACCCGGGTGAAGCGCCCCGCCGCCGTGGCCGGTTCGGCCAGCAGCATCGCGGCGACGGCGGAACCGGTCTCCTCGCCGTGACGGCGGATCAGCTCGAGCAGCTCAGCGGCCATCTCGTCGGGCACCGGACCCAGCTCGACCAGCTCGGGGTTGACCCGTCGCTGGTCGAGGTCGAGCACGTAGGCCACACCACCTGACATGCCGGCGGCGAAGTTGCGACCGGTCTCGCCCAGCACCACCACACGCCCGCCCGTCATGTACTCGCAGCCGTGGTCTCCCGTGCCTTCGACGACCGCGGTGACGCCGGAGTTGCGTACGCAGAACCGCTCGCCGACCTTGCCACGGACGAAGATCTCGCCCGACGTGGCGCCATAAGCGATGACGTTGCCGGCGACGATCTGCTCCTCCGCCACAAACCCCGCCGACCGGTCGGGACGCAGCACGATGCGCCCCCCGGACAGGCCCTTGCCGAGGTAGTCGTTGGCGTCACCCTCGAGGCGCAACGTCACGCCACGTGGTACGAACGCGCCGAACGACTGACCGGCAGAGCCGGTGAGCGTGATGTCGATCGTGCCGTCGGGCAGGCCCTGTGCACCGTAGCGCTTGGTGATCTCGTGCCCGAGGATCGTGCCGACGGTGCGGTTGACGTTGCGGATGGGCAGCTGTGCCCGCACCGGTTCGCTTCGTTCGAGCGCGTCGGCCGCCAACCGTACGAGCTCGTTGTCGAGCGCCTTGTCGAGGCCGTGGTCCTGCTTGTTGGTGCAGCGCCGCGCCGCGCCGGCAGGCAGGTCCGGTACGTGCAGCAGCGGAGTCAGGTCGAGCCCGTGCGCCTTCCAGTGCTCGACGGCCGGCTGCACGTCGAGGGACTCGGCGTGACCGATCGCCTCCTCGAGGCTGCGAAACCCCAGCCCGGCCAGGTGTTCGCGCACCTCCTCAGCGACGTACTCGAAGAAGCGCACCACGAAGTCTGCCTGCCCCGTGTAGCGCTTGCGCAGCTCGCGGTTCTGCGTGGCGACGCCGACGGGGCAGGTGTCGAGATGGCAGACGCGCATCATCACGCATCCCGCGACGACCAGCGGGGCGGTGGCGAAGCCGTACTCCTCCGCACCCAGCAGCGCCGCGACGACCACGTCGCGCCCGGTCTTGAGCTGGCCGTCGGTCTGCACGACGATCCGGTCTCGCAGACCGTTGAGCAGCAACGTCTGCTGGGTCTCCGCAAGCCCCAGCTCCCACGGCCCACCAGCGTGCTTGAGCGACGTCAGTGGCGCCGCGCCGGTGCCACCGTCGTGGCCAGAGATGAGCACCACGTCGGCGTGCGCCTTGGACACCCCGGCCGCCACGGTGCCCACACCGACCTCCGCGACGAGCTTGACGTGGACGCGCGCGGCTGGGTTGGCGTTCTTGAGGTCGTGGATGAGCTGCTTGAGGTCCTCGATCGAGTAGATGTCGTGGTGCGGCGGCGGCGAGATGAGGCCGACCCCCGGTGTCGAGAACCGGGTGCTCGCGATCCACGGATAGACCTTGGGCCCGGGCAGCTGGCCGCCCTCGCCCGGTTTGGCGCCCTGCGCCATCTTGATCTGGATGTCGTCGGCGTTGGTCAGGTAGTCGGCCGTCACGCCGAACCGTCCTGAGGCCACCTGCTTGACCGCGCTGCGCCGCTCGGGGTCGTACAACCGGTCGACGTCCTCACCCCCCTCACCCGTGTTGGACTTGCCGCCCAGCCGGTTCATCGCGATGGCGAGCGTCTCGTGGGCCTCCGCACTGATCGAGCCGTACGACATCGCTCCGGTCGAGAATCGCTTGACGATCTCGCTGACCGGCTCGACCTCGTCGATCGGCACCGGCTGACGTTGGCCCTCGCGGAACCCGAACAGCCCGCGCAGCGTCATCAGCCGCTGCGACTGCTGGTCGACGCGGCTGGTGTAGGCCTTGTACACGTCGTACTGGCCGGTGCGGGTCGAGTGCTGCAGCCGGAACACCGTCTCGGGGTCGAACAGGTGCTCGGCTCCCCCGCGACGCCACTGGTACTCGCCGCCCGACTCCAACCGCCGGTGCGACTGCGGCACGCCGTCGGTCGGGTACGCGCGCGCGTGACGACTGCGCACCTCCTCGGCCACGATGTCGAGGCCAATGCCAGCGAGCTTGCTGGTCGTACCGGTGAAGTAGCGGTCGACGACCTCCGGCGACAGACCGACGGCTTCGAAGATCTGCGCCCCGGTGTAAGACGCGACGGTCGAGACGCCCATCTTGCTCATCACCTTGAGCACGCCCTTGCCGAGCGCCTTGACCAGGTTGGCGACGGCCACCTCGGGGGCGACGTCGGACAGGAACACCCCGGCGCGAGCAAGGTCCTCAGCCGACTCCATGGCCAGATAGGGGTTCACGGCCGCAGCGCCGTAGCCGATGAGCAGCGCGACATGGTGCACCTCGCGCACGTCGCCGGCCTCGACTACGAGACCGACCCGGGTACGGCCCTTCTCGCGCACCAGGTGGTGGTGCACGGCACCGCACAGCAGCAACGACGGGATCGGCGCGAGGTCGGGTGTGGCGTGCCGGTCGGACAGCACGATGGTGCGCGCCCCTGTCGCGATCGCCTCCGAGACCTCCGCGCAGATCTGGTCGAGCCGCTCGCGCAGGGCGGGTGCGCCACCGTCGACGGGGAACAGTCCCTTGACCACGTGCGCGTCGAGACCGGGCTGGTCGCCGTCACGGTTGATGTGGATGAGCTTGGCCAGGTCGTCGTTGTCGATGACCGGGAACGGCAGCACGACCTGGCGACACGACGCCGGTCCAGGCTCGAGCAGGTTGCCCTCCGGGCCGATCGAGCCAGCCAACGACGTGACCAGCTCCTCACGGATCGCGTCCAGGGGTGGGTTGGTCACCTGAGCGAACAGCTGGCTGAAGTAGTCGAACAGCAGCCGGGGCCGCTGGGAGAGGACGGCAATCGGGGTGTCCGTGCCCATCGACCCGATCGGCTCGGCCGCGGTACGCGCCATGGGGGCCACCAGGATCCGCAGCTCTTCCTCGGTGTAGCCGAACACCTGTTGTCGCCGCGTCACGGAGGCGTGGGTGTGCACGACGTGCTCGCGGTCGGGCAGCAGGTCGAGCCGCATCAGGCCGGCGTGCAGCCACTCGTCGTAGGGTTCCGCGGCAGCGAGCGTCTGCTTGAGCTCGTCGTCCTCGATGATGCGCTGCTCGCCGGTGTCGACGAGGAACATCCGGCCCGGTTGCAGCCGGCCCTTGCGGACCACCGACCTCGGGTCGAGGTCGAGCACACCGACCTCGGAGGCCAGCACCACGAGGCCCTCGTCGGTCACCCAGAAGCGACCCGGGCGCAGACCGTTGCGGTCGAGGACCGCGCCGACCTGGTTCCCGTCGGTGAACACGACGCAGGCAGGACCGTCCCACGGCTCCATCACGGTGGAGTGGAACTCATAGAACGCCCGCCTGGCGGCGCCCATCTCGGCGTGGTTCTCCCAGGCCTCCGGGATCATCATCAGCACCGCGTGCGGCAACGAGCGGCCGCCGAGGTGCAGCAGCTCGAGCACCTCGTCGAACGATGCCGAGTCGGACCCGGTGTTGTCGCAGATCGGGAACAACCGGTCGAGGTCGCCAGGCAACAGGTCACTCTCGAGCAACGCCTCCCTGGCGCGCATCCAGTTGCGGTTGCCTTGCACAGTGTTGATCTCGCCGTTGTGTGCGATGAAGCGGAAGGGGTGCGCGAGTGGCCAGCTCGGGAAGGTGTTGGTCGAGAACCGACTGTGCACGACGGCCAGGGCACTGGCCAGCCGCTCGTCGCGCAGCTCGGGATAGAAGTCGTCCAGCTGCTGGGGGGTCAGCATCCCCTTGTAACCGAGGGTTCGCGAGGACAGCGTGGGAAAGTAGACCCCCGCCTCGTGTTCGGCCCGCTTGCGCAGGCAGAAGGCCAACCGGTCGAGTGCTACGCCGCGCACCGGCGAGCCCGCCGGCACCACGAACAGCTGGGCGAAGGCGGGCATGCAGCCGCGCGAGATCGTGCCGAGCGAGGTCGGGTCGACCGGCACGTCTCGCCAGCCGATGACCCGCAATCCCTCCTCTGCAGCCAACCTCTCGACGGCAGCCCGCGCCTTGCCGCCCTCCTCCTTCTCGGACGGCAGGAACGCGGTACCCACCGCGTACCCGCCCGGCGGCGGCAGGTCGATGTCGCACACCGCTCGCAGGAACGCGTCGGGTACCTGGAGGAGGATGCCTGCCCCGTCGCCCGACTCGACCTCAGCGCCGGAGGCACCGCGGTGGTCGAGGTTGCGCAGTGCGGTCAGTGCCTGGTCGATGATGTCGCGCCTGGCGACGCCTGTGAGAGTGGCCACGAATGCCACGCCGCACGCGTCGTGCTCGTGCCGCCCGTCGTACAGGCCCTGCGGTGCGGGGGTGGTGCGGGTCGCAGGCACGGACCACCTCTTCTGAGTTCATGCTGCCGGTGTGGCCGGCGGAGGCGGGACGACGTCGGCCCAGGCGGTGCTGCGGTCAGCGTACACAAGCCCAACCCCCGGCCGAGTGATCCGACCTCACGCCTGCCCTGACTGACGACAGGTCGGATCGTCGACCGGGCCCGTGCCGCGAGCTCCGCCTCAGCGCTCGGGCGGCGGCGGTGACCCCGCGGCCGTCTCATCAGTCTCGCGCCGCGTGAGGCTTTCACGCGAGCCGCCAGCCCGGCCGGTGGGGACGTCACGCGGCTGGCCGGGCTCATCCGAGTCCGAGTCCGAGTCCGAGTCCGGGTCCGAGTCCGTCGGCTCCTCCGGCGCGGGCTCGCGGCCGGGCAGCCAGACCGACTCCTCCCGGCCGGGCCGCAGCCGGGCGCTGACCGCCAGGTAGCCGACCGCCAGCACCAGGACGGCCAGCGAGGTCCACACGTTGAGCCGGAACGGCCCGACCTGCAGCGCCTCGTCGATCCGCAGGTCCTCGATCCAGACCCGACCGAGGGTGTAGAGCGCCACGTACAGCGCGAACGCGCGGCCGTGGCCGAGCCGGCGTCTGCGGTCGATCCAGATCACCGCGACCGCCACACCGACGTTCCACAGCGACTCGTAGAGGAACGTCGGATGGAAGGTGGCGAACTCCGCGAACTCCACCGGACGGTTCTCGAGGTCGATCTCCAGCCCCCACGCCAGGTCGGTGGGGCGACCGAACAGCTCCTGGTTGAACCAGTTGCCCCACCGGCCGATCGCCTGGGCGAGCACGATGCCGGGAGCGACGGCGTCGGCAAAGACGGGAAGCCGGACGCCTGCCCGGCGGCACCCGATCCAGGCACCGAGCGCGCCGAGCGCGACCGCGCCCCAGATGCCGAGCCCGCCCTGCCAGACGTACAGCGCGCTGACCAGGGACCCGTCGTCGCCGAAGTAGAGGTCGGGGGTGGTGACCACGTGGTAGAGCCGGGCACCCACCAGGCCGAACGGGATCGCCCACACGGCGACGTCGTAGACCACTCCCGGCTGCCCACCCCGGCCCGCCCAGCGGCGCTCCCCCAGCCACAAGGCGACAACGACGCCGGCCACAATGCACAGCGCGTACGCCCGCAGCGGCACGGGGCCGAGGTACCAGATGCCCTGCTCGGGGCTGGGGATCGAGGCGAGCAGCACGGTCGAGTCATCCCTCCTGGTCGGCGAGCACGACGAGGTCGGCGGCCAGGTCCTCGGCGGAGACGCCCTCGGTCCAGACCACCATCCCGGCATCGCCCGCGTAGCCGACCAGCTGGGCGCCGTGACCCACCTCGAAGCCGCCGCTGGGCAGGCGTCGGCCCTGCTCGACCGGCACCCCCATCGTCTCGGCCATCGTCATGATCGTGTCGAGGTCGCCGGTCAGGCCGCTGAAGCCCGGATCGAAGCGGTCCAGGTAGGCGCGCAACGTCTGCGGGTCGTCGCGGGCCGGGTCGCTTGTCACCAGCACCACCTCGACCTGCGCGGCGACGTCGGCGGGTAGCCGGGCGACCGCCAGGGCGAGGTCGGCCATGATCAACGGGCACACGTCGGGACAGTGCGTGTAGCCGAAGAAGAACACCCGCACGGCACCGTCGAGGTCGGTCGGGACGCGTGTCGTCGCACCGGCCTGGTCGGTCAGCGTGACCTCGGGCATGGGAAACGGTGGGTCGATCTCGACCCCTGCGTAGGGTCCGCTGTGACTCGATCGGGACTCGATCACCACCGGGGACCCGTCACCGTCGGCCGCCGCACCCCCCGCACCGCAACCAGCCAGCGCCAGCGCGAGCACGGTTCCCGCCACCAGCCGTCGCCACCACCACGGGTGAGTGCCAGGGCTCCTCACGTCGCCGCCCGCACGCCGGCGGCGCTGCGTACGCCGGCGGCGAGGTCGACGGTCAGCGTTCGCACTGCCTCGATCCCGGCCGCGTGGTCGGCACCCGCGTCGAGGAGCTGGGCCACGAATGCGGAGCCCACGATGACCGCGTCGGCGAACCCCGCCACCTCGGCTGCCTGCTGGCCGTCACGCACCCCCAGGCCGACGCCTACCGGTAGGTCGGTGAGCGCGCGTACGCGGGCCACCAGCTCGGGGGCCAGCGTGCTGGTGACGTCGCGGGTACCGGTGACGCCCATGACCGAGGTCGCATAGACGAAACCTCGGCAGGACGCAGCCGTGCTGGCAATCCGTTCGGGGGTCGATGACGGAGCCACGAGGAACACCTTGTCGAGAGCGTGCGCATCGGCCGCCGCGACCCACTCCCCGGCCTCCTCCGGGACCAGGTCGGGGGTGATCAGGCCCGCACCGCCGGCAGCCGTGAGGTCGGCTGCGAAGCGCTCGACGCCGTATCGCTCGACCGGGTTCCAGTACGTCATCACAAGCACAGGGACACCGGTCGCCGCGACCGCCTCGACGACCCGCAGGGTGTCGCTGGTCCGTGCGCCGCCGGCCAGCGCCCGCTCGGCCGCTCGCTGGATCGTGGGCCCGTCCATGACCGGGTCGCTATACGGGAGCCCAACCTCGATGGCGTCGCAGCCTCCCTCGACCATCGCCTGGATCGCGGCAATCGATCCGTCCACGCTGGGGTAGGCAGCCGGCAGGTATCCGACGAGCGCGGCGCGGCCGTCGTTCCGGGCGCTGGCCAGGGCGGTCGCGACCGGGGTCATCGGGTCGACCCGGCGCCGCCGTCCGCCCCAGGAGCACCCGTCTCCGCGGTGGCCGCGTAGGTCACCTCGCCGGACGCATCGACAAGGTCGAACCACTCGGCGGCGGTGTGCATGTCCTTGTCGCCGCGGCCCGACAGGTTGATCAGCACGGTGGCATCCGGTCCCAGCTCGCGAGCGACGTCGAGGGCGCCGGCGACGGCGTGGGCCGACTCGATTGCGCAGATGATCCCTTCCGTGCGGCACAGCAGCGCCATCGCGGTCATCGCCTCCGCATCGGTCACCGGGCGGTAGGTGGCGCGGCCGGACTCGGCGAGCCAGGCGTGCTCCGGCCCGACCCCGGGGTAGTCGAGCCCGGCAGAGATCGAGTGCGACTCGACGGTCTGGCCGTCGGCGTCTTGCAGCAGGTACGAGCGCGCGCCGTGCAGCACACCGACGTCACCACCGGTGATGGTCGCAGCGTGCCGGCCGGTCGCGACGCCCTCACCGCCCGCCTCGAACCCGTACAGCGCAACGTCTGCGTCGGCGACGAACGCGGTGAAGATGCCGATCGCGTTGGACCCGCCGCCCACGCAGGCGCACACCGCGTCGGGGAGCCGGCCGGTGAGGTCGAGCACCTGGGCGCGGGCCTCGTCCCCGATGGCGCGGGTGAAGTCGCGCACCATTGCCGGGAACGGGTGGGCCCCGGCGGCCGTGCCGAGCAGGTAGTGGGTGTCGTCGACGTTGCTGACCCAGTCGCGCAGAGCCTCGTTGATCGCGTCCTTGAGGGTGCGGCTGCCGGTGTTGACGGGCACCACCCGGGCGCCCAGCATCCGCATCCGCGCCACGTTGAGCGCCTGCCGCTCGATGTCGACCTCGCCCATGTAGACGACGCAGTCGAGGTCGAGGTAGGCGCACGCCGTCGCCGTGGCGACACCGTGCTGACCGGCGCCGGTCTCGGCGATCACCCGGGTCTTGCCCATCCGCTTGGTCAGCAGCGCCTGGCCCAGCACGTTGCGCACCTTGTGCGCCCCGGTGTGGTTGAGGTCCTCGCGCTTGAGCAGCATCCGGGTGCCGCCGGCCGCGGTCGACAACCGCCCGGCGTCATAGAGCAGGCTCGGCACGCCGGCGTAGTCGCGCAGCATCCGGTCGAGCTCTGCGATGAATGTCTCGTCTGTCATCGCCTCGCGCCAGGCCAGCTCCAGCTCGTCGAGCGGTGCGATCAGCGCCTCGGGCATGAACCTGCCGCCGAATCGACCGAAATGTCCGCCCGAGTCAGGAAGCGCGGCACTTCCCTGCCCAATCCGCGGGGACACGGGGTCGGCCGTGGTGGTCATCTCAGCGCCGGGTCTTGAGGGCCGGGTGGGCACCGGCGGCGACAAGATCGGCGACGGTGGAGCGGGGGTTGGAGCCGCGCACCAGCGTCTCGCCGACGAGGACCACGTCGGCGCCGGCTCGCGCGTAGTCGATGACCTCGCGGGGCCCGCGCACGCCGGACTCGGCGATCCGTACGACGTCGTCGGGAATGCGTGGCGCGAGCCGCTGGAAGGTCGTGCGGTCGACGTCGAGGGTGTGCAGGTCGCGGGCATTGACTCCGATGAGCCTGGCATCGGCATCGAGGGCTCGCTCCACCTCCGCCTCGTCGTGCACCTCGACGACGGGGGTGAGCCCGATCGAGGTTGCCCGCTCGACCAGCGAGACAAGTGCGGGCTGATCGAGGGCGGCGACGATGAGCAGCGCCATGTCGGCACCGGCAGCCCGCGCCTCCCAGAGCTGATAGCTGGACGTGATGAAGTCCTTGCGCAGCACGGGTACGCGCACCGCAGCCCGGACCGCGCGAAGGTCGTCGAGGCTCCCCCCGAACCTGCGCTGCTCGGTGACGACGCTCACGGCCGCGGCGCCGCCGGACTCGTAGTCGGCCGCGAGGGCGGCCGGGTCGGCGATGGCGGCGAGCGCGCCACGGCTGGGGCTGGCGCGCTTGACCTCCGCGATGATCGATACGCCTGCCGAACGGAAGCCGGGCTTGGGGTCGAGCGCGCAGTCCTGGCGCTGGACCTGCTGCTTGACCTGGTCCAACGGGACCATCGCTTCGCGCGCCGCGAGATCGAGCCGGGCACCGGCAACGATCTCGTCGAGCACGGACATCTGGACTCCCCGTGGTGGCTGGCGGTCCCCGACAGCGTATCGACCTCACGCGCTCGGCTGTCGGGGGGCGGGTCGAAACAGCACCGATCGGGCATTGCGTGCAACAGAGCAGCGGGGATCAGCCGGTGTCGGACCCGATGCCGGCGGTCGCCATGATCCTGCCGATCAGGGGGGACACCACGATCAGCGCCAGGCCCACCCAGAACGTCGGCCAGTTCGGCCCGATGACCAGCCCGACCCCTCCTACGGTGAATCCGACCAGGGCGAGCGCCACCGCAGTCCACGCCGCTGGGGTCGAGTCGTGGTGGTCGGCCATGTGGCTGCTCCCTTCCGAGTGTCCTGTTCCGAGTGTCGGCAACGGCAGCCAGTCTGACAGCACCCCACCCTCCCGCCGCATTGCGGGGAAGTGGCTGTCCCCGCCGCCCGGGGAGCACCCGCTTGCCCGCAATGCGGCTCGGGTAGGCGATTGGTTGGTCGGGGTCAGGTGGTGGGGTCGTCGCCTCGGTCGAGGGATCGCCAGAGGTCGGTCTCGTCGCGAGACGCGCCCGCAGTGGTGACCGGTGCCTCGTAGCGGCGGCCAATGGTCGGCCAGCGGCCTGCGTGCAGCACCGTGAGCACGCCGGCGCCGGCGGTGCCCGCACCGCCTGCGGCCGCTGCCCACCGCCAGGCGCCGGTGTCACCCTGCTCGATCGCCTCGTCGACCGCCCGCGGGTCGGCCGACGCAGAGGTGTCCGCGGCGTCCTCGCGTAGGTCGGCGTCGATGCCGGCGCCGGCCAGCAACGCCTGGGCGAGCACGCCCGCCCCTGCCACCGCGACGAGCACGCCCACGGCGCGGCGCCAGGGCCCCACCGTGGCGAGCACGGCACCCAGCCCGGCCAGGGCGACGAGGGCCAGCGCGCCGGTCCCGGCCGCGGCCGCGGGCCCGTCGACGACGAACGTGCGTGGCGGCATGCCGGTGGACTCGACGGTGGCCTCACCCCAGGGGCGCCCTCCGGTCGTCGCGGTTACGGCGAGACCCGCCGAGACGACGCCGAGCATCAGCACGGCGGCGTACTCCCGGGCGGGGGTGCTCACCCCTGCTCGCCCGTCGTGTCGAGCGGGGGCCCGTCGAAGCAGGAGTCGGCGCCGGTGTGGCAGGTCGGTCCCCGCGCGTCGGCCAGCACCAGGACGGTGTCACCGTCGCAGTCGAGCCGGACCTCTCGCACCAGGAGCCGGTTGCCAGACGTCTCCCCCTTGACCCAGACCGTCCGGCGGCTGCGGCTCCAGAACGTGACCAGTCCGGTCGTCAACGTGCGCTCCAGCGCCTCGTCGTCCATCCAGCCGACCATCCGAACGGCACGAGAGCTGGCGTCTTGCACCACGACCGTGACCAGGCCTGCCGCGTCGTGCTTCAGCCGGGCGGCCACCGCGGGATCGAGGCCGCCTGTCACACCCGCACCCCCTCGGCCTCCTGGGTGCCCACTCGTTGCTGGGCCACCCAGGACGTGTGCAACCGGGCATAGACCCCGCCCGCGTCCACCAGCCGGGCATGCGGGCCACGCTCGACCAGCTCGCCGTCGTCGAAGACGAGCACCTCGTCAGCCGCCTCCGCGGTGCTCAGCCGGTGGGCGACCGTGACCGAGGTGCGGCCGCGCAGCAGCCGTTCCAGCGCGGCAGCGAGCATGGTCTCGGTCTGCGGGTCGACGGCGCTGGTGGCCTCGTCGAGCACCAGCAGGTCAGGGTCGGCGAGTGCCGCACGGACAAGGGCGACCAGCTGACGTTCGCCGGCCGACAGCGACTCGCCGCGCTGCCCGACCTCGGACTCCAGCCCCGCGGCAAGGCTGGCGTACCAGCTGGTCAGCCCCAGCTCGTCGATGATCGCCATCAGCTCGTCGTCGGTCGCCCCCGGCTTGCCGTACCGGAGGTTGGCGGCGAGCGACTCGTCGAACAAGAAGCCCTCCTGCGGCACCATGACCACCCGGCGACGCAGGGAGTCGAACGGCACGTCCCGCAGGTCGACCCCGCCGAGGCGCACGGCCCCGCTGCTCGGGTCCATCAGCCGGGTGAGCAGCTTGGCGAACGTTGTCTTGCCTGAGCCCGTCTCACCCACCACCGCAACCCGCCGCCGGGTCGGGATCGCCACGTCCACGTCGTGCAGCACAGGCGGTCCGCCGGGATAGGCGAAGGCCACGTGCTCGAACGAGACGTCGAGCGGCCGGTCGGGCAGCGGCGTTCCCGCTGGGCCGGGATCGGCTACGTCGGCGGGGGTGTCGAGCAACCCGATGACCCGACGCCAGGACGCAACCGCGTTCTGCGCCTCGGTGAGCACCTGGGTCGCCATCTGCACCGGCCCCACCAGCAGCGAGACCAGGAACGCGAAAGCCACCACGGTGCCGATGCTCAGCTCGCCGGCGACGCCGAGCCACACCCCGACCACGACCACGCCCGCGCTGGCCAGTCCACCGGCCACGCCCGCGGCGGCGAACGTCACCGCGACCAGCCGCTGGGCCTCGACCTGACGGCGGTAGTTGGCGTCGATCGCCCCATCGACCCGCGCCTGGGTACGCGCCTCGATCGCGTGCGCCTTGACCACGGCCGCGCCCACGACCGGCTCAGCGACGACGGAAAGCATGTCGCCGACGCTGCGCCGCACCCGCCCGTACGCGGTCGTCATCCGCCCCACCACCAGCCGCAGAGTCACCAGCAAAGGTATGAAGCAGACCCAGACGACCACGGTCAGCTGCCAGGAGTAGAACAGCATCACGACCGTCGCGACGATCATCTGCCCGACGCTGACCACGAGCAGGATCCCGGCGAACTGGAGGAACAACGACACCTGGTCGACGTCGCTGGTGACTCGAGACACCAGGGCGCCGCGACGTTCGCTGCTCTGGGTCAGCACCGGCAGGTCGTGCACGTGCCGGAAGGCGCGGATCCGCAGGTCGGCCAGCCCGTTCTCGCTGGCGACGAAGAGCCGGACCTTCATCAGGTAGCCGGCACAGGAGGTCAGGGCCACCACCACGGCCGCCGCCACCGCCGCGAGCAGCACCGCGCGCTGGTCGACGTCTCCGACCAGGCCCCGGTCGATGCCCTGCTGCACGACGACGGGCGTGACCGCGCCGCCGATGGTGGACACCAGCGCGAGCAGCATGGTGCCGCGCAGACCCTCGCGCAGCCGCGGCGACAAGGCCAAGCCGCGCCGGAACGTCTGGGACGCGCCGGCCTCCTCTCCGGAGCCCACGGCGGTAACCGAGTCGGCGCGCTCGGGTGCTGCCGGCGCGCTCACGGCCGTCCCCCCGCCGTCACCACGACCGGCTCGCCGTCGGCCTCGTGCGCGGCGGGCTCGCGAGCCTGGTCGTACGCGTCGACGATGTCGCGGTAGGCGGCCGAGCGGAGGACCAGCTCCTCGTGCGGGCCGCGGTCGACGACCCGACCGCCGTCGAGGAACAGCACCTCGTCGGCCAGGGCGATCGTCGCCTTGCGGTATGCGACGACGAGCGTGCTCGGTCCGCCGGTGACCGAGACCCGCCGGAGGCCGGCCAGCACCGCCTGCTCGACCTCCGCGTCGACCGCGCTGGTAGCGTCGTCGAGCAGCAGCAGCCTCGGACGTCGGACCAGGGCGCGCGCCAGCGCGAGCCGTTGCCGCTGGCCGCCGGACAACGTGGTCCCGCGCTCGCCGAGTGCGGAGTCGAGCGTACGAGGCAGCCGGGCGACGAACCGGTCGGCCTGCGCGGTGCGCAGGGCCGCCCACACCTCGTCCTCGTCGATGTCGTTGCCGAGCGTGACGTTGCCGCGCACCGTGTCGTCGAACAGGAACGTCTGCTGCGGCACCAGCGCGACGGTGTCCGCGAGGGCATCGTGGCTCAGCTGGCCGATGTCGGTGCCGTCGACCAGCACCCTCCCGCGCTCGGGGTCGACCAGGCGCACCAGCAGCTGGGTGAGCGTCGACTTGCCCGAACCGGTACGACCGACCAGGGCCACTGTTCGGCCGGGCTCGACGCTCAGGTCGACACCGCTGAGCACCGGCCGGCCGGGCTCGTACCCGAAGTGCAGGTTGCGCACCTCGAGGCGGACTGGTCCCTCGCCTGACACCCCGGTCGCGCCGTACGTCGTCGAACCCTGCGCGTCGAGGACGGCGCGGACCCGGTCCCAGCCCACGACGCTGCGGGGCAGCTCGCCGAGGACCCACCCGATCGCGCGGACCGGGAAGGCAATGACGGTGAACAAGAAGGCGACCTGCACGACGTCGCCGGGCGCCGCGGCGCCGGACAGCACCCGATCGACACCGACCACGACGACCAGGAGAACGCCGATCGTGGGAAGCGCCTCCAGCAGAGGGTCGAAGACGCTGCGGACCCGCCCGACCGCGATGTTGGCCGCCCGCAGCCGGTTGGTGACGGTTGCGAAGCGCGCGGTCTCCTCGTCCTCCCGGCCCAGCGCCTTGACCACGGTCGCACCGTCGAACGACTCGTGTGCGACCTCGCTCACCTCGGCCCGCAGCTGCTGGGCGAGGGTCGCCCGCGGCGACAAGATTCGCTGATACCCGATGTTGATGACGAACAACAGTGGGAACACCACCAGCCCGACGACCGTCAGCACCACGTCGGCTGTGAGCATGGCGACGATCGCGACCAGCAACATGACAACGACACCGACCGCCATGGGGAGCGGCATCATCGCCATCCACGTCGCCTCGACGTCGGCGTTGGCGTTGGACAGCAGCTGGCCGGTCGGGTGCCGCTGGTGCCAGCGCAGCGGGAGCCGGAGGTACTGGCGGGTCACCTGGCGCCGGTCGGCGGCCATCAGCCGGAAGTAGACGACGCCCCCGATCAGTCGGCGCCCGATGATGCCCAGCGCGCGACCCATGGCGACGCTGACGAACAACGCCGTGACCAGCCACAGGTCGCTCGCGTCGAGTGCGGCTGCGTCGAAGGCTGGCGAGATGACCGCGTCGGTCGCCCAGCCCAGCACCCACGCGTCGGCGACGGTCAGTGTTCCGTACAGCACGCTACCGATGGTCGCCAGGCCGAACAGCCGCCACTCCCGGCGCGCCCCGTGAGCCATGATGGCCAGGCCGCGACGGGTGGTTCCGGAGCGGCGGGGCACCGGTCCAGCGTACGGGTCAGCGAACCGGGTGCCCCTCACCGGCCAACACCCGCTTGACGTCGCCGATCCGCAGCTCGCCAAAATGGAAGACGCTGGCTGCGAGCACCGCGTCAGCGCCCGCACCGACCGCCGGGCCGAAGTGCTCCGGGGCGCCGGCCCCGCCGCTCGCGATGAGCGGTACCGGACACACGGCGCGGACGGCGGCCACCATCTCGACGTCGAACCCCGCTTTGGTGCCGTCGGCGTCCATCGAGTTGAGCAGGATCTCGCCTGCGCCGAGCGCGCAGCCCTGGGCGGCCCACGCGAGCAGGTCGAGGCCGGCCGACCGGCGGCCACCGTGGGTGGTCACCTCGAAGCCGCTCGGCTGGGTGTCGCTACGCCTGGCGTCGATGCTGAGCACCAGCACCTGGGAGCCGAAACGTTCGGCGACCTCGGCGATCACCCGCGGTCGCTCGACCGCGGCGGTGACCATGGCGACCTTGTCGGCGCCGGCGCGCAGCAGCCGCTCGACGTCACCTGTGCCGCGTACCCCACCGCCCACGGTGAGCGGGATGAACACCTGCTCGGCGGTGCGAGACACCATGTCGTACGTTGTCTCCCGGTCGTCGGACGAAGCTGTGATGTCGAGGAAGCACAGTTCGTCAGCGCCCTCGGCGTCATAGACCGCCGCCATCTCGACCGGGTCGCCGGCATCGCGCAGGTCGACGAAGTTGACCCCCTTGACGACCCGGCCTGCACGCACGTCGAGGCAGGGGATGACCCGCACCGCGAGGCTCACTGCCGCACCCGGACGGCGGCGAGCGCGGCGGGCAGCGTGAACGCGCCGGTGTAGAGAGCGGTGCCGACGATCGCGCCCTCGACGCCGAGGCCGGTGAGTACCGCCAGCGTCCGCAGGTCGTCGAGCGTCGAGATGCCACCCGACGCGACCACCGGGCGGGCGGTCTGTTCGCACACCGCGCGCAGCAGGTCGACGTTGGGGCCTTGCAGCATGCCGTCGCGGTTGACGTCGGTGACGACATAGCGGGCGCAGCCCTCGGCGTCGAGCCGGGCGAGGACCTTGTGCAGATCGCCGCCGTCCCGGGTCCAGCCGCGGGCCGCGAGCCTCGTGCCGCGTACGTCGAGCCCGACCGCGACCCGGTCGCCGTGCGCGGCGATCGCCTTCGCACACCACTGCGGGTCCTCGAGCGCGGCGGTGCCGATGTTGACCCGGGCGCAGCCGGTGCCGAGCGCCGCAGCGAGCGACTCGTCGTCGCGGATGCCGCCCGACAGCTCGACCCGCGCGTCGACCGCCCGGACGACGGCCGCGAGCAGGTCGCGGTTGTGGCCACGACCGAAGGCCGCGTCGAGATCGACCAGGTGGATCCAGCTCGCGCCCTCGCGCTGCCAGCGCTGCGCCGCCTCGATCGGCTCGCCGAAGACTCGCTCGCTGACCGCCGCGCCCTGGACCAGCTGGACGGCGCGGCCCGCCGAGACGTCGACCGCAGGCAGCAGCACCAGGTCGCTCACCGGCAGCACTGTAGGTGCCCGGCCCACCGATGAGCGGTTCGCGTCAACTGATGAGCCGATACCCGAGGCTCGGCCTCGATCTCCACTCCCCGGGCGAAACCTGCACTCCCCGGGGTCTGCAGCGCAGGGGGAGTGACACTTTCGCAGGGGACCTTGCGAAAACGCCGCCGCGGCTCACAGCGTCGCGAGCCAGTTGCGCAGCAGGGTGGCGCCGGCGTCACCCGACTTCTCCGGGTGGAACTGGGTCGCCCACAGCGGGCCGTTCTCGACCGCACTCACGAATCGGCCGTCCCCGTACGACGTCCAGGTGACTGGTGGGGCGGCCAGCTGCTCGGACGGCGACAACCCCCAGTGCCGGCAGGCGTAGGAGTGCACGAAGTAGAACCGTTCGGCGCCGACGCCGGCGAACATCCGCGAGCCGACGGCCGGGTCCACGGTGTTCCAGCCCATGTGCGGCACGATCGGCGCCTGCAGCCGCTCGACCCGCCCCGGCCACTGTCCCATGCCCGGTGTGACCACACCGTGCTCCGCGCCCTCGGCGAACAGCACCTGCATGCCGACGCAGATCCCGAGCACCGGGCGGCCGCCAGCGAGCCGACGCTCGACCACCCGCGCGCCGTGCACCGCCCCCATTGCGGCCATCACCGAGGCGAACGCCCCCACGCCGGGGACGACGAGACCGCCCGCCGCCTGCGCGCGGGCCGGGTCGGCGCTGAGCGAGACCTCGGCACCGGCCCGGGCCAGGGCGCGGACGGCCGATCGCACGTTGCCCGAGCCGTGGTCAAGGACGACCACCGAGGGCGCACGGCTCACAGCCGGCCCTTGGTGGAGGGCACGCCGCCCTCGCGGGGGTCGTGAGCGACGGCGTCGCGCAGCGCCCGGGCCAGCGCCTTGAACTGCGCCTCGACGACGTGGTGCGGGTCCCGCCCTGCGAGCACCCGCACGTGCAGCCCGAGGTGGGCGTTGGTAGCCAGCGTCTCGAACACATGGCGGGTCAGCGAACCGGTGTACGGGACGCCGCCGTCGGCCCCGCCGATCAGGACGTGCTGCATGCCCTCGGGCTCGCCGGTGTGCACGCAGTAGGGCCGGCCCGAGACGTCGACTGCCACCTGGCACAACGCCTCGTCGAGCGGCACCAGCGCGTCGCCGAAGCGCCGAATGCCTCGCTTGTCGCCGAGAGCCTCGCGCAGGGCCTGCCCGAGCACGATCGCGGTGTCCTCGACGGTGTGGTGTGCGTCGACATCAAGGTCGCCTCGGGCCTGGACGGTGAGGTCGAGCAGCGCGTGGCGACCCAGCGCGTCGAGCAGGTGGTCATAGAACGCGACGCCCGTTGACACCTGCGTACGCCCGCTGCCGTCGAGGTCGAGCTCGACCAGCACCGTCGACTCCGTGGTCTCGCGCTCGACCCGGCTCGTCCGACGCGGTGACTCGGTCCCGGTACCAGTCCCGGTACCAGTCCCCGTACCAGTCACCGCGCCAGCACCTGCGTGAGCGCCTG
Source organism: Nocardioidaceae bacterium (assembly GCA_013697585.1). Classification (GTDB taxonomy): domain Bacteria; phylum Actinomycetota; class Actinomycetes; order Propionibacteriales; family Nocardioidaceae; genus JACCWP01. Next base: position 30,224 of record JACCWP010000085.1, read on the forward strand.
CTGAAACGCCGCGACCTCGCCGGGGGTACCAACCGTTACCCTCAGCCATCCCTCGGGACCGGTCTCACGGATCAGCACGCCGCGGTCGAGCAGCCCCTGCCAGATCGCATGCCGGTCGGCGAACCTGCCAAACAGGCAGAAGTTGGCGTCCGACTCGGCCACCGACAGCCCCCGCCGAACCAACCAGTCGCAGAGCGCGTCGCGACCGGTGCGCAGCTCGTCGACGCGGGCCAGCAGCCGCGGTGCGTGTCCGAGCAGGGCGAGCGCCGCGGCTTGGGTCAACGCCGACAGGTGGTACGGCAACCGCACGACCCGCAACGCGTCGACCACGGCCGGCGTGGCGGCGACATAGCCGAGCCGCACACCCGCTGCCGAGAACGCCTTGCTCATCGTGCGAGTGACCAGCAGCCTCGGCGCGTCGGACAGCAGCTTCAGCGCGCTGGGGGTGCCGGCGCGGCGGAACTCCGCGTAGGCCTCGTCGACGACAACGACCCCGCCACCCGCGTCTGCGGTGGCGGCCACCAGAGCGCGGACCGTGTCGAGGGGCAGGGCGGTGCCGGTGGGGTTGTTGGGCGACGCGACCAGCACAACCGAGGGGCGCTTCTCGTGCACCAGCGCCACCGCCCGGTCGACGTCGATCGTGAAGTCGTCCTGGCGCCACCCGAGCACCCAGCTGGTATGGGTGTCCCGGGCGTACTCGGCGTACATCGAGTAGGTCGGCGCAAAGCTCAGCGCGGTCCGGCCCGGCCCGCCGAACGCCTGCAGCACTTGCAGCAGCACCTCGTTGGACCCGTTGGCGGCCCACACCCGGTCGGCGGTCAGCCCGTGCCCGAGATAGCCGGCCAACGCCTCGCGCAGCTGCCACGCCTCGCGGTCGGGGTAGCGGTTGAGGCCGGCGGCCGCGGCGGCGACCGCGGCGGCGACGTCGGCGATCACTTCGGGGTCGGGTGCGTGCGGGTTCTCGTTGGTGTTGAGCCGCACGGGCACATCGATCTGGGGCGCGCCATAGGGCAGCTCGCCGACCAGCTCGGGACGCAACGGCAGACCACCCGTCGCTGCCACCGCGGTCACACCCCGGGTCACTGGCCGGTCCGTGTACGCAGGGCTGCCCCGTGCGCCGGCAGGTCCTCGGCATCGGCCAGCGCGACCACGTGCGCGGCCGCCGCAGCCAGCGCGGCTCGGTCGTACGTCACGACCTGCACCGACCGCAGGAAGGTCCGCACCGACAGGCCGGCCGCATGCCGTGCCGACCCGCCGGTGGGCAGGACGTGGTTGGACCCCGCGCAGTAGTCGCCGAGCGAGACCGGCGACCAGCCGCCGACGAAGATGGCACCGGCGTGGTGCAGGCGCAGGGACCGCTCGGCGGCGTCGCGGGTCTGCAGTGACACGTGCTCGGCGGCGTAGGCGTCGAGCAACGCCTGGCCGTGGTCGAGGTCGTCGACGAGCACGGTGCACGACTGCGCCCCGGTCAGAGCCCGCTCGATCCGCTCGGCGTGCTTGGCGGCTGGCACCTGCCTGGCGAGCTCGGCGTCGACCGCGTCAGCGAGCGTGACGCTGTCGGTCACGAGCACCGCGGCGGACTCGACGCCGTGCTCGGCCTGGCTGACCAGGTCGGCGGCGACGAACGACGCCTCCGCGGCGTCGTCTGCCAGGACCGCGATCTCGGTGGGCCCGGCCTCGGAATCGATGCCGACCCGACCACGCAGCAGCCGCTTCGCGGCCACCACGTAGACGTTGCCAGGCCCGGCCACCAGATCGACGGGGCGACAGTCACCAGCGCCGTACGCGAACATCGCGATCGCCTGCGCCCCACCCACTGCGTAGACCTCGTCGACCCCGAGCAGCGCGCACGCGGCGAGCACGGTCGGGTGCGGTCGGCCGCCGAACTCGCGCAGCGGCGGGCTGGCCAGCGCCACCGAGGCACAGCCGGCGACCTCGACCGGCACGGCGCCCATCAGCACGCTGCTCACCAAGGGGGCCCGACCACCTGGGACGTACAGACCGACCCGCCGGACCGGCACCAGCCGCTGTCGCACGCTGCCACCCGGCACGACCTCCGTCACCACGTCGGCGCCGCGCTGGGCCGCGCAGGTGCGGCGCAGCCGCCGGATGGCCTCCTCGAGCGCGACTCGGACGTCCGCGTCAAGAGCTCGCAGGGCCGCGGCGATCTGGTCTGCCGGCACCCGCAGCTCGCCCGGGTCGACTCCGTCGAAGCGCACGGACGCCTCGCGAACCGCGGCCGCCCCGCGCTCCCGCACGTCGTCGCAGATCGCCCGCACGGCCTCGGCCGCGGCCGCCACGTCGTAGTCAGCGCGCGGCAGCTCCGAGACAGCGGGATCGGCGCCGCGCGTCGAGCCACGAAGGTCGAGACGCCTGAGCATGCCCGCAGTCTAGGGAGACGACGGATGTGTAGGTTGGGGACGTGGGGGTGCAGCTGCCGATCTTCCCGCTCGGGGTGGTCTTGTTCCCCGGCATGACGCTGCCTCTGCACATCTTCGAGGAGCGATACCGCGCGCTGGTCCAGGATCTGCTCGATGCGGGCGTCGACGAGCCCTGCTTCGGGGTGGTCGCGATTCGCGACGGCTACGAGGTGGGTGAGCTCGCGGTGCACTCGGCCCACCGCGTGGGGTGCGAGGCGGTGCTCAGCGAGGCAGAGCGCCGACCGGACGGGACGTTCGACATCGAGACCGTCGGTCGTCGCCGGCTCCACGTCGATGACATGGACGAGTCGCGGCCCTACCTGGTCGCCTCGGTGACATACCTCGAGGAGCCGCCCGGCGTGGGTGTCGAGCAGGCGCGCGCGCAGGCGCTCGCGGCGTTCGAGGCATACCGGCTGCGCATGGACGAGATGCGCGGAACCCGGATCGACATCAGCGCGATGCCGCGAGACCCGCGCACGCTGTCGTACGCACTGGCCGCGGGCGGGCTGTTCATGCTCTCGGACCGCCAGCAGCTGCTGGAGACGCCGGACACGGCGGACCGGTTGACCCGGCTGGCGCGGCTGCTGCGCAGCGAGACAGCCGCGATGACCGCGCTGCCCAGCCTGCCCGCCACCGATGTGGTGCGGACCGGCTGGTACCCCAACTGACCACCCCGCCGGATGGAGACGGCGGCTCAGTCGAAGACGAGGCGCATCGTGGTGCGGGTGTAGTCGTCGTCCACCACGGTCGAGGCGCCGAAGGCGCGCAACACGTCCAGGCCCTCGGACACCTCGGCTGGCACCTGCTGGCCGGCGTCCTCGGCGACCCGGTCGACGACCTCCGAAACCCGGTCGAAGTCGAGGAAGAGCACGCCGACGGCGTCGTCCCCATCGGCAACCGCAGCGGTGAACGCATCGGACCCACCCAGGTCCCCACCCTCGGCCAGCGCCCCCGCGTAGTCGTCGTTGGCGGCCACGACGAGACCGCCGTCGACCTCCTCCTGCACGAGCTCGAACGGGGCACCCTGGGTCGCCAGCGCCTCCTGGGCGCGGCTCACCAGGTCGGATGCCGCGTCGACATCGGTGCGCAGCAGCATGCCGACGTTGATCGAGCCGAAGTCGGGCGCGCCCTCGTCGGTCACGAAGTCGAAGCCTTCGCCGTCGACGGCGAAGGTGAACTCCTCACCCAGCAGGGTGCTGAGGTCGTCGGGCAGCACGAAGCCAGTCTCGGCCTCGACCTGGTCGGCGAACAGGTCCAACGACCCGGCAGGGAAGTCAGACCCAGCCGCACCGGTGTCCGCCAGCTCCTCCAGCTTGGTCCAGAGCGCGTCGATGGACTCGCCGCCACCGGTGAAGCCCATCGCGAACATGGTCGACTCGGGCAGCGTCAGCGTGTCGCCGACCGCGGTCGTCGACCCGCCCCCGGGCGTGAGGATGCTCAACGCGTCACTGTCCCCGGCATAGACGAGCTCGAGCGCGTCCGACTGCGCGCGGACCGCTGCCGACACCGACCCGAGGTCCTCGATGCCGAGTGCGCTCAGCACCTCCCCGACCTCGGGCTCGTCCTGCTCTGTCGCGGTCACGACCGCGTCGAGGTCGACCCAGAACGACATCAGCCCTTCGCCGCCGAGCGCGTCCATGTCAGCCGCGAACGCCTCGTCGTCGGACAGCGGCGACTCCTCCGCCTCGGAGGCATAGGTGTCGGCGTCGTCTTGCGTCTCGGCGATCAGTGCGTAGTCGCCCACGAAGCTCAGGCCTTCGGCGGTCGTCTCGTCGTCCGCGCTGCTGCCGCACTCGAGGAGCGCCTCGATGCCGGTCTGCGCGGCGTCCTCGTCGGTGACCTGCAGCACGAGCAGCGGCGTGGGCTCGCCGCCGTCCGCGACGGGCATCGCGGCGGCACCGGCTCGGTCGCCGATCCAGGGCTCGATGTCGTCGGCGTAGTCGATGTCGCTGCACTCGTCCTCGCCCTCGAGCGCAGACTCGAACAGGCGCCGGCGCAGGTCGTCGGTGTCGGAGGTGATCCCGGTCGCCTCTTCGAACTGCGGCACCTCGCGCAGGAGCCGCAGCGCGTTGATCTTCTGCTCCGCCGACGGGTCGAGGTCGATGCGCCCGTAGGCGATGGCAGAGCCCGGGATCGCCTCAGCCGGCTGCTGACCTCCACCGCTGAGGACCGTGTAAGCGGCGAAGGCGCCGCCGCCGATCAGCGCCACGGCTGCCACCGCAGCCACCGGCACGATCCACCGGCCCCGGCTGCCGCCGCCCTCGTCACTGCCCGCCGGCACCCCGGTTCCTGGGTCAGGGGGTGGCGGTTGGCCGGTCCCGATCCACTGCGTGGGTGCGGACTCCCCCGCGGCTCCCGGCTGGCCCGCCGGTGGGTTGTGGCCCGGGTGCTGCTGACCCGGGTAGTGGTCGTTCGACACTGTCATCCTGTTCGCTCGTCTCCCCCGCCAGCTGGCGCGACCGAGGCGTCAGCCTACCGGGCAGAGGCGGGCGGCAGGTCCGGAAGCTCAGAGCCCGAGGACGCGATCTGGTCACGGTCGAGCAACCAGCTGACGAACCAGCATCCCGCCAGCGCCGCGACCGGCCACGCCAGGAACAAGCCGTCGGCGGTGAGCACCAGCCCTCCCGACAACAGGTCGCTACGTTCGCTGCCGGCGGCAGGCGACGGCCCCCACCACACCCCCAGCCAGTAGGACACGGCAGCTGCCACGGCGCCTCCCGCGGCCATCCCCACCACCAGCACCCAGCCCGACCGACGCAGCGGGACCGTCAGCGCGCCGCCGGCAACCCCGCCGAGCAGCAGGGCGAGGGCCGCATAGCGCAGCTCGACCCCGAACAGGCTGCCGAGCTGCAGCTCGACGTTCTCGGGGGTCACGTCGGCGGGAACGGGAGGATCTGCCCACCACGCCCACAGGGCTGCGGCGACGACGCCGGCCGCGGCCAGAGTCAGCACCGGGACGACCACCGCGAGCAGCAGGGTGCGCGGCGTGGGTCGGCTGCTCGCAGGATCGCCACACGGCTCTCGGGGAGGCAGGCGGGTGGGCCGGTTGGCGGACGGGCTGAGGGGGTCGCTCACGGGGTGAGGCACCGGGGGCCCAGCAACGCCTTGAGGTCGGCCATCAGCGCAGACGTCGGCGTGACCCGCAACCTCTGGTCGAGGCGCATCAGCGTCGTCGACGCCCGTCCCTGCAGCCGCAGCTGCACCTCGGTGCCCCCCGGATGGGTGGCAAGCACGTCCTTGAGCTGCTCGACGGTCGGCGCAGTGCACCGCACCGCAGGCAGGGTGATCACGATCGGCCCGTCGACCCGTCGGCTCAGATCGGGTGCCCGCACATCGACCGCGTGCAGCTCGGGGGCGTCGTCGCGCCGGCGTACCCGCGCCTTCACCACGACGACGGTGTCCTCGACCAGCAGCGGCGCACACTGCTGGTAGGTGCTTGGGAACACCATCACGCTGACCGCGCCCTCGAGGTCCTCGACCGTCGCGACCGCCCAGCTGTCGCCCTTCTTGGTGACCTTGCGCTGCACCGCCGTGACCAGGCCGCCGACTGTGACCTGGCTGTTCTCGTCGAGCTCGTCGTCGGCGATCAGGTCGCCGATCGTGGTGTCGCTGAGGGCCCGCAGCGCCTCCTCGAGCCCGAACAGCGGGTGGTCCGAGACATAGAGTCCGAGCATCTCCCGCTCGTAGCCGAGCAGGGTCTGCTTGTCCCACTCCTCGATGTCGGGCACCGAGATGCTGATCGTGCCGAAGGCGTCGTCCCCGGGGCCACCGAACAGCGAGTCCTGCCCGATCGCCTCGTTGCGCTTGATGTCGATGACCGCGTCGACGGCGTCCTCGTGGACAGCAATGAGCGCGCGCCGGCGGTAGCCCAGCGAGTCGTAGGCACCGGCCTTGGCCAGGGACTCGATCACCCGCTTGTTGCACACTGGCGCGGGGACCTTGTCGAGAAAGTCGGCGAAGTCGGTGAACCGCCCCTCGGCCTCCCGCGCCTCGACGATGCCAGCGACGACGCCGGCGCCGACGTTGCGGATCGCGGTGAGCCCGAACCGGATGTCGGTGCCGACCGGAGTGAAGGTGCCCGCGGACTCGTTGACGTCGGGCGGCAGCACCTGGAAACCCATCCGGCGGCACTCGCCGAGATAGACCGCCGACTTGTCCTTGTCGTCCCTGACGCTCGTGAGCAGCGCTGCCATGTACTCGGCCGGAAAGTTCGCCTTGAGGTAGGCCGTCCAGTAGGATACCAGACCATAGGCAGCGGAGTGCGCCTTGTTGAACGCGTAGTCGGAGAAAGGGACCAGCACGTTCCACAGCGTGGTCACGGCATGGTCGGAGAACCCATGGGCGCGCATCCCGGCCGAGAAGCGCGCCAGCTCGGCGTCGAGCACCTCACGCTTCTTCTTGCCCATCGCCTTGCGCAGCAGGTCAGCCTGGCCGACAGAGTAACCGGCCAGGTGCTGCGCGATCGCGATGACCTGCTCCTGGTAGACCAGCAGACCGTGGGTCTCGTCGAGGATCTCGGCAAGCGGCTCAGCGAGCTCGGGGTGGATCGCAGTGATCGGCTCGCGACCGTTCTTGCGGTTGGCGTACCTGTTGTGCGAGTCGGCACCCATCGGACCGGGGCGGTAGAGCGCACCCACGGCCGAGATGTCGGCGAAGCTGTCGGGGCGCATCGACCGCAGCAGCGCCCGCATCGGGGCACCGTCGAGCTGGAACACCCCGAGCGTCTCGCCGCGCGAGAGCAGCGCGAAGGTGGCCTCGTCGGTGAGCTCGAGGTCCTCGAGCACGACGGTCTCGCCCCGGTTGGCTGCGATGTTGGTCAGCGCGTCGTCGAGCACGGTGAGGTTGCGCAGCCCGAGGAAGTCCATCTTGACCAGGCCGAGCTGCTCGCAGGTCGGGTAGTCGAACTGGGTGATCACCGCGCCGTCCTGCTCGCGGCGCATGATCGGGATGACGTCGAGCAACGGCTCGCTGCTCATGATCACGCCCGCGGCATGGACACCCCACTGCCGCTTCAGCCCCTCGAGGCCCTTGGCTGTGTCGACGACCTTGGCGACGTCGGGGTCGGCCGCCACCAGGGCGCGGAACTCGCTCCCCTCGCCGTAGCGCGGGTGGGCCTGGTCCCAGATGCGTGACAGCGGGACGTCCTTGCCCATGACGGCCGCGGGCATCGCCTTGGTGATCCGCTCCCCCATCGCGAAGGGGTAGCCGAGCACCCGGCCGGCGTCCTTGACTGCCTGCTTGGCCTTGATCGTGCCGTAGGTGACGATCTGGGCGACGCGGTCGTCGCCGTACTTGTCCGTGACGTAGCGGATCACCTCGCCGCGTCGGCGCTCGTCGAAGTCGATGTCGAAGTCGGGCATCGACACCCGGTCGGGGTTGAGGAACCGCTCGAAGATGAGCCCGTGGCGCAGCGGGTCGAGGTCGGTGATGCGCATCGCGTACGCGGCCATCGACCCGGCTCCCGAGCCGCGACCCGGACCGACCCGGATGCCGTTGGCCTTGGCCCAGCCGATGAAGTCGGCGACCACCAGGAAGTAGCCGGCGAACCCCATCTGGGCGATGACGCCGACCTCGTAGTCGGCGCGCTGGCGCACGGCCTCGGTGACGCCGTCGGGGTAGCGGGCCGCCAGGCCGCGCTCGACCTCCTGGACGAACCAGGACTGCTCGGTCTCGCCGGCCGGCACACCGAAGCGCGGCATGTAGTTGGCCGACTCGCAGAACTCGACCTCACACCGCTCGGCCACGAGCAGCGTGTTGTCGCACGCCTCGCGCAGGTCGTACTTGTCCTCCCACAATGAGCGCATCTCGGCCGGAGACTTGAGGTAGAAGTCGCGGGCGTCGAACTTGAACCGGTTGGGGTCGGCCAGGGTCTTGCCCGACTGCACGCACAGCAGCGCCTCGTGGGCGTCGGCGTCGTGGGCATGGGTGTAGTGCGAGTCGTTGGTCGCGAGCATCGGCAGCCCGAGGTCACGTCCGAGCTTCAGCAGGTCGTCCTGGACGCGGCTCTCGATCGTGAGCCCGTGGTCCATCAGCTCGAGATAGAAGTTGCCGGCACCGAAGATGTCGCGGAAGTCGGCGGCCGCCTGCCGGGCAGCGACGTAGTCGCCGATCCGGAGCCTGGTCTGGATCTCCCCGGACGCGCACCCCGTCGTGGCGATCAGCCCCTGGGCGTACTCGGCCAACAGCTCGCGGTCGGCCCGCGGCTTGTAGAAGAAGCCCTCGAGGCTCGAGCGCGAAGACAGCCGGAACAGGTTGTGCATGCCCTGGGTGCTCTCGGCCAGGAGCGTCATGTGTGTGAATGCGCCGCCGCCGGACACGTCGTCGCCGCCGGCTGCGTTCCAGCGCACCCGGCCCCGCTCGAAGCGGCAGGTGCCCGGCGTGAGGTAGGCCTCCATGCCAATGATGGGCTTGATCCCGGCGGCCCGGGCCTTGGCGTAGAAGTCGTAGGCGCCGAACACGTTGCCGTGGTCGGTCATCGCCAGGGCGGGCATCTGCAGCTCGGCAGCGCGGGCGAAGAGCTCGGGCAACCGGGCGGCCCCGTCGAGCATGGAGTACTCGGTGTGGACGTGCAGGTGCACGAACCCAGAGCTCTTTCTTCCTGGGTTGCTCGACATGGGCTGGGCTGCCTCCTCAGATTCCTCTGGGTGCTCCCGGCGCCCGCCAGCTTGCGGGGGTACCGGTCGCTGGCGGGGGGAAGGCGTCCCGACCTGGGTGGCCGAGCCTACGCGAGGCGAGACTCCATCCCGGGACCGACACTCAGCAGGTTGCGCCAGCAGGAGCGCAACCTCCTCAGACCGTCGTCATCCCTCGCCAGCGATAGCGCCGGTCGGGCTCCCGCTCGTCGTTGTCGGCGCCGTCAGTGCGATCCACCAGCTCGAACCCGTGGCGCTCGTACCAGGCGATCGCGGGACGGTTGACCTCGAACACCCACAAGCCGAAGCCGGCGGGGCGCAGCGCCTTGGCGAGCGTGAGGAGCGCGCTGCCGATGCCCCGGCGCTGGTACCCGGGCGCGACGTACAGCTGGTCGACGAAGGCGTCGTCGATCACCACCAGGCCGACGAGGCTGCCGTCAGCCTCCGCGACCCACACCTCCCGGGTGGGGACGACCTCGGTGGCGAACCACCGCGGCCAGTCGCTCTCGGGGTGCACCGACGGCGGCATGGTCCCGCGCCGCACCGCTTCGGCTCGGGCGCCGCGGAGCACCACCAGCGCCGCATCAACCTCGCCGGCGCCGAGAGGGCGCAGCAGCAGGTCGTTCACGGCGCGCGGGTCCGCTCCAACGCGCTGTCGAGGTCGTCGGGGTAGGCAGACGTGTACGTCACCGGCTGGCCGCTCGCGGGGTGCGCGAAGCCCAGGGTGACGGCGTGCAGCCACTGCCGGGTCAGTCCGAGCCGGCGCGCGAGCACCGGGTCGGCGCCGTAGGTGAGGTCCCCGACGCAGGGATGGCGCAGCGCGCTCAGGTGCACCCGGATCTGGTGAGTCCGCCCCGTCTCGAGGGCAAGCTCCAGCAGGCTCACCCACCGGTGCGCCTCCAGCGTCGCGTAGTGGGTGATGCTGTCCTTGCCACCGGCGACCACCGCCCACCGGTGGTCGTGTCGCGGGTGGCGGGCGATCGGGGCATCGATCGTGCCGCGCAGCGGGTCGGGGTGACCCTGGACGAGCGCGTGGTAGGTCTTCGCGACGGTGCGCTCCCTGAAAGCCCCCTTGAGCGTGGTGTACGCCCGCTCCGACTTCGCGACCACCAGGAGCCCGCTGGTGCCGACGTCGAGGCGATGCACGACCCCTTGGCGTTCGGCAGCACCCGAGGTGGCGACGGTGAAGCCAGCCGCAGCGAGGTGGCCGAGCACAGTCGGGCCAGACCAGCCGGGGCTCGGATGTACGGCCACCCCAACGGGCTTGTCCACGACCACGAGGTCGTCGTCGTCGTGGACGACCCGCAACCCCGCGACATGACCGGGGACGACGGTCGGTGCGGTCGGCACCTGCGGCAGGACGACCTCGAGCCAGGAACCTGCATGCACCCGCTCGGACCGCAGCGGGGCGGTGCCGTCAAGGGTGACGTGGCCGTCGTCGACGAGCGCCGCGGCCCGGGTGCGGGACAGACCGAGCAGCCGGGCCAGGGCGCTGTCGAGTCGGTCGCCGTCGAGACCTTCGGGGACCGGCAGGGTGCGCAGGTCGCTCACGCCACCGGATCCCCGTCGAGCCCAACGCCACGCAGCGAGAGCAGCGCAATGAGGCAAGCCGCCGCGACGATGCACGAGTCAGCGAGGTTGAAGACGGGCCAGTGCGGCAGCTGCAGGAAGTCGACGACATGTCCACGCAGAGGCCCGGGTTGGCGCAGCAGCCGGTCGGTGAGGTTGCCGAGCGCACCGCCGAGCAGCAGTCCCAGTGCCCACGCCCACCCGGTGCTCCGAACCCGTGGGCTGATCCGCAAGACGACGGCGACGACGACGCCGGCGACCAGCGTCAGCAGCACGGTCAGCTCGGTACCGAGGCTGAAGGCAGCACCCGGGTTGCGGGTCAAGGTCAGGGACAGCACCCCGGGGACGACCTGCACGGGTTCGCGCCCGGACAGCAGATCGACGGCGACCACCTTGCTGGCGGCATCGGCCGTCCAGGCCAGGCTGGCGATGACCAGCAGGAGCACCGTGCGGCGGGCGGCCGCGTTGTCGGCGGGGACGGCGATACGGCCCGTGTCGTCGGTGTGGTCGGGGGTCAGCGGCGCTCCTGGCGTTGCTTGCATGTCACGCACAGTGTGGCACGTGGGAACGCCAGCAAGCGTCCCTTGCCGATGGGGTTGCCGCACGACTCGCACACCCCGTACGTGCCGTCGGCAAGCCGCGCCGAGGCTCGGTCGACCTGGAACAGCATGTCGCGAGTGTTGTTGGCCAGCGACATCTCGGCGTCCCGCTCGAGAGCGCTGGACCCGATGTCTGCCTGGTCGTTGCCGGCTCCGTCTCCACCGTCACGCAACAACGCGGCGATGCCGTCCTCAGCCGTGCGGATCTCTGCCAGCAGCCGGGCGCGCTCGTCGTCGAGCTCGGCCCGCACGTGGGCGAGCTCAGCCCCCGTCCACGGCTTCTCGCCCGGCAGCACCGGCAGGTCGACGGTGCGACGAGAGGAGGTTGACCGGGCGGATGCCTGCCCGCCCGGCCGCGTGGCTGCGCCGGATCTCCTGGCGGTGCCGGTCTTCTTCGCGGTGCCGGGCTTCTTCGCGGTGCCGGGCTTCTTCGCGGTGCCGGGCTTCTTCGCGGTGCCGGGCTTCTTCGCG
>JACCWP010000104.1 GCA_013697585.1 Nocardioidaceae bacterium
TCGCCGGACATCTCGGCGACGCCCTGGGCGTTGTCCGAGATCGGACCGAAGGTGTCCATGGCGACGATGACGCCGACGGTCGTGAGCAGACCACAGCCCGCGAGCGCGACCGCGAACAGCGACACGGTCAGCGCCGCGCCACCGAGGAGGTAGGCCGTGAAGACGGCCGCACCGATGACGAGCGTCGTGTAGACCGCCGACTCGAAGCCCACCGACAGGCCGGACAGGATGACCGTGGCCGCGCCGGTGAGCGAGGTCTTGCCGACGTCCTTGACCGGCTTGTACTCGGTGCCGGTGTAGTAACCGGTCAGGGCAAGGATGCCCGCCGACATGACGATGCCGATGACCACGGCGGACGCCGCGATGAACCGGGGGTCACCGTCTGCGTTGGCGAGACCCTCGGCGATGTTGTCGAACTCGGAGAAGCTGCCCGGCAGGTAGATGTAGGACAGCACGACGCTGGCCACGGCCGCGATGCCCGAGGATAGGTAGAAGGACCTGTTGATGGTCTTCAGGCCGTTCTCACCGACCTTGGGCTTGGTGAGGTAGACACCTGCCACGGCTGTGAGCGCACCGATGGCTGGGATCAGCAGCGGGAAGACGAGTCCCTTGTCACCGAAGGCCTGCGAACCGAGGATCAGCGCGGCGACCAGCGTGACGGCGTACGACTCGAAGAGGTCTGCTGCCATGCCGGCGCAGTCGCCGACGTTGTCGCCGACGTTGTCGGCGATCGTGGCGGCGTTGCGCGGGTCGTCCTCCGGGATGTTCTGCTCGACCTTGCCGACCAGGTCGGCACCGACGTCGGCGGCCTTGGTGAAGATCCCGCCGCCCACCCGCATGAACATCGCCAGCAGGGCCGCGCCGAAGCCGAACCCCTCGAGCACGTCGGGAGCATCACCGGCATAGATCAGAACCACGACCGAGGCGCCGAACAGGCCAAGACCCACCGTCGCCATGCCCACCGTTCCGCCGGTACGGAACGCGATCCGCATCGCCGGGTCGCGGCCCTGGCTGCGGGCGGCTGCTGCCACCCGCACATTGGCGCGAACCGCAAGCCACATGCCGAGGTAGCCGATCGCGGCCGAGAATCCGGCCCCGACCAGGAAGAAGATCGAGCGACCGATCCTGATCCCCGCATCGCCCGGCAACGCGAAGAGCACCACGAAGGCGACGACGGCGAACACAGCGAGCGTTCGGAACATCCTCGTCAGGTAGGCGGACGCGCCCTCCTGCACCGCCTGTGCGATCGCCTTCATCGACTCGGTTCCCTCGTCGGCGGCAAGTACCTGCTGGCGGAACACCGCGGCCATGACCAACGCAACCAGCGCGATCACGGCAACGATGACGACCACCGTGGTGTTGCCACCGGCGAGGGACACGTCGGCGCCGGTCTCGGCGGCGAGGGTGACCCGCGACATCTGCACATCCTCCATCGATGTTGACAAGGACACCTACCGGGCTCTGGCCGGTCGGTGACCTGCGCACCCTACGGGGACGCGGGCGACACCGGTGCGAGACCCTGCCCTCCACCGCTCGGCTACGGGTCGGCGCCGGCGGTCAGCTGGCCCTGGACCAGTGCAGGCTGACGGCGGTGCCGTTGTGACCGGTGCTGACCGTGACCGCGTCTGCGAGCCCTTCCAGCAGGGCGATCACCTCGGGCGCGGCCTCGAAGTAGTCGGTCCGAAGCTGCGGTCCGGGTTGTCCGGCCAGTACCGCGACCGCCGCGGGACCACTCGCGTCGGGCAGGGAGACGGTGTCGGTGACGGTCACCGTGAGCCCGGTCCCGCCATCGAAGTCGACCACCACCGGCGCGTCGAGATCGGCGCGGGCGTGCGCGGCTACGGCACGGCCGCAGGCCTCACCGACGGCCAGCCGAACGTCCTCGACGACCTCCTCGTCGACCCCGTGCAAGCGGGCCAACGAGACGGCGACCAGCCGGACGACACGCACGTGCGCCGCATCTGGCGCGACGTCCAGGCGGACCGCCGACATGGGGCGCCGTCACTGCGCGGTCGCGGCAGCGACCGAGTCGTGGATCGCGAGCACCTTGGTGAGCCCCGTGATGCGAAAGATCTTGAGCAGCCGCTCCTGCGTACACACCACCCGCAGGTGGCCGTCATTGGCGCGGACACGCTTGAGCCCACCGACGAGAACGCCGAGACCCGTGGAGTCGAGGAAGTCGACGGCCTCGACGTCGACAACGAGCTGGTAGTGGCCTGAGTTGACCAGCTCGACCAGCGCCTCGCGCAGCTTGGGCGCGGTGTAGACGTCGATCTCGCCACCAACGGCGATCACGGTCCAGTCGCCTTCGGTGCGGGTCTCGAGCGAGAGATCCACGATCGCTCCTCCAGTCGCCGTCGGCCAGGCGCGGACCCGGCTGTATGCGTCTGGGCATTCAATCACGCCTCGATGTGCACGAACGTCGCTGAACCTCACCGTCGGTCCGGATCGGAGCGCGGGGCTGGGGGTATCGCGTGCCAGACTCCCAGCACCATGAGCAGGCTGGCCACCGACCCCATCGAGGCGTTCCGGTCGTTGGCCACCACTTCCGGGCGGCAGGACCGGCTCGTCCACCTGGAATCGCTGCCGGCTCGTGAGGCTCGCTACTCGGCCTGGCCGACCTGGGCGCCACCCGCCGTCGTCGACGGCTTCCAGGCCCGCGGGATCGAATGGCCGTGGACCCATCAGGTCGAGGCGGCCGAGCTGGCGTTCGGCGGCCGTAACGTCGTGGTCTCGACCGGTACGGCCTCGGGCAAGTCGATGGCCTACCTGCTGCCCGGGCTGAGCGCCATCGCCGACGGCACCAGCGTGAAGGGGCGACGGCCCCGCGATCGCGGACCCACCGTCTGCTATGTCGCGCCGACCAAGGCCCTGGCCCACGACCAGCTGGACGCGCTGGAAAAGACCGGTGCGGGGCTCCCGCAGCTGCGAGCGGCTCCGGTCGACGGCGACACCTCACGAGAGGCGCGCGACTGGGCCCGTGACCACGCCACCTGGGTGCTGACCAACCCGGACATGCTGCACCGCTCGCTGCTCCCTGCCCACCACCGGTGGGCACGCTTCCTCGCCGGCCTGACGTTGGTGGTCGTGGACGAGTGCCACCACTACCGCGGGGTGTTCGGGTCACACGTGGCCCACGTGCTGCGCCGGCTACGGCGGCTCGCCGCCCACTACGGCGCTGAGCCCACCTTCGTCCTGGCGTCGGCGACCATCGCCGCCCCCGAAGTCTGCGGACGGCGGCTCACCGGACTCCCCGTGCAGGCAGTCACCGACGACGGCTCCCCTCGCGGCGAGGGCATGCTGGCACTGTGGGAGCCGCCGCTGACCGACGCGGGCGGTGAGCGCGGCGCGCCCGTGCGGCGTACCGCGACCGCCGAGACCGCCGACCTGCTGACCGACCTGGTCGCGGGAGGCATCCGCACGCTGGCGTTCTGCCGGTCGCGACGGGCAGCGGAGTCGGTGGCCATGACGGCGCGGCGCAACCTGGCCGAGATCGACCCCGCCTTGACCAACACGGTCGCGACCTACCGCGGCGGTTACCTGCCTGAGGACCGCCGCGCGCTGGAGGCCGACCTGCGCGAGGGTCGGTTGCTCGGCACCGCGGCCACCAACGCCCTCGAGCTCGGCGTCGACGTGGTGGGGCTCGACGCGGTGCTGGTCGCAGGTTTCCCCGGCACCAGGGCGGCATTGTGGCAGCAGCTTGGCCGAGCCGGCCGCCGTGGCCGTCGCTCGGTTGGCCTGCTGGTCGCCCGCGACGACCCGCTGGACACCTATCTCGTGCGGCACCCCGAGACGCTGCTCGGGCGACCGGTCGAGTCGACGGTGCTCGACCCCGACAACCCTTACGTGCTCGGTCCACACCTGTGCGCCGCGGCCCAGGAGCTCCCACTCGGCAGTGCCGATCTCGAGCTGTTCGGACCGACCGCGGTCGACGGGGTCGCCGCCCTGGTCGCCGACGGCTTGCTGCGCCGCAGGCCCACGGGGTGGTTCTGGACCCGGCGCGAACGAGCCAGCGACCTGGCCGACATCCGCTCGTCCGG
Organism: Nocardioidaceae bacterium; assembly: GCA_013697585.1. Classification (GTDB taxonomy): domain Bacteria; phylum Actinomycetota; class Actinomycetes; order Propionibacteriales; family Nocardioidaceae; genus JACCWP01. Next base: position 4,041 of record JACCWP010000104.1, read on the forward strand.
CGGTGCGCCGGTTCAGGTCGTCGACCTCGCGGACGGTCGGCTGCTCGGCACCGTCGACGCGGCGGCGGCCCACAGCAGCGTGCACGCCGGGGCCGTCCATCTGCACCGCGGCCAGCCCTATCTGGTGCGCACGTTCGACGTCGACCACGGCGTCGCGCTGGTCGAGATCGCCGACCCCGACTACTCCACGACCGCTCGCGAGATCACCGACATCGAGATCGTCTCGGTGCAGCGGACACGTACGAGCGGTGCAGCCCAGCTGGCTCTCGGCACCGTGCAGGTCACCAGCCAGGTCGTCGGCTTCCTGCGTCGCCTGCTGGTCACCGGGGAGGTGCTCGGAGAGGAGCCACTCGACCTGCCGTCGCGATCACTGACCACTGTGGCCGTCTGGTGGACCCTCGAGGCCGAGCTGCTCGCGGACGGCGGGCTGGCCGCGGGTGACATCCCGGGAGCCGCGCACGCGGCCGAGCACGCTGCGATCGGTCTGCTGCCCTTGTTCGCCACGTGCGACCGGTGGGACATCGGCGGCATGTCCACCGCGCTGCATCCCGACACCGGCCGACTCACGGTCTTCGTCCACGACGGACACCCCGGAGGCGCCGGTTTCGCCGAGCGTGGTTACGACGTCGCCGAGCGGTGGCTTACCACCACGCGCGACGCGATCACCGCCTGTGCGTGCGCGGCCGGATGTCCGTCCTGCGTCCAGTCACCGAAGTGCGGCAACGCCAACTCGCCGTTGGACAAGCCCGGGGCGGTGCGCCTGCTCGAGCTGTTGCTCGGCGAGCTCGCCATGAGTAGAACCGGTTCCGAGGTGCTGCCAACGGGGTGACGGGGCACCATGTCCGTGACTGTCCTGCGGTGCCTGCCCGTTTATGGGTCCTGGCGCCGACCGAGCCGAGGAGTGAGTCTGATGGCTGTTCTTGGGGTCCTCATCCTGCTGGCGGTGGGTGTCGCGACAGCCACCGTCATCGGCAACAGCGAGAGCGAGACCCTCAGCATGGTCGGCTTCGACATCAACACGACCTTGGCCGGCATCTACGCGATCGGGGCGCTCAACGCGCTCTTTGCCGTGCTCGGGCTCTTCCTGCTGCTGGGGGGCGCCAAGCGCGCGCGCCGGCGGCGCAAGGAGGTTCAGGATCTGCGCAGGCAGAACGAGGCCGTCGCCCCCGCGACCGCTCCGCCGGGCACGCAGGCAGGGACGGGCACCGGCCCTGGCGCCGACACCCGCAGCGGGCGGGGCAGCGAGCGACATGGCAGACGCGACGACGGCCACGGCACCGACTCGGATGGCGAACACTTCGACGGGGCACCCCGCGAGCAGCGCCGGGACTGAGCGTGCGGCCGCCCGAGCCTGGGCCTTGGTGCCTGGCCCGACCGCACCGATCGGCGTCTCACCGGGCTCCGACCGGGCCGGCGCGAGCCGTCGACGGCACTGCCCAGGCCAGCCCCGCCACGGTCGGCGTCCGTACCTCGACGGTGACCTGGACGTCGACTCCGTCGACCGCGCACGCCGTGACACGCGCGCCGTTGCTTGCCGCCGACCGGGCGACGGCAGAGCAGGGCTCCGCGCCTTCGCGCAGCGCCTGACCTCCGGCCAGTGCGGCCAGGTCGGCGGCGGCACTCGCCCGGTGCAGGGCTATCGCGACCCCAGTCCCCGCCGCGGCCACCCCGGTCACGGCCAGCAGTCCGCCCATCAGGACCAGCGCGAACACGGTGGCGAGGCCGCACTCGGTGCGGCCCCGACCGTACCTAGCCATCGCGACCTGCTGCCGTGCCCGGCTCGGCCGCCGACAGCGACTGCGCCGACATCGTCACCGCGGGCAGCGACCCGACCAAGGGCAGGTCGGTGGCGACATCGACCACCACCTCGGCCCGCCAGGTGTCGCCCTCGCGGACGAGGAGCACCTCGGCCCCGTCGGGGGCCGCGGACAACGCCGCCTGCTCGGCGCTCGCGCGGGTCTCGTCGCGGGCGGCCAGCCGGGCGGCCTCGCGGGCAGCATCGACCAGTCGCACCTGGGCAACGCCGAGGGTGATGACCCAGGCCAGGGCTGCGGTGAGGGCGACCAGCACCGGTAGGACCATGGCCGCCTCTGCCGTGACCATGCCCGCGGACCAGCCTGCGGACCGGCCCGCCCCGCCGCCGGCAGGTCGCCTCACCTCCACACCGCTCCTCCGGCAGTCATCCAGTCGAGGCCGTAGTCCGCGTGGAAGAGGCGGGTGAACAGATCGACCACCGTGCCGTCGTCGACCAGCAGGTAGAGCACGCAGGCGATCGCCGCCGTGCACGCTGAACCCGTGCAGAACTCGACCGTGGCCATGCCCTGGTCGCGATAGTCGTGAGAGCCGCAGCGGCGGCCCGGCCGCAGCGACCGTCGGGTACGCATGGGTGTCTCCTCTCGTCGGCGGTGGGG
>JACCWP010000111.1 GCA_013697585.1 Nocardioidaceae bacterium
TCTCGGTCACGGACTTCGCGGAAGTGCAACTGCGCGTGCCGCCGATGCCAGACCGATGCATGTTCACGGCATGGCTGGTCGACGCGTTGGCGACTGAATTGGACAACGAGTTCCAGTTCGTCGACGACGTGGAAGATGACGGTGCAGACACATGCATCTACCTCTACGGCACCGATCCGGCGCGACTCGTGGCGGTCGCCTGCCAAGTGCTGGCCGAGTACAAGGGTCCAGCAGGCATACGGGCGGTCATTAGGCGGCCAGCGGACGTGGAACTGCCGAGCGCTGCCGGCCTTCGCGACCGCGCCCCTGCGGGCCCGAGCATCACCAGCCGGTCACCAGGCCGTGTAGAAGAGGTGCTGGACCACCAGCGCCGCGGCCACCTGCAGCCCCAGCCCCCAGCGGCGCCACCGCTTGGGCAGCAGCGCGAAGGACAGCGTCAGCCAGGGCACGAACGGCAGCCAGATCCGCTCCACCTCGGCCTTGCTCATCCCGGAGGCGTCGGCCAGGGCCACGACCGCGACGGCTGCGCCGGCGAGCAGGAGAACGGTCCGTGCGGAGCGCCGGGCCGAGGTGACCGCGCTCGCCGCGGCCACCAGCACCCCCGAGCCCAGCAGCGGCCCGGCGCTGATCGCCAGACAGGCGAGGTCGCCGTACCACCAGTAGGACTGCGGCCGGTCGGCGGCGATGCCGTCCCAGTAGCGCTCCCGCAGCACCGGGTAGGCGTCCCACCACGCGAAGCCGAGGGCCGCGAAGGCCAGCACCACCCCGAGCGCGACGGTTCCGGCCACCGGGAGCGGGCTCCACGAGCGGGCTGCCAGCAGGACGGCAAGTGCGACCAGCCCCATCAGCGGCATGCCGTAGGACATCAGCACCGAGGTCCCGAGCAGCAGCCCCGCCGGAACCGCCCACGACAGCCTTCGCGTGGCCAGCGCCAGGCAGGCCAGCCCCCAGGCGACCACCGCGCCGATCAGCGCGTCGGCGGAGACCGCCATGAACACCGCGGCCGGCGTCAGCACGAGGAACGGCGCAGCCCGGCGCGCCCACTGCTCTGCGTCCAGCGCGCGAAGCGTCACGAGGACGGCCACGACGGTCGTGGCGGCCAGCACCGTGACCACCGTCCCGGCGGCGAAGTCCCCGCCGAGGCCGACCTTCACCAGGCCGACGAAGAACAGCAGCGTCGCGGGTGGGTGGCCGGCGACGTGCGTGGGCCAGTTGTCGTCGGCGGCGTAGGGGATGCGGCTGATGTAGGTGTCGAGCAGGTGAGGGACGCTGTCGACCTCCCTGGCGGTGACGAGGTACTCGTAGGGGTTGCCCAGCACTCGGGAGATCCCGCTCTTCCCGTCCACGAACGCCAATGAGAGCAGCCAGGCCAGCGAGCCGGCGTACGACGTGACCAGCAGCCGGCGCCACGGCAGCCGCGCCAGGTCGGCGGCGTACAGCCAGCCCAGCAGCGCGAGGGCCAGGGCAGGCAGCGTGCCGGGCCCGAACAGCTTCGGTCGCCACAGCCCGTGCAAGGGTGGGACCTCGTCAGGAGACGCGTTCCGGGGGGCGCGGCTGGCTACCTCCCATCCGAACTGGTGGGGCAGCACGAATGCTAAGGAGACGAGCAGCGCCGTGAGGACCAGTCCTGCCCACGGGACGGCACGGGGCAACGCGGGTGGGTCGGCCATGCAGCGAGCGTAGGAGGCTGAAGCGAGTGGAAGCCCGGAGGGACGTCGTGTGCGACCTCGTGCTGCCCTGCCGTGACGAGGCACGCGCCCTCACCGGCCTGCTCGCGGAGGTCCCGGCCGGCTTCCGCGTGGTCGTCGTCGACAACGGATCTCGCGACGGCGCTGCGGTGCACGCCGGGCTGCTGTCGGCCACCGCCGACCTGGTGGCGTTCATGGACGGCGACGGCTCCTTCACAGGTCGGCATGGACACCCCCCACCTGACCGCCAGGCAGCTGCAGCAGACGGCCGCCGGCCTGTCGTCATATGACGCGGTGCTGGGCGACGCCGAGGACGGCGGTTGGTGGGTGCTGGCCCTGCGCGACCCCGCCAAGGCGGCCGCCCTGGTCGGCGTACCGATGTCCACGCCGACCACCGGCGCCGACACCCGCGCGGCGCTCGAGGCGGCCGGCCTCGAAGTCGGCGGCACCTCGGCGCTGCGCGACGTCGACTCGGTTGCGGACGCCGAGGCCGTCGCGGCGCTGGCCCCGGGTTCCCGCTTTGCGGAGGCCTGGACCCGGGTCAGGCCTTCCGGGCCATGACCAGCGACTGGGAGACGCCCGGCATGTCGCCGGACCTCCACGAACCCGGCCGCCTGCAACAGGTCGGAGGCGCACTGGACCGACATCGCCCCGCCGCCGCGGATCACCGCGTCGTGCTCGAGCGCAGCTGCCTCCAGCGCGGTGCAGTTGGATGCGTTCGCGGCCACCGGCATCACCAGCCCGCAGCCCGACCGCAGCGCGCGGAGCACCCGCTCCAGTCCGCGCTCGAGGTCCTCGCGGACCAGGAAGATCTGGGGCAGCCAGGCCAGGTCGAACCCCTCCACGTCCTGAAGGTGCACCACCGAATGCTGACGCAGCTCGACCCGGTGTGGCCGACCGCGACCCGGCCAGCCGCTCCTTGGCCATCGTCAGCGCCTCCGACGACCTTCATGCGACGACGCTGCTCTCAGCGAGGGTTCCGGTGCATGTCGTCGCGGCTCGCATCGGTCACGCTGACGCCGCGATAACGCTTCGCGTCCACGCGCAGTGCTCCGCGAGAACACCACCGACGTGGGCGGACGTCTTCGCGACCGCTGTGAGCTCGTGTTAGCAAACTGTTAGCAAAGCGAGGCGAGGCAGTGGACCGAGCAGCACTCGGATAGCGTCTGACCTGCACTTTCACGAGAGCCGGCGAGGGGACTCGAACCCCTAACCTTCCGATTACAAGTCGGATGCGCTACCAATTGCGCCACGCCGGCCAGATGCCGGGCCATCGTAAACGGCCCGCGTCATGGAGCACGAATCCGCGCAAGTCAGCCGTCGGCCAACCAAGGTACGTGGACGCGACCACCGCCGTAATGCGGAGGCTGGTTGAGGATTCAATGAACCGCAGCGACTAACATCTCAGTCCATGTGCCGCGATCGGACGGATCCATGAGCAGGTTGTTCGAACCACTGACCTTGCGTGATGTGACCTTTGCGAACCGAGCGTGGGTCGCTCCCATGTGTCAGTACTCAGCAGTCGACGGCCAACCGCAGGACTGGCATCTGGTCCACCTTGGTGCCCTGGCGGCCGGTGGAGCCGGTCTGGTCATGACAGAGGCGACCTCCGTCACCCCTCAGGGCCGCATCTCTCCAGCCGACACCGGGATCTGGACGGATGAGCAGATACCGGCTTGGCGCCGCATCACCGACTTCATCCGGTCGCAGCAAACCGTCCCCGGCATCCAGCTGGCGCACGCCGGTAGGAAGGCTTCCACCGCTCCACCGTGGGACGGTGGCCGTTACGTCGCCGAGGCCGAAGGCGGCTGGGGCGACACGGCAGGGCCATCCCCCCTGGCCTTCGCAGAACTCCCCGCACCAACTGCGCTGTCTCGCGACGACATAGCCGTGACCGTGGCGGCGTTCGCGCGGGCCGCCGTACGCGCGATCGAGGCAGGTTTCGAGGTTGTTGAGCTGCACGCCGCCCACGGCTATCTCTTGCACTCGTTTCTGTCTCCCCTCAGCAACCAGCGAACCGACGAGTATGGCGGAGACTTCGACAACCGAGTCCGCATGCTGATCGAGACCACCGAAGCGGTGCGCCAGGTCTGGCCCGAGCGGCAGCCCTTGTTCGTGCGGGTCTCGGCCACAGACTGGGCCGAGTGCGGATGGGACGGCGACTCGACCGTCGAGCTCGCTCGCAGACTGCGAGCGCTGGGAGTCGACCTGCTCGACTGCTCGACCGGGGGCGCCATCCCCGGCGTTCGGATTCCAACCGGGCCGAGTTATCAGGTGCCGTTCGCTGCGAGGGTACGGCGAGAAGCCGGCTTGCCTACCGCGGCCGTTGGGCTGATCACCGAGCCCGAACAAGCCGAGGGAATCATCGCCTCAGGTGAGGCCGACGCGGTCATGATGGCGCGCGCCCTCCTTCGTGACCCCCACTGGCCGCAGCGCGCCGCCCACGAGTTGGGTGCCAAGGTGAGGTGGCCCAACCAATACCAGCGCGCTAGCTGGCCAAACGCATAGCATCGCTCCTGTGGCAAGCCCACTGCTCATCGTGGCAGGAGCCGGACCCGGTCTAGGCGCAGCCGTTGCCCACCGGTTCGGTCAAGCAGGGTACGACTGCGCCTTGCTCGCACGCACCCCGGACAGACTCGAGTCGCTCGGTCGGCAACTGCAGGAGGCAGGCGTCACCACCGGCTGGACACCAGTGGATCTGACGGATAGCGACGCGCTGACGCACGCGATCAAGCGGTTCGGCGAGCACACGGGGACGATCAACCACCTGCATTTCAATCCCAGCGCCTTCACCGACAAGGACGCGCTCGAGCTGAATGCAGACGAACTGCTTGCGGACGTGCGTCTTGGAGTGGCGAGCCTCGTCACCGCCGTACAAGCCGCTCGGCCCTTCATGCCTGCGGGCGCACGAGTCACCGCGACCGGGAACGCGACGGCAGACAAGCCGTGGAAGCGAGCCGCCTCGCTCGGGGTACAGAAGGCGGCGCTTCGCAATCTGGTGACCGCTCTCGACATGCGGCTTGCTGAAGACGGCATCCGGGCCTGCACAGTGACGGTTGCGGGGACGATCAGAACGGGAACCGCCTTTGACCCATCCCTGATCGCGGACGCCATCTACGCCGCCAGCCAGAGCGAAAGCGAGTTCTGGGAGCCAGAGATCCGCTTCGACGGCCGAAACTGAGAGCGCAAGGGACAACCCCAGCACCGCGCCCTATACGCTTCGACGGCCTCGGACGTCCTTGCGCTGCCGTTGCCACATCCGACGCCAGCCTCGATAACTGGGCGTCGACGTGGTAGGCAAGGACCAGCACAGTCCACTCATTTCACCCGGGAGGTACATGCAATGGGCGCACAGGACAAGATCAGCAACACCGCAGATAAGGCCGCCGGCAAGGTCAAGGAGACCGCTGGCGACAAGACCGACGACCAGAGCCTGAAGGCCGAGGGCAAGGGCGACCAGTCCAAAGCCGACCTCAAGCAGGCCGGTGAGAAGGCAAAGGACGCCTTCAAGAAGTAGCACTCCAACTGATGGTGCGGTTGCCCGACCACCTCACGATCGGCGAGCTCTCTCGGCGCTCTGGGGTGGCGGCATCCGCACTTCGTTTCTACGAGACACAGGGCCTGATCGCCGCCGAGCGGACGTCGGGAAACCAGCGCCGCTATCCGAGGCACATGTTGCGGCGGATCGCATTCATCCGTGCGGCCCAGCGAGTCGGGCTCTCGCTCGATGAGGTGCAGATGGCATTGAGCTCTTTGCCTGCCGGCCGCACTCCAACGAAAACTGACTGGGCGCGCGTCGCCGACCGTTGGACCTCTCGAATTGACCGCCAGATCGCCGACCTCGAGTTGCTCAAGTCCCAGTTGACCGGTTGTGTCGGCTGCGGGTGCCTGAGCCTGCGCAAATGTGCGCTGATGAACCCCGGCGATGTGGTGGGAGATACCCGGTCGGGGCCGGCCTGGCTGGCCACCGGGGAGGAAGACTAGCGAGGTCGGCGTGCCTGGGCACCGGCGGCCAGGCCGCGCTCGTCGGCGTGGAAGGATGCGCGCATGGCTTTGCGGATCGTCGCCACCAGTCCGCACCCCGGACTGGTCTCGCTGCCTTGGCATCAACCTCTCGAGGAGTGGGACCACGAGTCGCTGATACCGCTGCCTCGTGGGCTCTCCCGCCATATCGTGCGTTTCGTCCGGCTCGACAGCCACGTTTTCGCGGTGAAGGAAACCCGCGAACCGATCGCTCTCCGCGAATACCGCCTGCTCAGGGACTTGCGGCGGATCAAGGCTCCTGCCGTTGAGCCGATCGGGGTGGTCACGGGTCGACAA
>JACCWP010000112.1 GCA_013697585.1 Nocardioidaceae bacterium
GGCGAACCGGACGCCTGCTCCGAGCCGACGGACCCGGTGTTGCCCCCAACCCAGGCGGCCGCCTCGTCCGGGTCCGGCGCCACCCGCGGCGCCGGGACCGCGCCGGCGCCGTTGAGGGCGAACGACCAGCCCTCAACGCTGCCCGGCACCACCTGGCTGCTGTCGGCGCCGAGCCGGCTGTAGCGCCATTCGCCGCCGATGTCGGCCTGCCAGTACGACCAGTACGCGCCGGTCGGCGGGGTGTCCACACACGACTCGGTATAGCCGTCGTCACCCACGAGCGGCAACGGCTCCGTCGGTGCCGGTCGACCCTCGAGGCGGCACACGAACGCCGCACCCCAGCGCTGGACCCCCTCCACCTCGATGCCTGCGTCGTGCAGCACTGCCAGACCATTGCGCGGCTGCGACCCCGGCGCGCACCGGACCAGCGGGCCGTCACCGAGCTCCTGCGAGTCGACGACCACGGTGACGCCATCGTCGTCGGGGCAGAATCCCGCGGTGCCCGACGATTCGTCGACCATCCCGGCGGGATCGGCGGCTTCGACCGGGGTCCTGGGCTCCGGTGCCGAACTCGCTGCGGACTGGCCGCGGCTGCCGAGGGTGAGGAACGACTCCCCGGTCAGCCCGAGCACCGCCTGCGTGGTGCTGCGTCGCCACTGGTCGCGCAACCCCCTGGCCATCCCTTCGGCCAGCGCAGCGCGATAGGCAGCCGGGTCGTACGCGACCGCACCCTGCTCCCCCAGCGCCGGCGTGCCACCGACGTCGCCGGTGTTCAGCTGCAGCGCGCGCAGCCAGTCCACGGCCGCCTGGGTCGCCTGGCGCCGTCCGCCCGCGGCAAGCGCCTGGGTGGCCAGCCCTGTGCTGTTGGCGTTATGGGCACTGGTGCCCTGTCCGCCACCGTACGAACCAGTGTCTGCCTGCTCGCCGACCAACCAGTCGAGTGCACGGTCGAGTGGACCGTCCAGGCTGTGCATGCCTGTCGCGCGGGCGACCAGCAACGCCTGCACGGCCATCGCGGTGCCGTCGACATCTGGCGTGCTGGCCCTGCCGAGACCGGCGGCGCAGGTCCCACCGTCGTCGGCGTACATCCGAAACCAGCCCGCCGGGCACTGCTGGTCGCGCAGGAACGCCACCGCCGAGCGTGGCACGCCTCCCGTCCTCGCGAGGCCGATGACCGAGAGCGACTGGCTCAGCGTGTTGCTCGTGTCCGAACCCGTCCGACGGTCGGAGAACCTGCCGGGTTGTCGGCCCCTCGGGCCTTGCATCAGGCCGAGCACCTCCCGGCGAAGGTCGTAGCTCCCGAACGACGAGGGGTCGCGGCCCGCGACGACCGCGGCGACAAGCACCTTGGCCATGGCACCGGCGACCCGCGCCCCCGGGTCGCCGTAGAGGTCGGGCCCGACGTAGGCGTCGAGGTGTCGTGCGACCGCGTCCGCGATCGTGGCGACGGCAGCCTCGTTGCGTGCCCGCCCGACGGTGTGCAGCGCCCACAGTGCGTCGATCGTCAGGCCCCAGTCGGTGCCACCGACCGGCCCCGGCAACCGTCCGGCACGCAGCTCCCCGCGCAACCAGCTCGCCGAACGCCGCGCCGACCGCAGCCCGTCGGTGCCGACCGGCCGAGCCTGTCCGGCCAGGTCACCGAGCCGACCGGGGCGTCTGGGGTCGTGTCGCGGCGGCTTCACCGGACCGCTGCCGAGGTGGAACGACCAGCCCTCGAAACCGCCCCGGATGACCCTGCTGCTGCCCGCCCCCAGCTGGCTGTACTTCCAGCGGCCGCCGTCACGAGCTTGGTAGTAGGCCCAGTAGGCGCTGGCGGGTGGAATGTTGTTCTTGCAGTTCTCGTGATAGGTCCCCGAGCCCGGGTTGAGGTCGCGAGCGGCCCGTGGCCGGCCCTGCAGCCGGCACACGAATGACTTTCGACCGTCAACCCCGCGGACGCGAACGTCGGCGGCCTTGAGCGCGTCGAGCCCGCTGAACCGGTCGCCCACCCGACGCGTCACGCAGCGCACCACGGTGCGGTGGTCGAGCCGGCGGAAGTCGACGACCACAGTAACACCGCGGTCGCGCCTGCACTCGCCCTTGTTCCAGCCCCGACCGGCGGCGGCTGAGGTGGGCGCGGCCAGGGTGCCTACCAGCAGCCCGACGAGCAGGAGCGCCAGCAGACCCACGGGCACGGTCGAGAGGGACGCAGGGCTGTGCCTGGCGTGGTCGTCGGAGGTCGGGCGCCGCCACATAGGGTTCCGTTCCCGAGGGCGAGGCGGGTGTCCCCGACCGGCCGGTCCTCGGGCGGTGGGCCCTGTGGTCCGTACGTCACCGGGGGCCCACGACTGCAGTCCTCGACAGTGCGTTGAAGCCTGGAGCAGTCCGGGCAGGCATTCCGGCTCGTGACGCCTCGGCGTCACCTACGGCTGCGGGCCAGCGCCGGACTTTGACCGGCTTCCCCTGCTGGGCTGCGACCCATACGTGGGGTACGGGTTGGACGTACGCTAGCACTCCCTCGCGAAACTGCTGAGCCTGACGTTCGGCAGCCGACACGCCGCAGACCCGCAGTGAGACGTCAGGCTCAGCGCAGTGCTCAGGCGGACTTGCGTGCGGCGTTCTTCGCGGTCTGCTTCTTGGCGGCGGTCTTCTTGGCTGGCTTCTTGGCGGCGGTCTTCTTGGCTGGCTGCTTCTTGGCGGCGGTCTTCGTCGCAGTCTGCTTATTGACGGCGTCCTTCTTGGCTGACTGCTTCTTGGCGGCGGCGTTCCTGGCAGCCGGCTTCTTCGCAGCGCGCTCGTCTGCTGCCGACGTGCTGCTCGACGATTCCTTGCCGCCCTTGGCCTTGTCCACACTGGCGCGCAGGGCGGCGACCAGGTCGACGACATCGGCATCCTCGCCGGTCTCGTCGGTGTCGGGCTTGAGCAGCTCGGTTGCGTCACCGCCGTCGAGCTTGGTGTCGAGCAGCCCCTGCATCGCAAGCTTGTACTCGTCCTCGAACTGCTCGGGGTCGAAGTCGGCGGCCAGGCTCTCGACCAGCGACTCGGCCATCGTGAGCTCCTGCGGGCGCAGGTCGATGTCCTCGCTCAGCACTGGGAAGTCGGCGGCGCGTACCTCGTCGGGCCACAGCAACGTCTGCAGCACGATGACGTTGTCACGCACCCGCAGGACCGCGAGCGTCTCGCGCTGGCGCAGGGCGACTCTGACCACGGCCATCCGCTCGGTGGTCCCGAGTGCCTCGCGGAGCAACGCGTAGGGTTTGGCCGCCTTGCCGTCGGGCTCCAGGTAGTAGCTCTTGTCCATCAGCATGGGGTCGACCTGTTCGGCCGGGACGAACTCGACCACATCGATCTCACGCCCGCTGGCCACAGGCAGCGCGTTGAGATCGTCGTCGGTCAGCAGCACCGAGCGACCGTCCTCGGACTCGCACCCCTTGGCGATGTCGGCATAGGCGACCTCCTCGCCACAGACCTCGCAGGTGCGCTTGAAGCGGATCCGACCTCCGTCGGCCTCGTGCACCTGGTGAAACCTGATGTCGTGGCCGCCGGTGGCGGTGTAGAGCTTGACCGGGATGCTGACCAGGCCGAACGACACCGAGCCCTTCCACATCGAGCGCACGCGGACCACCTCCTTCACACTGAGCACGGCCACCGGGTAGGCACCGGTACGCACGTCGAGCATGCCTTCCCGACGCCCGGGCGGCCAGCGACCAGTGTGACGGATGAGACGCAGGAGACGCCAGATGCCAGCAGCAGACATCCTGGAGATCGACGGTCATCGGCTCAAGCTGTCGAACCTGACCAAACCGCTCTTTCCGGGCGACGGGACCACCAAGCACCAGGTCATCGAGCACTACGTCGCAGTCGCCGACGTGATGCTCCCCCAGCTCGCCCACCGGCCGACGACCCGCAAGCGTTGGCCCGACGGCACGGCCAAGCAGCCGTTCTTCGAGAAGAACGTGCCCCGGGGCACGCCGTCGTGGGTGCGCACGGTCACCCTCGATTCACCCGGCAGCACCCGCAACCGGGAGCAGGTCACCTATCCGCTGCTCGACAACCTGGCCGGGCTGGTGTGGCTGGCCAACCTCGCCGCACTCGAGCTGCACACCCCGCAGTGGTCGGTCGGGCCACGCGCAGGCGTACGCGATCCCGACCGGCTGGTGATCGACCTCGACCCCGGCGCTCCGGCCGGGCTCGCCGAGTGCGCAGAGGTGGCAACGCTCGTACGAGAGCGACTGGCCGCCGACGGGCTCGCGACCTCGCCGGTCACCAGCGGCAGCAAGGGCTTGCAGCTGTACGCCCCGATCAGTGGCAAGCAGGACGCCGACGTCGTCCGCCACTACGCCCACGAGGTCGCCAAGCAGCTGGAGCGCGAGCACCCGAGGCTGGTGGTATCGCGGATGGCAAAGAACCTTCGCGACGGCAAGGTGTTCATCGACTGGAGCCAGAACGACGACGCCAAGACCACCATCACCCCGTACTCGCTGCGCGGGCGCGAACATCCCTGGGTGGCCGCGCCGCGGACCTGGGACGAGCTCGAGGACGCGGGCAGCCTGACCCAGCTGCTTGCCGGTGAGCTGCCCGGCCGGCTCGCCGACCTCGGCGACGTCGCGCCCGCGGTCGGCGCGCCCGGCCCCCGCCTACCCACCTGACCCCCCGCTCCCACCTGACCCCCGCTCCCACCCCGCCCTGTCCACCCTGCCCCGGAACTGCGGAAACACGCCCGGGAATCGGACATTCATCAGGTGTCTCCGCCACTTGCGCGGGCGGGGACGCCGGCGGCGGAGGTGGGAGGCTGACCATCCAGCATGCTGGTGGTGACGAATACCCTGCGTACGACCGGCCCGTCGGCGTGCGCGCCTTCGAGGAGAGTGCATGGCCCAGCGTCGCCGCGTCGCCGTCGTGGGCTCCGGCGTCTCCGGACTCACCGCGGCGTGGCTGTTGCGGCACACCCATGACGTCACGGTCCTCGAGGTCGACGACCGGCTCGGCGGCCACGCGCACAGCCACGACGTCACAGCCACCGACGGCCGCACGTACTCCGTCGACTCCGGCTTCATCGTGCACAACGACCGCACCTACCCGTTGCTGCGCCGGCTGTTCGCTGCGCTCGGCGTCCAGACCCGCCCCACCGAGATGTCGATGAGCATCCGCTGTGACGGGTGCGGCCTCGAGTACGCCGGCGGGCGAGGCGCGGCGGGCATCGTGGCGCAACCACGGCGGCTCGCCGACCCGCGCTTCGTGCGCCTGCTGAGCCAGGTGCGGCGATTCCAGCGCCAGGCCAAGCAGTTCCTCGCCAGCACGCCTGAACGCGACGAGACGACTTATCGCGACTTCCTTGCGGCCGGGGGTTTCGGCACCTACTTCCAGCAGCACTACGCCGTTCCGATCGTGTCGTGCGTCTGGTCATCGGGCACCGGTACGGCGCTGGACTACCCCGCCCGCTACCTGTTCGCCTTCCTCGACCAACACGGATTCCTGACGCTGCGCGACGCCCCCCAGTGGCGCACCGTCGTCGGCGGCTCGCAGGCCTACGTACGCGCCCTGGCTGAGCAGATCGGCGACGTCCGCACTGGGGTCGGCGCGCGTATGGTCACCCGCAAGCCGGACGGCGTCCAGGTGCTCGACAGCTCGGATCGGCTGCACGTCGTCGACCAGGTCGTGCTCGCCACCCACGCCGACGACGCGCTGGCGCTGCTCACCGACGCGACCGACGACGAGCGCCGCGTGCTCGGTGCGTTCGGCTACTCGGCCAACACCGCCGTCCTGCACACCGACGCCTCGGTGCTGCCGCGCGCGCCACGGGCGCGGGCGTCCTGGAACTACCGGCTCGAGGGTTGCGGGGAGCACCCAGGCAGTCCCCGGGTGAGCTACTGGATGAACCGGCTGCAAGGCCACGAAGACGCGGCCGACACCTTCATGGTGAGCCTGAACGACGACCGCCCAGACCCCGCGACCGTCATCGCCCAGATGACGTACACCCACCCCCGCTACACGCTCGCCTCCGTCGCTGCGCAGCGCGAGCTGGCCGGGCTGACGACCACCAGCACCGCGTTCGCCGGCGCACACCACGGGTGGGGTTTCCACGAGGACGGCTGCCGCTCCGGCGTCGACGCCGCCCGGCGGTTGGGCGCCGCCGTGGAACGCGCGTGGTGACCACCCGGGCGGCTGCGGCAGCCGCAACCGAGCGCACCGCCCGCTCCGAGCGAGCGCCGGTGCTGCCGACACTGCCCGCAGTCGTCGAGGGCGTCGTGCGACACGACCGGCTGTCACCGCTCACGCACGGCTTCCGCTACCGCATCTACCAGTGGCTCGTCGATCTCGACCACCTGCCCGACCCGCCGCGCTGGTTGCGGCCCTTCGTCGGGTTTCGGGCCGGTGACCACCTCGGTGACCCGGGTGGCAGCATCCGCGCCAACGTGGAGGCGTTCTGCGCGACCCGCGGCGTCGACGTGACCGGCGACCGGATCGTGCTGCTGGCCAACGCGCGGGTCCTCGGCCATGTCTTCAACCCGCTCAGCGTGTTCTGGTGCCTCGACGACGAGGGCGCGGTCCGGTGCGTGGTGGCCGAGGTGCACAACACGTACGGCGAGCGGCACGCCTACCTGCTCGAAGACCTCAGCCCGAGCGGTCAGACCAGCACCGCCACGACCGACAAGGCGTTCTATGTCTCGCCCTTCCTCAGCGTCGACGGTGGCTACGACCTGCGGTTCGGGCTCGGGTCGGACACCGTCTCGACGGCGGTGCGGCTGCGACAGGACGATCGCGTGGTGTTCACGGCGTCGTTTCGCGGCGCGCCCGCGCCAGCGACAGTCCGGCGGATCGTCTCCGCGCTGGTCCGGATGCCGTTCATGACCCAGCGGGTGAGCGCGCTGATCCGAATCCAGGGCGTACGACTGTGGTTGCGACAATTGCCCGTGGTGCGGCGGCAGCCGCACCACCACCAGGAAGGGGTGCGATGACCGTCGAGCTGCAGTCGACCGCCGGCGGCGCTGCAGGCGATCCGACACCCCAGCTGTGGCCCGGGCTCGCCAGCCCGCCGCGAGCGCCGGTACACGCCTCCATCGCCCGACCGATCGTGGCCCGGGCCCTTCGTCGGCTGCCCGTACGGATGGTCTTCCCTGACGGCACCACCTGGGGTGCCGGCGACGCCGAGTCTCCAGTGATGCTGATGGTCCGCCCGGACGCCGTCTTCCACCGGCTCGGAGCCGACCTGCGGATCGGGTTCGGCGAGGCGTACATGTGCGGCGACTGGACCGCCGGGACCGGCACCGACCTCGCCGACCTGCTGACCCCGTTCGCCGAGCGGTTGACACACCTGGTGCCCCAACCGTTGCAGAAGCTGCGCGGCTTCGTCGACGAGCGGCTGCCCGCGCACGAGGAGAACACCGTGCCCGGGGCGGCCAGCAACATCGCCCGGCACTACGACCTGTCCAACGATCTGTTCTCGCACTTCCTCGACCCGACGATGACGTACTCAGCGGCATTGTTTCCCGACACCATCCGTGAGGCTGCCGACCTCGACCTCGAACGCGCCCAGCTGCGCAAGATGGATGGCGTCCTCGACCAGGCTCGGGTGGGTCCCGGTACACAGATGCTGGAGATCGGCACCGGGTGGGGCGCGCTGGCGCTACGGGCCGCACAGCGTGGCGCGCTCGTCACGACCGTGACCATCTCGGCCGAGCAGCGCCGGCTTGCCCAGCGGCGGGTCGCCGAGGCCGGCCTGTCCGACCGGGTCGAGGTGCGGCTGCAGGACTACCGGCAGGTCACCGGCGAGTACGACGCCATCGTCAGCGTCGAGGTGATCGAGGCGGTCGGCGAACGCTACTGGCCGACCTACTTCTCGTCGTTGGACCGGTTGCTCGCCCCCGGCGGCCGGGTCGGCCTGCAAGCCATCACGATGGCGCACGAGCGGATGCTGGCCACCCGTCGCTCGTACGGCTGGATCCACAAGTACATCTTCCCGGGCGGACTCATCCCGTCGATGACCGCGATCGAGCACACGCTGGCCAACCACACCCGGCTCGGCGTCCTCGAGCGACGCGACCTCGGCTGGCACTACGGGCAGACGCTGCACCAGTGGCGGCACCGTTTCGCCGAGGCCTGGAACCAGATCGCCACCCACGGTTTCGACGCGACGTTCCGCCGGATGTGGGAGTTCTATCTCGCCTACTGCGAGGCCGGTTTCCGTACGGGCTATCTCGGCGTCAGCCAGCTGTCGCTCGGCCGCGCCCCCGCCTGAGCGCGCGTCGTCGCCGCACCAGCGCCGAGCGGGGGCGCACCGGTCGGATCGTCGGCGCTCAGGCCACCAGACCACCGATCCGCTCGACAGCCGCACCGAGATCGGGCACCCGTTCGACCCGTACGGGCGCGATGGGTTGCACCTGCAGCCGGCCCCAGCCGGGTCCCCCGAGCAACAGCACCCACGCCGCGCCGACGGCCGTCTGGCCCAGGTCGGCGAGCCGGCCCGTGCGGTCGAGGCTCGACCAGCAGAACACCACCCGCGGGACGACCCGCTCCACCGCGGCGACCAGCGCCGACGTGGGAGTGCCGGCCCCGAGCACCCGGGTGGAGATTCGTTGCTCGTCGAGCGCTGCGGCCAGCGCTGTCAGCGGAAGGCAGTGCTGGTCGTCGGGTGCGCTGGCGAGCAGCACCGGCGACGTGGTGGGCCGGCGACCGGGCCGGTCGCCGGTCCGCCGGTCGCCGGTCCGCCGCCTCAGCTCGGTCGAGACGCACTCGGTGGCGATGTGCTCGACCTCGACCCCGATGTCACCGCGTGCCCAGGCCTCGCCCAGGCTCACCAGCAGGGGAACGATCACGTCGGTCCAGGCCGACAGCACTCCCCGGCTGTCGACTGCGCGCCCCAGCGCCGCCGACAACCCGGCGGAGTCGAGGTCGCATGCCGCATGCAGCATCTCGGCGATCGTGGTCGACACCCGGTCCTCGCTGAGCCGAGACGGCGCTGGCCGCTCGGACGACGCCCGCGAGCCAGCCAGGACAGCAGCCGGGTGGCCTACCGACCGGAGCGAGACCACCGCGGCCCGAGCCGGTGGGACTCCCGCGCAGATCAGCTGGCGCATCCGCTCCACCCGGGCCACGTCGAGCTCGGCGTAGCGCCGGTGGCCGCCGGCGGTGCGCGCGCTGGGACCGAGCCCGTAGCGCCGCTCCCAGCTGCGCAGCGTCGAGGGGGCAATGCCGAGCCGCTGCGACACGGCGCCGACCCCCCACAGCAGGCCGGGCAGGTCCGACACCGGGTGGGGCCTCACGCCGGGTCGAGACGACGGGTCGTCGCCGCGCTGCTGCATAGGTTCGAGTGTCGCCCGGCGTGGTCGGATCGGCCACCGGACCGCCGTTCTCACGATCCGAGGGTGGCCCGGGTCTTGTCACGGCGAAGAGGTCGTGCGTAGGTTATGGACAAGTTCAGGCGCCCACGAGAGGAGGGCCGATGGCGAACATCGCCCGGCTGCCAATGCCTCTGCTCGACACGTACGACTGGCAGTTCGATGGCGCCTGCCGAGAGGCCGACCCCGCACTGTTCTTTTCTCCTGAGTCCGAGCGAGGTCCGCGTCGCCGCGCCCGCGAGAACGCGGCCAAGCTCTTCTGCCAGCGCTGCCCCGTCCTCGACCAGTGCCTGCGGCACGCGATGCGGGTCAAGGAGCCGTACGGCGTCTGGGGCGGCCGCACTCCCGCCGAGCGCGCCACTGTCGAAGCCGCTCCCGTCGCGTCCTGACCCCCCGTACGTCATCCGGACTCGCCGCCCATGGGCCACCCGTTGCATGACGTCCCGCCGGAGCCATGCTGCATCGCTCGCGCCGATGGCAGGCAGTGCGACCCTGACGATCGACGGCGACCACTAGGTCCAGAACACCCGCTCGACGACTGCGCGGGCGCGCCGCGCCGTGCGCCGCCACTCGTCGGTGACCTGCTCGAACTCGTCGATCTCCTTGCCCAGCAGGTAAGCCACGGCGGCCCGGTCGCGTGGGTCGCGCGGCAACGAGTCCGACGCACGGCCACGGGCGAGCATCATCTGGTTGCGCAGCCTCTGGGCCAGCCGCCAGGCAGCGCCCAGCGCGTCAGCATCGGTGCGGTCCAGCAGCTGGGCCGCGACCGCCGCCTCGAGCGCCGGCAGCGTTGCCGTGGTGCGCAGACCCGGGACGTGGTGCGCGTGTCGCAGCTGGAGCAGCTGGACCGTCCACTCCACGTCGGTGAGCCCGCCCGGTCCGAGCTTGACGTGCATGGACGGGTCCGCTCCGCGCGGCAACCGCTCCGCGTCGACCCTGGCCTTGATCCGACGGATCTCGGTCTCACTGGCCGCGTCCAGCCCGGCTGCCGGCCATCGCAGCGGGTCGATGACGGCGCGGAATCGCTGGCACACCTCGGTGTCGCCGACGAGCGGTTCTGCGCGCAGCAGGGCCTGCGTCTCCCACGGCTGTGACCAGCGCGCGTAGTAGGCCGAGTACGACGCCAACGTCCGTACCAGCGGCCCCTGCCTGCCCTCTGGGCGCAGGCCCGCGTCGAGCTCGAGCGCCGGGGCGTCACCCGGAAGTGCCAGGATCCGCCGCATCTCCTGGGCCACGGCGTGCGCCGCCTCGGCAGACGCGCGCTCCGCCGTGCCGGACACCGGCACGTGCACGAACATCACGTCCGCGTCGCTCGCATAGCCCATCTCGTGCCCACCGAGCCGGCCCATCGCTACCACGGCTATCCGGATGGGTACGGGCTCGCGCAGCTCGGCCCCCACCGTCTGGGTGGCCACCGCCAGAGCCCCGGTGAGGGTGGCCAGCGTGACGTCGGTCAGGGCATCGCCCACCGCCTCGACGTCGAGCAGACCGAGCACGTCGGCCACCGCGACTCGGCACAGCTCGCGCCGCCGCATGGCGCGTACTGCCTCGATACCCGCCCCCGGGTCTGCGTGCCGGTGGGCGGCTGACGTCATCTCCCGGAGCAGCACCTCGCGGGGGCGCGGCACCAGCTCGGCGCCGCCACCGAGCAGGGCCACCGAGTCGGGCGCGCCGAGCAGCAGGTCGGTGGCATAGCCGCTGCTGGCCAGCACCCGGGCGAGCAGCTGCGCCGTCTCCCCTTCGTCGCGCAACCGCCGCAGGTACCAGTGGGTCGTGCCCAGCCGATCGGACACCCGCCGGAACGCCAGCAGGGCCGCGTCGGGATCGGGTCCGGCCGCGAACCACCCCAGCAGCGCGGGCAGCAGCTGGCGCTGGATCGCGGCGCGACGGGTCAACCCGGCCGTCAGCGCCTCGAGGTGGCCAAGCGCGCTGCGGGAGTCGACGTAGCCGAGCGCGGCAAGCCGCTGCTTTGCAGCATCGGTGCTGAGCCGCAGCTCGGCACCGGGGAGCGCGGCCACCGCGGCGAGCAACGGACGATAGAACAGCTTCTCGTGCAAGCGCCGCACCTCGCGGGTGCACGCCGCCCAGTCCCGTTCGAAGGCGGCCGCCGGGTCGGATCGGTGCCCGAGCGCGCGCCCCAGCCGCCGCGGGGTCTCGTCGTCGTCGGGCAGCACCTGGGTGCGCCGCAGCGCCCACAGCTGCAGCCGGTGCTCGACGGTGCGCAAGAACTCGTACGACCGGGCCAGGGCGGCGCCGTCGTCGCGGCCGACGTAGCCCCCTCGGGTCAGGGCCTCGAGCGCGCCGAGGGTGCTGCGCCCGCGCAACGTCTCGTCGCCGCGACCGTGCACCAGCTGCAACAGCTGCACCGCGAACTCCACGTCGCGCAACCCGCCCGGTCCCAGCTTGAGCGCCCGTGGCACCTGTTCGACCGGGATGTGGTCGACCACCTTGCGCCGCATCGACTGGACCTCGGCGACGAAGCCGGGGCGCTCACCGGCCTGCCAGACCAGCGGTGTGATGGCATCGAGGTAGGCCGCGCCCAGCGCTCGATCCCCGGCGGCGGGCCGCGCCTTGAGCAGCGCCTGGAACTCCCAGCTGCTGGCCCAGCGCTCGTAGTAGCCGCGATGGCCGGACACCGTGCGGCTCAACGGCCCCGCCCTGCCTTCCGGGCGCAGGGCGGCGTCGACCGGCCACACCGTCCCCGCACCGGTGTGCTCAGAGCAGACCCGCATCATCGTCGATGCCAGCTGCGCTGCCGCCCGCGACGCCGTGTCCTCGCCGCCGTCGCCCGTGCCGCCGATCGGCTCGTGCACGAACACCACGTCGACGTCGCTGACGTAGTTGAGCTCGCGGCCCCCCGACTTGCCCAGCGCGATGACCGCGAGCCGGGCCTGGGCGGCCTGGGCGGGCAGCCGGGCCGCGGCCACGTCGAGCGCCGCCTGCAGGGTTGCGTCGGCCAGGTCGGCCAAGGCCGCTCCCACCGCTGCCACCGGTGTCTCGCCGGTCAGGTCGCTGGCAGCGACACCGAGCAGCCGTCGCCGGTAGGCCACCCGCAACACGTCGGCGGCCTCCGGGGCGGTCGCGTCGCCTGCAGCGAGCAGCGGTTGCTCGCCGTACGTCGGCCGACCTGCTCGCAGGTCGTGCCAATGCTCCGGGTGGGCGGCCAGGTGCTCAGCCAGCGCCGGACTGGCGCCGCAGACGGCGGCGAGCCTGGTCCGCAGCACCACGTCTGCTGCGACCGTGCGCAGGAGGTCGACCGCGTCGTCGGCGGCTTCGACGAGGGCGGCCACCCCGGCCAGGGCGGCGTCCGGGTCGGCAGAGCGAGCGAGGTCGCCGAGAAGCTGGTCGATGCCGCCGTCGGCGTCGGGTGCGGCGAGCGTGGCGACCATCCGGACCCGCTCCTGGGCGGTGGCCACGTCGCGGAAGCCGAGCCGCGCCAGCCGCCCGGGGGCGACGGGGGCCGCACCTGTGTCCGCGGACACGCTCACGCC
>JACCWP010000115.1 GCA_013697585.1 Nocardioidaceae bacterium
GTCAAGCTCCGCGCGCAGCTCGACCGCGCCCGTGTCGCCGGCGACGACCGCCAGGCCGCCGAGGCCGCCGGCGCTATCGAGGCCCGCGAGTCCTGGCTGGTCGAGGCGCGCCAGGCCCTCGCCGACTTCTCCCCTGACCCGTGATCAGCGGCTCGTGGTTGCCCGATCAGCGGCTCGTGGTTGCGCCATCCGCGGCTCGTGGTTGCGCCATCCGCTGCCCGTTGTTGCGTCATCAGCGGCCCCCGGTTGCGCCATCAGCGGCCCCCGGTTGCCCGATCAGCGGCTCGTGGTGGTGCCTGTGGATGATCGTTCGCGCTCGATTCTCTTCATCCGCACAATGCGCGGATGCCCACACGCATAGGACATGGTCACCCGTTCCTTGGTTCGCAGGCTGGCGACTGGGGCTTGACCCGCCAACAGCTCCGGCAGGCCCTGCGCGAAGGGGAGGTGCGCCGGGTCCTTCGCAACGTCTACATCGCCAGCGACGTTCCGGACTCGACAGACTTGCGCATCGCGTGCCTGCATCTGGTGATGCCGCCACACGCCGTCCTGTTCGGCACGACCGCCATGTGGGCGCTGAGCATCGACGCATTCCAGCCGGACGAACGTTTCCTGCCGAAGCCGTCTTGCGTCGTCCCGCACGGCACCACCAAGATCACGACCGACGGCGTTCGCAGCGTGGAGGGCTACCTCGAAGAGTTCGACATCGTCGAGCACAACGGGCTGCGCATGACCGTGCCGACGCGTACTACCGTCGACGGCCTACGCCGTCTCCGACCGCCATTCGCACTATCAGCCGCCGATGCGATGGCGCACGCCGGCCTGGTGACAAGAGCCGGAGTCCAGGAACGGATCGCGCGCCTGCGTGGCTACCCCGGAATCGTGCAAGCGCGCTACCTCGCGCACCTCATCGATCCACAAATCGAGTGGCCGGGCGAATCCTGGACAAAGCTGCGCCTGGTCGAAGCGGGATGCCCGATTCCCAAGGCCCAGGTGCACGTCATAGACAAGCGTGGGCGCTATGCGTACCTGGACCTTGGTTACGAGCTGCGCAAGATCGGCTGCGAGTACGACGGTCGCGAGGTCCACTCCTTGGCCGACGATCGCGAGCACGACGCGGAGCGGCGGACATGGCTGCGAGACATCGTCGACTGGAGGATCACCGTGGCGCGCAAGGAGACGGTCTTCTGCATGGAACCGTCGTTCGAGTTCGAGGTCGCAGCCTGGCTCGGCCTGACACCGCTGCCCCGCCGCCGCTGGGTGAATCACCGCTGACCACACAACCGCGAGCCGCTGACCACACAACCACCAGCCGCTGATCGCGCAACCACCAGCCGCTGATCGCGCAACCGCGAGCCGCTGATCGCGGGCTATTGGGTCACGCGGTAGACGTCGAAGACGCCCGCGACGGCGCGGACGGCAGACAGGACGTGACCGAGGTGGGCGGGGTCGCCCATCTCGAAGGTGAAGCGACTCTTGGCGATCCGATCCCGGCTCGTCTGCAGGTTGGCGGACAGGATGTTGACGTGCTGGTCAGACAACACTCGAGTGACGTCGGACAGCAGCCGCGCGCGGTCCAGCGCCTCGACCTGGATGGCGACCAGGAACGTGCTTTGCGCCGACGGGGCCCACTCGACCGCGACCATCCGCTCCGGTTGTGCGCTGAGGCTGCCGACGTTGGGGCAGTCGCCTCGGTGCACGGACACGCCAGCGCCCCTGGTCACGAACCCGACGATCGTGTCGCCCGGCACGGGTGTGCAGCAGCGGGCCAGCTTGACCAGGACGTCGTTCATGCCGTGGACGACCACGCCCGCGTCGCCTCGCGCCGCGCGCCGACGCTTGTTGGTCTCGGCTGGGAGCACGACCGCCTCGGACGCGTCCTCGGCGGAGCCGTCCTCGCCGCCGTGCAGGTCGATGACGCGGCGGACCACGTTCTGCGCCCCAACGTTGTTCTCGCCCACCGCGGCGTACAGCGCTGAGACGTCGGGCAGGTGCAGATCCTTGGCCACCGTTTGCAGCACCTCGGCACTCAGCAGCCGTTGCAGCGGCAGTCCCTCCTTGCGCAACAGCCGGGCAATCGAGTCCTTGCCGCGTTCGATCGCCTCTTCACGGCGCTCCTTGGTGAACCACTGCCGGATCTTGCTGCGGGCCCGCGGACTCTTGACGAAGCCCAGCCAGTCCCGGCTCGGCCCCGCCCCGGCCGACTTGGAGGTGAACACCTCGACCACGTCGCCATTGTCCAGCGTGCTCTCCAGCGGCACCAGCCGACCGTTCACCCGCGCACCGATGCAACGGTGCCCGACCTCGGTGTGCACGGCGTAGGCGAAGTCGACGGGCGAGGATCCCGTCGGAAGCGACTGCACGTCGCCGGCCGGGGTGAACACGTAGACCTCGGTCGCGTTGATCTCGAAGCGCAGCGACTCGAGGAAGTCTCCGGGGTCGGCGGTCTCCTGCTGCCAGTCGAGCACCTGCTTGAGCCAGGCCATCTCGCCAGCGTTGGTGTCCTTGGCGGGCCCCCCTGCACCGCGCAGCAGCGGCGCATCGGTGACGACGGCCCCGCTGACGGCCTCCTTGTACTTCCAGTGCGCCGCGACGCCGTACTCGGCGCGCCGGTGCATGGCGAACGTACGGATCTGCAGCTCGACCGGCTTGCCGTCAGGGCCGATCACGGTGGTGTGCAGGGACTGGTACATGTTGAACTTCGGCATCGCCACGTAGTCCTTGAACCGCCCCGGCAGCGGGTTCCAGCGGGCGTGCAGCACGCCGAGAGCGGCGTAGCAGTCGCGCATCGAGTCGACCAGGATGCGGATTCCGACGAGGTCGTAGATGTCGGCGAAGTCGCGGCCACGCACAATCATCTTCTGGTAGATCGAGAAGTAGTGCTTGGGCCGTCCGGTCACCGCAGCTTTGATCTTGGCGCCCTTGAGGTCGTCTGTGACTCGCTTGACAACGCCGTCCAAGAAGTCGTCGCGGGCGGGCGCCCTGTCGGCCACCAGCCGGACGATCTCGTCGTAGACCTTGGGGTGCAGCGTCGAGAAGGCGAGGTCCTCGAGCTCCCACTTGATGGTGTTCATGCCGAGCCGGTGCGCCAGCGGGGCATAGATCTCCAGCGTCTCGCGGGCGACCCGTGCCTGCTTGTCCGCCTTGAGGTGTCGCAGCGTCCGCATGTTGTGCAGCCGGTCGGCAAGCTTGATGACAAGCACCCGGATGTCACGGCTCATCGCCACGATCATCTTGCGGATCGTCTCGGCCTGCGCCGAGTCGCCGTACTTGACCTTGTCCAGCTTGGTCACACCGTCGACCAGGAGCGCCACCTCGTCGCCGAACTCCGACCGAAGCTGGTCGAGGGTGTACGACGTGTCCTCCACCGTGTCGTGCAGCAGCGCGGCGCAGAGCGTGGGCGGGGTCATGCCCAGCTCGGCCAGGATCGTCGTCACGGCCAGCGGGTGGGTGATGTAGGGGTCGCCGCTGCTGCGCAGTTGGCCAGTGTGCAGCCGCTCGGCCAGCCGGAACGCTCGCTCCACCGGCACGACGTCCGCCTTGGGATGGGTCGCGCGGACCACCGCGAACAACGGTTCGAGCGCCGGGTGCAGCCCGGGCGCGCGGCTGCCGAGCCTGGCCAGCCGGGTTCGCATCCTGGTCGGCACCGACGGCGCCCACACCGGCGCCGGATCGGTCGCCGACTCGATCGCAGAGCCGCCTGTTGGCGTACCCGCACGTGCGGGAGCAGGCGTCGAGGCCGCACCGACTTCGGCGCCTTCGTCGACGTCGACATCGACGTCGGTGTCATCACCCACTCAGTACTCCCGTGCAGACCACACACCAGTGTAAGGGCGTCGGATCACCGATCCATCGCGCAACCACCAGCCGCTGACCGCGCAACCACCAGCCGCTGACGGCGCAACCATGAGCCGCTGACCGCGCAACCATGAGCCGCTGATCGCGGTCAATCGACGAGGCGCAGCGCACCGAGGTTGACGCCGCCGAGCCTGGCGCGACCGCCGAGGAACCCGAGCTCGAGCAGCACGGCCACACCCGCCGCGTGGGCCCCGCACCGAGCCAGCAGCTCCCCCGTGGCCTGCACGGTGCCACCGGTGGCGAGCACGTCGTCGACGACCAGCACTCGCGCACCGTGCGGCAAGGCGTCCCGGTGCACCTCGAGCGTCGCCTCGCCGTACTCCATCGTGTACGACACCTCGTGGGTGGGCGCGGGCAGCTTGCCCTTCTTGCGCACGGGCACGAACCCAGCGCCGAGGGCGAGCGCGACGGGCGCTGCCAGGATGAACCCTCGAGCCTCGATCCCGACCACGATGTCGACGCCGTCGGGCGCGAGCCGCCGACCGAGATCGGCCAGACCGGTGACGATCGTGGCCAACCCCTCCGGGTCGGCGAGCAGGGGTGTGATGTCCTTGAAGACCACCCCCGCTTGCGGCCAGTCCGGGATGTCGCGGACCAGCCGGTCGATGACCGCGTCGACCGGTGTGGTCATCGGGAGCCCTTGCCGCGCTGCGAGCGAGGCCGTCGCTGGGGTTGCGCCCGGCCGCTCGGCCCGCCCGGCCGCGCTCCAGGTCGGGGGGTGGGTCGAGCCGTTGACCCGGCAGACCCGCGGCTGGCACGGGAGCCGACCGCCTCGGGGCCGCCGGCGTGGGCAGGGTCGGTCTCGTCCACGGGGCCACGATCGGCCTCGTCGCGGTCGTGCCGGTCGCGAGCACGGCGTGCCAGCACCCGCTTGGCGTGCTCGCGGACCGCCGGTTCGCGCTCCTTCAGCTGGGACGCGAACGGTGTGGCAATGAAGATCGACGAGTACGTACCGGCAGCCATGCCGACGAACAGCGCGAGTGCCAGGTCCTTGAGCGGGCCTGTGCCGACGACGGCGAGACCGACGATCAGCAGCGCGACGACGGGGAGCAACGCGGTGATCGAGGTGTTGATCGACCGAACCAGCGTCTGGTTGATGGCCAGGTTGGACCACTCCGCGTAGGTGCGGGTCGTCTGGGTGGCGAACGACTTGGTGTTCTCGCGCACCTTGTCATAGACCACGACCGTGTCGTAGAGCGAGTATCCGAGGATCGTGAGCAGACCTGTGACGGTGGCCGGGCTGACCTCGAAGCCGGCCCAGGCATAGACGCCGATCGTGATGACCACGTCGTGGGCGAGGGCGAGCAGGGCGGCGACCGACATCCGCCACTCGCGGAAGTAGCCCCAGATGAACAGCACAACCAGGACGAGGAAGACGGTCAGACCGATCAGCGCCCGGTCACGGATCTGTTCGCCCCAGGTGGCGCCGATCCTCTCCTGACTGACCTCCTCGGCACCGGCGTCGATCATCGCCTGCTCGACCTCATCGGCCTGGTCCTGCTCAAGCGGCTCGGTCTGTACCACGACCGAGTCAGCACCGGCCGTGTTGCCGATCGGCGTGCCAACCTCGACGCCCGAGTCGTCCACCGCGGCGAGCATCGTGTCGACCTGCTCCTGGGTGCCTGCCGTGACGATCGTGAACTCGACGCCACCCTTGAACTCGATCCCGAAGTTCAGCGGCCGCACGACCAGGCCCGCCACCGCGACCAGCACGATGAATGCCGAGATGACGTACCAGCGATTGCGCCGACCGACGAAGTCGTACGAGACCTTGCCCTCGTAGAGATTCTGGCCGAGGGCCCCGAAGCCGCCGAACCTGCTCATCGGGTCGCCCTCCCAGCGGCGCGGGTCGGCGTCCGCGCGACCTGGGTCACGGCGCGACCGGTGATGCCGAGGTGCCGGGTGTCGAGCCCGGAGAGCCGGTGCCCCTGACCGAAGAACCGGGTGCGGATCAGGTAGGAGATCAGCGGCTTGCTGAACAAGAACACCACGATGATGTCGACGATCGTGCTCATCAGCAGCCCGAACGCGAAGCCGCGCACCTCGTCGATGGCGAAGGTGTAGAGCACGACCGCGGCGAGGAACTGCACTGCGTCCGCGGCCAGGATGGTCGCCCGCGCGCGCAGCCAGCCCGACTCGGTGGCCAGCCGCAGCGACCTGCCGTCGCGGACCTCGTCGCGGATCCGCTCGAAGTAGATGATGAACGAGTCGGCCGTCACGCCGATACCGACGATCAACCCCGCGATTCCCGGCAGGGTGAGCGTGAAACCGACGCTGGTGCCGAGCAGGATCACCAGCTCGTAGGTCATCAGCCCCGCCAGGGCCAGCGACGTGACCACCACCAGTCCGAGCGCGCGGTAGTAGAGGATGCAGTAGACGACCACGAGGGCCAGTCCGATGATGCCGGCCAGGATGCCGGCGGCAAGTGACGACCCGGCCAGGGTCGGACCGGCCAGCACCACGCTGTCCACGCTGAAGCTCAACGGCAGGGCGCCGTAGCGCAGCGAGTTGGCGAGCTCGTTGGCCGACTCCTGGGTGAAGTTGCCGGAGATCTGTGCCTGGCCGTTGGTGATCGGGTCGTTGACCGTGGGCGCCGACAGCACCTGGCCGTCGAGGACGATCGCGAACAGTGCGTTGGGCGCGCCGGCCAGCGCCTGGGTCACGTCGGAGAAGACATCGGTGCCCGCGCCGTCGAGCTCGAGGTTGACCACCCACTGGGCCGACTGCGGCGGAATCTGAGCGCTGGCATCGGTGAGGCTGGTGCCCTCGATGACTGCTGGGCTGAGCAGATACTTGATGCCCTCGTCGTCGCAGGTGATCAGTGGCTCGCCCGGCTCATCGTCGACCAGCGCGGCGGCGTCGGGATCGTCTGGGCAGGTGAACTTGGCGAACTCGCTGGCGAGCCGGGTGAAGTCCTGGGTGTATGCCGGAGGCGGCTGACCGGTCAGCGTCGTCTGGATGCTGTCCGGCAGCAGGATGTCGCCAAGGGCCTGCTGCTCGACGTCTGGCGGGGTCGGCGGTTCCTCCGTCGGCTGGTCGGGGGGCTGGTCGGGGGGCTGGTCGCCGGGCTGGTTGTTCGGCTGGTCGCCGCCACCTTGATCCCCGCCGTCCTGCTGGTCGCTGCGCAACATCCAACCTGCCGCCACCCGATTGGCGGTGCCGCCGTCCTGGCCGGCGCCACCACTCTGGCCGCCGCTCCCACCCTGACCGCCACCGCCCGGACCGGCGCCACCCTGACCGCCACCGCCCGGACCGGCGCCAGCTTGACCGCCACCGCCCTGACCGGCGCCACCCTGACCGCCACCGTCCTGACCTCCACCGTCCGGACCGGCGCCACCCTGACCGCCACCACCCGGACCGCCACCGCCCGGACCGCCTGGACCGTCGCCCCCGGGTGGGGCTGGCGGCGACGCCGTCCCGTCACCTTGACCCCAGACCAGCCGGAACCGCAGCTGGGCGGTGCGGCCGACCTCTTCGACGATGTCGCTGCGCTCGTCACCGGGGATCTCGACCAGGATCTGCCGGTCGCCACGGGTGCTGACCTCCGGTGCCGATACGCCGGTCCCGTTGACGCGCTGGCCGATGATGTCGCGGGCCTGGGTGAGCTGCTCGTCGGTCGGGTCGCCACCCTCGCTGCTGGCCTGCAAGATGATTCGTGTCCCACCCTGCAGGTCGAGCCCTAGTCGCGGAGACCATTCGCCGCCGAGCGCGACCAGCCCGAACAGGATCGCCACGACCGCACCGAGCCCGGCAAGCGTGCGTCCGGGTCGAAGCCTCTTGCTCGCCACGTGTGCGTCAGCCCCTGCCTGCCCGCCTCAGTGGCGGGTGTCGTCGCTCTCGGCGCGGTTGCCCGTTCGGCCGTCGCTGGGGTCGTCAGGGTGGTCGTCAGGGTGGTCGTCGCTGCGTTCGGTACTGCTGTCCGCCCGGGAGTCGGCCGGCGCGGGATCGACCACCTTCGCGACCGCTTGGCGCACGGCGGTGATCGCGACAGCGGGCGCCACCTCGAGGGTGAGCCGCTCCTCGTCGAGCGTGATGACGCGGCCGAAGATGCCGCTGGTCAGCATGACCTCGTCGCCGACCGCCAGCGAACTGTGCAGCCGTCGGGCCTCGGTCTGCCGCTTGCGGGCAGGCCGCAGCACGAGGAACCAGAACGCCAGCAGGATCGCGATGATGGGAAGCAACGACGCGAGTTGGTTGGGCACACACGCTCCAGAGGTAGGCGGCCGCGGCAGGCACCGACAGCGCACCGGCAGAGCCCCGACCGAGGCGTGAGTCTAGCCCGATGCGCGGTCATTCCCAGACCGGCCGGCACGCGGCGCGGCGGCGGTCAGCGCTGGGCGGGGT
>JACCWP010000116.1 GCA_013697585.1 Nocardioidaceae bacterium
GGCGGCGGCCGGCGGCGAGCCCGGTGGCGCAGCGGGCCGTCGAGGCCGGTGTCGAGCTGCTGCGTCCGCGCAGCCCCCGGGACGCCGATTTCGGCCGCCGCCTCGCCGAGCTTGCCCTCGACTGCGCGCCGGTCGTCGCCTACGGCGCCATGCTGCCTCGGAGCGTTCTCGACTTGCCGGAGCGCGGCTGGGTCAATCTGCACTTCTCGCTGCTTCCCGCCTGGCGCGGCGCGGCGCCCGTGCAGCACACCCTGCTCGCTGGCGACCAGGTGAGCGGCGCCACGACCTTCCGGATCGTGGAGGCACTCGACGCCGGGCCGCTGCTCGGCACGACCACCGAGGCGGTGCGACCGGCCGACACCGCCGGTGACCTGCTGGCACGGCTGGCCCGCTCCGGGGCGAAGCTGCTGGCCGCCACCATCGACGGGTTGGCCGCCGATCGGCTGGAACCGGTCCCGCAACCGGTCGAGGGCGTCTCGTACGCGCCGCGGATCGATGTCGATGACGCGCGGGTGCGCTGGAGCGAACCCGCGTTCGCGGTCGACCGGCGGCTGCGGGCCTGCACCCCGGCACCGGGTCCGTGGACGACCCTCTCGGGCGAGCGGCTCAAGCTCGGACCCGCGGTGGTCACCGCGGAGGATCTCCCCACCGGTCCGGACGCTCACCGGCTCGATCCCGGCGAGCTGGTCGCCGGCAAGCATCAGGTGCTCGTCGGCACCGGCACGGTTGCCCTCCAGCTCGGCACGGTGCAGCCGCCGGGCCGCCGACCGATGCCCGCCGCCGACTGGGCCAGGGGCGCCCGGCTGCCCGACCGAGCGCGACTCGGCGGGTGAGCGCCGACCGACCTCGCGCGACGGCTCTCGCCGTGCTGCGCGCGGTGCGCGAACGGGATGCCTACGTCAACCTGGAGCTGCCTCGGTTGCTGCGGGAGCGTGGCCTGTCGGGCCGCGACGCTGCGCTGGCCACCGAGCTGACCCACGGCACGGTGCGACGGCAAGGAAGCTATGACGCGGTGCTGGTGGCCTGCCTGGACCGGCCGCTGGCGCAGACCGACCCGGTGCTGGTCGACGTGCTGCGGCTCGGCTGTCACCAGCTGCTGACCCTCCGCACACCGCCGCACGCCGCGGTGTCCACCAGCGTGGTACTGGCCCGCGAGCTGCGCGGTCGCGGCGCCGCCGGCCTGGTCAACGCGGTGCTGCGCCGGGTGGCCGAGCGCGACGTCGACCAGTGGCTGTCCGCTGTGGCGCCCGAGCGGGCGACCGACCCCGATGGCTGGCTGGCGCTCGTGTACAGCCACCCGCAATGGGTGGTCCGTGCGCTGCGAGACGCACTGGTCGCGAACAGTAGGGACCAGGACGAGCTGGTCGACCTGCTCGCCGCCGACAACGCGGCCCCCGAGGTCGCCCTGGTGGCCCGACCGGGGCTGGTCGAGGTCGGCGAGCTGCTCGACCACGGGGCGCGGCCGGGCCGCTGGTCGCCGTACGCTGCCGTGCTGCCCGACGGGGACCCCGCACGCATACCGGCCGTGCGCGACGGCCGCGCCGGCGTGCAGGACGAGGGCAGCCAGGTCGTGGCACTGGCGCTGGCGGCGGCCCCCGTGGAGGGTCGCGACGAGCGCTGGCTCGACGTGTGCGCTGGACCGGGAGGCAAGGCGGCGCTGCTCGGCGCGCTCGCTGCTCGTCGCGATGCGCGCCTCGTGGCGAGCGAGATCGCGCCGCACCGGCTCGAGCTGGTCCGCCAGACCGTGGCGCCGCTGGGCGACGTGGTCGAGCTGCGCCGAGGGGACGGACGGACCGTCGGCGCGGCCGAGCCCGGAGGCTACGACCGAGTGCTGGTCGACGCGCCCTGCACCGGTCTGGGCGCGCTGCGGCGCCGCCCGGAGGCACGCTGGCGTCGTCAGCCGAGCGACCTTGCAGGGCTCGGCCGGCTGCAGCGCGAGCTTCTCACGTCTGCTCTCGACGCGACCAGGGTCGGCGGGGTCGTCGCCTACGCCACCTGCTCGCCGCACGTGGCCGAGACCCGCGAGGTGGTTGCCGACGTGCTCGCGGCACGCCCCGACGCCGAGCCGGTCGACCTCCCCGCCCTGCTGCCCGACATCTCGTGCCAGACCGGGACCTTTCTGCAGCTGTGGCCACATCTGCACGAAACCGACGCGATGTTCTGCGCCCTGCTCCGCCGCTGACGCTCTCGCAGGGCCCCCTGCGAAAGCCGCACTTTGCGGTCGCTTGTAGCGCGGAGGCAGGGCGAGCTGTGCGGTGGAACTGTCCGGCCGACCGGGCTGGCTAGACTCCGGCGTCGTGACCGTGCGGATCGCGCCGAGCCTGCTGGCCGCCGACTTCGCCGACCTGGGGGGTGCAGCGACGCAGGTGCCCGGCGCCGACTGGCTGCACGTCGACGTGATGGACAACCACTTCGTCCCCAACCTGACCATCGGGGTGCCGGTGGTCGAGGCGTTGGCCAAGGTTGCCCCGCAGCCGCTCGACTGTCACCTGATGATCGACGACCCCGACCGGTGGGCGCCCGCCTACGTCGAGGCCGGCGCCTCGAGCGTGACCTTCCACGCGGAGGCTGTGCGCGCGCCGGTGCACCTGGCGCGCGAGC
Organism: Nocardioidaceae bacterium; assembly: GCA_013697585.1. Lineage (GTDB taxonomy): Bacteria > Actinomycetota > Actinomycetes > Propionibacteriales > Nocardioidaceae > JACCWP01. The sequence goes on from JACCWP010000116.1 coordinate 2,602, forward strand.
TGCGCCGACTAGGGGCCCGCGCCGGCTTGGCGCTGCGCCCGGCGACCGATGTCGGTCCGTACGCCGACCTGCTGCCCGAGCTCGACCTGCTGCTCGTGATGACGGTGGAGCCCGGTCTCGGTGGCCAGGAGTTCCTCGACACCTGCCTGCCCAAGCTGCGTCGCGCCCGAGAGCTGGTCGATCGGGCCGGCGGCGAGATCTGGTTGCAGGTCGACGGGGGAGTGGGCCTGGAGACCATCGAGCGCTGTGCCGAGGCGGGCGCGGACATGTTCGTGGCCGGCTCGGCCGTCTATGCGGCCGACGACCCTGACGCGGCGGTCGCGGAGCTGCGGCGCCGGGCCGAGGGCGCTGTCAGCTCTGCGTGGCATACTCCGGGGTGAGCAGCAACGCTCGCGTGCTCCGGGATCGGTGCAATTCCGAGCCGGCGGTGACAGTCCGCGACCCGGCCGCCTCACCCGAGGTGGTCGGTTGACCCGGTGAAAGTCCGGGACCGACGGTGAGAGTCCGGATGGGAGGAGCACCGTGTCGATGACCGCGCCCTCGGCGCACCGTCGATGCCCGTCCTCCCGTGCCCGTCGCCCGCGGCGCCCCGTACGACACGGAAGGCACGGCCCAGCTCATGTTCACCGGCATCGTGGAGGAGCGCGGCGAGGTCGTCGCCGTGCGCGACCTCGGCGACTCCGCCCGGTTGTCGGTGCACGCGCCGCGGGTCACCGAGGATGCACGGCTGGGTGACTCGATCGCCGTCGACGGCTGTTGCCTGACCGTCGTCGACGTGGACGGCGACACCTTCGCCGCCGACGTCATGCGCGCGACCCTGACCCGCACCACGCTCGGGGGGACGCAAGCCGGGGCCGCCGTCAACCTCGAGCGCGCCGTTCCCGCCCTCGGGCGGCTGGGCGGGCATCTCGTCCAGGGCCACGTCGACGGCACGGGGATCATCCGCGCCCGCGAGCCGTCGGCGCACTGGGACCTGGTCACGGTCGAGGTGGCCGCCCGGCTCGTCCGCTACCTCGCCCCCCAGGGATCCGTCGCCCTCGACGGCGTCTCGCTCACCGTGGTCGATGTCGACGACGGGCCCGATCACCCGACCTTCACCGTGTCGCTGATCCCGGCAACGCTGGCCGCGACCACGCTTGGTCAGCGCATGCCTGGTGCGTCGCTCAACGTCGAGGTCGACATCATCGCCAAGTACGTCGAGCGGCTGCTCGTACGCCCGCACGCGGAGGTCAGGGCATGAACGACCCGCTGGGCTGGCTGTTCAGCGCCGAGCTGCACATCGGCGACTCCGCCATCTTGTGGCGCGAGATCATCGGCAACCTGTTCGGGCTGCTGTCGGCGCTCGGCGGCATGCGCCGCCGGGTGTGGGCATGGCCCGTCGGGATCGTCGGCAACGTCTTGCTGTTCACCGTCTTCCTCGGCGCGGTCTTCGACACGCCCGGCGAGGAGAACCTGTACGGCCAGGCCGGCCGGCAGGTCTTCTTCGTCGCCGTGTCGGTGTGGGGCTGGTACCGCTGGAAGCAGGCGCGAGACGTCGGCGGCGCCGGAGGGGGTGCCGCGATCCGGCCACGCTGGGCCACCACGAAGGAGCGGCTGCTGCTGCTGGGGCTGTACGCAGTCGGCACCGTGGTGTTGTCGTACGTGCTGCGTGCGCTCGACTCGTTCGGCCCCTGGACCGAGGCGTGGATCCTGACGGGCAGCATCCTCGCCACCTGGGGGATGGCCCGCGGCTGGGTCGAGTTCTGGCTGGTCTGGATCGCGGTGGACGCGGTCGGTGTGCCTTCGTTGCTGACCGCGGACCCGTACCCGTTCTACCCGTCCGCTGCGTTGTACGGGTTCTACGGGTTGTTCTGCGTGGTCGGGTTCGTCACCTGGCTCCGGGCCGAGCGCGCCGAGCCGCTCGACCCTCGAGGGCCTGAGGTCCAGCAGGTCGGGGCGTGACCAGTCATGAGCCGTCGATGACCAGCCCCGTCCGGTTCGACACGATCGAGTGTGCGGTGGCAGAGATCGCGGCCGGCCGACCCGTCGTGGTGGTCGACCACGAGGACCGCGAGAACGAGGGCGACCTGGTCTTCGCCGCCAGCAAGGCGACTCCCGAGCTGGTGGCATTCACGGTGCGGTGGAGCAGCGGTGTGCTGTGCGCGCCCGTCGAGGGCTCGCTGCTCGACCGGCTGGCGATCCCGCTGATGACACCGCACAACCGGGAGCGGATGCGCACGGCCTTCACGGTCAGCGTCGACGCGCGCGACGGCATCAGCACTGGCATCAGCGCGGCCGACCGCGCGCATACGGTGCGGACCCTGGTCGACTCGGCGGCCGAGCCGGCTGACCTGGTTCAGCCGGGGCACGTGTTCCCGCTGCGCTATCGCGACGGCGGCGTGCTGGTCCGCCCCGGCCACACCGAGGCTGCGGTCGACTTGGCCCGGATGGCCGGCCTGACCCCGGCCGGCGTGATCGCCGAGCTGACGAGGGACGACGGCAGCATGCGCCGCGGTACCGCCCTGCGCGACTTCGCCGACGCGCACCGGTTGGCGATGATCTCGGTCTCCGACCTGATCTGGTGGCGGCGCCGGCACGAGCGTCTGGTCGAGCCGGTTGCGGTGACCAGGCTTCCCACCGAGTTCGGCGAGTTCGTCGCACGTGGCTACCGCAGCACCGTCGACGGCGTGGAGCACATCGCACTGGTGCACGGTGACATCGGCGACGGCTTGGGCGTGCTCACCCGGCTGCACTCGGAGTGCCTCACCGGCGACGTGCTCGGATCGCGGCGCTGCGACTGCGGCCCCCAGCTGCAGGCGTCGATGTCGGCGATCATCGCCGAGGGTCGTGGCGTCGTCGTCTACCTTCGTGGGCACGAAGGTCGCGGCATCGGGCTGCTGCACAAGCTGCGCGCGTACGAGCTGCAGGACACCGGGCGCGACACCGTCGATGCCAACCTCGACCTGGGTCTGCCGGCCGACGCGCGCGACTACGGGACCGGTGCCCAGGTGCTGACCGACCTCGGCGTCACGTCGGTGCGGCTGCTGACCAACAACCCGGTCAAGGCCGAGCAGCTGGCCAGGTACGGCCTGCCCGTCACCGAGCGGGTGCCACTCGCCGTGCGACCGACCGCAGAAAACCTCAGATATCTGCGTACCAAGGCCGAACGGATGGGCCACGACCTCGATCACGTGCTCGGCGACGGCGACGGCGCCCGACCGTGGTGAGACCCGTCCGGTGACTGGTCGCGGCGCGACGACCTCAGCGCCCCTCGAAGCGAGCCAGGTCGCTGGGCTGCGCGTCGCGGTGGTCGCCGCCTCATGGCACCAGCAGGTGATGGGCGGGCTGCTCGACGGCGCCTTGCGCACCCTGCGCTCAGCCGGCATCGCAGACGCACTCGTGGTGCGGGTCCCCGGTTCGTTCGAGCTGCCGGTAGCGGCCGCGACACTCGCGCCGTCGCACGACGCAGTGGTCGCTCTGGGTGTCGTGATCCGCGGCGGCACTCCGCACTTCGACTACGTCTGTCGCGCTGCTACCGACGGTCTCACCCGGGTAGCACTCGACCACGTCGTGCCCATCGGCTTCGGTCTGCTCACCTGCGACACCGAGCAGCAGGCACTCGACCGGTGCGGGTTGCCCGGTTCGGCCGAGGACAAGGGCGCCGAGGCCGCCGACGCGGCCCTCCGGACCGCGCTGGCGCTCCGCACGCTGTGAGCGGCCGCGCCGCAGCAACGTCGTAGGCTGACCGGCCGTGAAGACCTTCGACCAGCTGTTCGCCGAGCTGCAGGACAAGGCGGCTGAGCGGCCAGCGGGCAGCAGCACCGTGGCCGCGCTCGATGCCGGCGTCCACGCCATCGGCAAGAAGCTGGTCGAGGAGGCCGCCGAGTCCTGGATGGCTGCCCAGCACGAGGGAAGCGCACGGGCCGCGGAAGAGATCAGCCAGCTGCTCTACCACGCGCAGGTGCTGATGCTGGCGTGCGGACTGACCACCGACGACGTCTACGCGCACCTGTGAGCCGCTGATGACCAGCCTCGACCCGGGCAGCGGCGAGGGCAACGGGACCCTGCGGATCGCGGTACCCAACAAGGGCTCGCTCGCCGAACCGTCCCGGGCGATCTTGCGGGAGGCCGGCTACCGCCAGCGCGCCGACCACCGTGAGCTGGTGCTCGCCGACCCTGACGGTGGCGCGGAGTTCTTCTATCTCAGGCCGCGCGACATCGCGGTCTACGTCGGCGAGGGCACCCTCGATCTCGGCATCACGGGCCGGGACCTGCTGCTCGACTCGGGCGCGCACGCCGACGAGATGCTCGGGCTGGGCTTCGGCGGGTCGCGGTTGCGCTACGCCGCGCCCGTGGGCACGTTCCGCGCCGTCGCCGAACTGTCCGGGTTGCGGATCGCCACGTCGTACTTGGGTGTCGTGCGCAGACATCTTGCGGCGCAAGGGGTCGATGCCAGCGTGATCCGGCTCGACGGCGCGGTCGAGTCCGCGGTGCGACTCGGCGTGGCAGACGTGATCGCCGACGTGGTCGAGACCGGCAGCACGCTGCGTCAGGCCGGGCTGGAGATCGTGGGCGATCCCATCCTCGAGTCGGAGGCCGTCCTGATCCGTCGCAGCGGGGCGACCGACCCGGCGGGCTACCCGGTGTTCCTGCGGCGGTTGCAGGGCGTACTCGTCGCCCGCAGGTACGTGATGATGGACTACGACATCCCCACGGACCACCTCGAGACGGCCTGCGCGATCACGCCGGGTATCGAGTCGCCGACCGTGGCGCCCCTGCACCGCGACGGCTGGTCAGCCGTGCGGGCGATGGTGCTGCGGGAGCGGGCACAGCAGGTGATGGACGAGCTGTGGGAGGTCGGCGCTCGCGGCATCCTGGTCACCGACATCCACGCCTGCCGGCTCTGACGTGACCTACCGCCCGCTGGGCGCCCGAGTGGTGTCGTTCGCATCGGCGGGGAGCCTGCTGGTCGTGCTCGTGGTGATCGGGTGGGCGTTGCCACCGGGCGTGCGCAGCGACTTCACCGTCGCCCAGGTCGGCACGCTGCTGGTGCTGCTCGGCGGCGCCCTCGCCGTCTTGCACGGGATCGGCCGCACCCGGGTACGTACCGATGCCGCCGGGTTGCACGTCGTCAACGGCTACCGGCGCCACGACCTCAGCTGGCCGGAGGCGGTGCACGTGAGCATCGGGCGTGGCGCTCCCTGGGCGGTGCTCGACACCAACGACGGTCGGGTGGTGCAGCTGATGGCGATCCAGCGCTCCGACGGTCCCCGCGCCGCCGCCGCGGTCGCGCAGCTGCGCGCCGAGCTTGCCGCGCACACCCCACGCGACCCCTGACCGCGATCAGCCGCGCGTGGTTGGGCGGTCAGCGGCTCGTGGTTGGGCGGTCAGCGGCTCGTGGTTGCGTGGTCAGCGGCTCGTGGTTGGGCGGTCAGCGGCGCGTGGTTGGGCGGTCAGCGGCTACCCGATGCCTCGCCGCTTGAGGATCGCCTCGATCTCTGCCATCTCGTCGTCAACGGGTCGCGAGCTCGACGCCGGGCCAGAGTCGACCCGGCGTCGTCGGGTGGTGACCGGGTCGGGGGCACGCCTGCGGCGCAGCGCTGCGGCGCCGACGATCATCGTCACCGCACCCGCACCGATGACGACGCCAAGCCAGGTGAGCGGTGAGAAGACCAAGCCGGCGCCCCAGCTGGTCACCGCGGCCGCGACCCGGCCGACCAGCCGTACCGTGCCTGTCAGCAGCAGGGCGGGGGGCACCAGCGCCCAGCCGGCCCAGCGCAGGGCACCGACACCGTCGCCGCGCCGGCCAGCCCGCAGCGAAAGCCAACCGGCGAGCGCGGACGCGATCGCGACCGCGACCCAGGGCAACCACAGCACGGCGTCGGCTGACATCTCGCCAAGCCTGGCACACGCGGTCCAGCCGCCCCTGGCACTGACCCGCCCTCGCGGTCGTTGCAGCGAGCGGCCGGCTGGTAGCCTGGTCGATGGCCGGCGGCCGAAGCGTGCAACCGCGACGGTCCGCCCTCAAGCGGAGTCACCCTCCCACCCGCACGACCCCCGGGTCGTCGGGTTCGGCCGGGTCGGCGTCCGACGGCGACCTGGGGGCGCTGGTGCGCCCGGTGGCTTCCGTGCGGGTACGGCACGGAAGCCTTCGTCATGTTCGGGGCAATCGAGTCGCTGGTCGCCTGCACCGTCCACGATCCAACAGGAGGACCCATCAGCACTGAGCTCCGCATCAACGAGCGCATCCGGGTGCCGGAGGTGCGCCTCGTCGGCCCCAACGGCGAACAGGTCGGCATCGTCCGTATCGACGATGCGCTCCGGCTCGCCACCGAGGCCGACCTCGACCTGGTCGAGGTAGCCCCGACCGCCAGGCCACCGGTCGCCAAGCTCATGGACTACGGCAAGTTCAAGTACGAGACGGCCCAGAAGGCGCGCGAGTCCCGGCGGAACCAGACCCACACGGTCATCAAGGAGATGAAGCTCCGCCCGAAGATCGACAAGCACGACTACGAGACCAAGAAGGGTCACGTCGTGCGGTTCCTCCGCCAGGGCGACAAGGTCAAGATCACCATCATGTTCCGTGGCCGCGAGCAGCACCGTCCCGAGCTAGGGTTCCGGCTGCTGCAGCGGTTGGCCGGCGACGTGGAGGATCTCGGCTACGTCGAGTCCACACCGCGCCAGGACGGCCGCAACATGACGATGGTGATCGGCCCGCACCGCAAGAAGTCGGAGGCCCGAGCCGAGGTACGCGAAGAGCGTGCCCAGAAGGTCGCCGATCGCCGCGCCGAACGTGACGCCGAGCGGGCCGACCGCGCTCCGGCCTCGTCCGAGGTCAAGCCCCGCAAGCGTTCCGAGAACATCGATGCCGACATGGAACCGGGCGCCTGAACCAGCACCCGGGAATCCCCAGCACAGCGACGAACAGGAAGGCACGACAGATGCCGAAGATGAAGCCGCACTCCGGCATGAAGAAGCGGGTGAAGATCACCGGCACCGGCAAGCTGCGTCGGCAGAAGGCCAACCGCCGGCACAACTTCGAGCACAAGCCCACCACCCGTACCCGCCGGCTCGCCGGAACCACAGAGGTGGCCGCGGCCGACGTGGGCAGGGTGCGCAGGCTGCTCGGCCGCTGAGCAGCGCCAGATCCTCGACCCAGCTTTTTCCGCGCGTACGGACGCCGTCCGTCAGCGCGACCGATGCGAAGGAGTTCCCGTGGCACGCGTGAAGCGTTCCGTCAATGCCGTGAAGAAGCGCCGCGTCACCCTGGAGCGCGCCTCGGGCTACCGCGGACAGCGCTCCCGGCTGTACCGCAAGGCCAAGGAGCAGGTCACTCACTCGATGGTCTACAGCTATCGCGATCGGCGCGCCCGCAAGGGCGACTTTCGCCGGCTGTGGATCACCCGGATCAACGCGGCGGCCCGCCAGCACGAGCTGACCTACAACCGGTTCGTGCAGGGTCTGCGGCTGGCCGGTGTCGAGGTCGACCGCCGCGTGCTCGCCGACCTGGCGGTGCACGACCCGACCGCCTTCGCCGCGCTGGTCACGGTCGCTCGCGAGGCACTGCCCGACGACGTCAACGCCACCCGCAACGACGACGGCGAGGCGGCCTGAGCGCCCGAGCACGACCGTGACCGTCGAGCCACCCCTGTCACCGCGTACCGGGCGGGTCAAGGCGGCTCGCCGGCTGTCGTCGCGTGCCGCCCGTACGCGCAAGCGCCGGTTCGTGGCCGAAGGCCCGCGGGCGGTACGCGAGGCGCTGGCGGCCCCCGACGCAGTCGTCGAGGTGCTGGCGACCGCGACGGCGACTGAGCGGCACCCGGACCTGCACGGTGCGGCGACCGCCGCCGGGGTGCCGTGGACCCGGGTGGGTGCCGAGGTCGTGGCGGCCGTCTCCGGGACGGTCCACCCGCAGGGGCTCGTTGCCGTGTGCCGCTTCGTCGACCTGCCGACAGCCAGCGCACTGTCGGGACAGCCTCGGCTGGTGGCTGTCGCTGTCGCCGTCGGCGAGCCGGGCAACGTCGGCACGCTGATCCGTTGTGCCGACGCGGCTGGCGCCGACGCTGTGGTCGTGACCGGTAACGGCGTCGACCCGTTCAACCCCAAGGCCGTGCGCGCCAGCGCCGGCTCCCTGTTCCACCTCCCGATCGCTGTCGAGCCAGATCCACGAGCAGTGGTGGAGGCGTGCCGCGCGGCTGGGCTCGTGGTCCTCGCAGCCGACCCGGCTGCGACCGTGGACCTCGACGCTGCCGAGGCCTCGGCGTTGCTGGCCGCACCCAGCGCCTGGCTGTTCGGCAACGAGGCTCACGGGCTGTCCGACGCGCTGATCGAGCTGGCCGACCACGCGGTCGCGGTGCCCCTGCACGGTCGGGCCGAGAGCCTCAACCTGGCCGCCGCTGCAGCTGTGTGCCTGTACGCCTCCGCTCGGGCACAGCGCGCCCCGGACCGTCGAGTGGACTGAGCTGCTGCAACCCGTGAGGGAGACTGACACGGCGCACGCCGACGGCTAGCCTGCTGGGCGGCAGGCGGCCGGTCGACGGTGCGGCCACATGGGAAGGCCAGAACGGTGGGGCCAGACGTGGACGGCGGCGCCGCGCGCGACGTGGTGAGCATCAACGACCTGCCGGACGGTCTGGTGGTCGCCGGCGCCGACCAGCGCGTCGTGCAGGTCAATCGGCGTGCGGTGTCGCTGCTGCTGCTCGATCCCGACACGGCGGTCGGCTCGCACCTGTCGGCGGTGGTGAGACTCGACGACCTCGGCGGCAGGACCTGGTACGACTGCCTGCGTCCCTACGACGGGCTGAGCACCCGCAGCGGGCTGGTCGAGGGCTCCTGGTACCGCTCCGACGGCCGCGAGCTGCTCGTCACCGCCCGGTTGGTCCGCGAGGGTCGCGGCAGACCCGTGACGACGGTGTCGGTGAGCATCCGCACCGTGGGGACCCGGGTTCGACTCGACCGGGACCGCTCCGATCTCGTGGCCACGGTGGCGCACGAGCTGCGTTCGCCGCTGACCGCCGTCAAGGGTTTCACCGCGACCCTGTTGTCCAAGTGGGACCGGTTCTCCGACCAGCAGCGCCGGTTGATGCTCGAGACGGTCCATGCTGACGCCGACCGGCTCGCCCGGTTGATCACCGAGCTGCTCGACACCGCCCGCATCGACGCCGGAAGGCTCACCCTGCGTGCCGCTCCGCTCGACGTGGCCGAGATCGTCGACCGCGTCGTCGGCAGCGCCAAGATGGCTGGCGGACGCAGGATGCGGGTGCTGCCCCATGAGAGCCTGCCGGTCGTCTGGGGTGACGCCGACAAGCTCAGCCAGGTGGTCACCAACCTGATCGACAACGCCCAGCGGCACGGCAAGGGCCGCATCGACGTCGCCGTCGGTGCCGAGGCCGCGGCAGACGGGTCGCCCGGGGTCTTCTTGCTGGTCGATGACGAGGGTGACGGGGTCCCTGACGAGATGCGTGACAGAGCGTTCACCCGGTTCTGGCGCAGCGGTGTCCGCGACGGATCGGGGCTCGGCCTGTACATCGTCCGGGGGCTGGTCGAGGCGCACGCCGGCGAGGTGACGATCCTGGACAGCGCCTCCGGCGGTGCGCGGGTGCGCGTGTGGGTACCCGTCGCCGAACCGGCGGTGCTCACCGACTGACCGGTCGCCTGGGACGTCAGCTCGAACGCGCCCTGTCGTCGGCGAGTTGGATCTCGTGCGGGGAAGGGGTGGTGGTGGGCGGCGGCAGATGGAAGGGGATAAGGCGTTGGCCGCCCGCGGGGCGGCTTCCTAGACTGCGCTGGCCCGCGCCCACACCGGAGAGGCCATGATGCCCGCTCACCAGCCCGCGTACGACCCGGTCGAGGTTGCCGCGCTGCAACCGGCTGCCGTCGACGCCGCCCGCGACGACGCGGTCTCGGCGATCGCGGCCGCAGGGTCGCTCGACGAGCTCAAGCAGGTCCGCCTGGGTCACGCCGGAGACCGGTCGCCACTGGCGTTGGCAAACCGTGAGATCGGGGCTCTGCCCCCGCAGGCGCGCAAGGACGCCGGGGCGCGAGTGGGCCGCGCCCGCGCAGACGTTGCGGCCGCGCTGGCCGCGCGGTCGGCCGAGCTGGAGGTCGCCGTTGAGGAGCAGCTCCTCGTCGACGAGGTGGTCGACGTCACGACCGTCGCCGCCGGGTCGACCGGCGCGAGACACCCGCTGACCACGCTGCAGGAGCGGATCGGCGACGTCTTCGTCGCGATGGGGTGGGAGGTCGTCGAGGGGCCGGAGGTGGAGGCCGAGTGGCTGAACTTCGACGCCCTCAACCTCGGTCCCGACCATCCCGCCCGCAGCATGCAGGACACGTTCTTCCTCGATCCGCCCGAGGCGCACATCGTGCTGCGAACCCAGACGTCGCCGGTCCAGGTGCGCACGCTGCTCGCGCGCCATCCACCGGTCTACGTGGTCGCGCCCGGGCGGGTGTTTCGTACCGACGAGCCCGACGCCACCCACTCACCGGTGTTCCACCAGGTCGAGGGGCTGGTCGTCGACCGGGGCATCACGATGGGGCACCTCAAGGGCAGCCTGGACCATTTCGCCCGGTCGATGTTCGGCGACCATGTGGACACCCGGTTCCGCCCGTCGTACTTTCCCTTCACCGAACCCAGCGCCGAGGTCGACCTGCGCTGCTTCGTGTGCCTGGGTCGGACGCCGGCCGTCGAGTCGTGCCGGACCTGCAAGGGCGAGGCCTGGATCGAGTGGGGCGGCTGTGGAGTCGTCAACCCACGGGTGCTCGTCGCCTGTGGGGTCGACCCCGACGAGTTCACCGGTTTCGCCTTCGGCATGGGCATCGACCGCACCCTGATGTTTCGGCACGGGGTGTCGGACATGCGTGACATGGCCGAGGGGGACGTGCGCTTTACCCGCGCCTTCGGGGTCGAGGTCTGATGCGCGCCCCGGTCTCCTGGATCCGCGCACATGCCGACCTGCCCGAAGGCCAGACCCCGCAACAGCTAGCGGCGCGCCTCACCGCTCTGGGGCTCAAGCTGGAGGCAATCACCTCGCCTGGCGCCGACCTGACCGGACCGCTGGTCGTCGGCCGGGTGCTCAGCCTGGACAGGGAGGAGCACACGAACGGCAAGACGATCAGCTGGTGCCGGGTCGACGTCGGTCCCGAGCACAACCTGGCCGCGCCGAGCAAGGACGAGCCAGGGCGCGGGATCGTCTGCGGGGCGCACAACTTCGGCGTGGGTGACCTCGTCGTGGTCGCTCTGCCCGGCGTCGTGCTGCCGGGCGGTCTCGCGATCTCCGCGCGCAAGACGTACGGGCACGTGTCGGACGGGATGATCTGCTCGGCCGCGGAGCTCGGCCTCGGAGACGACCACGAGGGCATCATCGTGCTCGATGCCGCCGAGGCCGAGCCGGGCACGGACGCGGCCGCACCGCTGCTGCTCCGCGACGACGTCATCGAGTTCGAGATCAACCCCGACCGGGCGTACGCGCTGTCGGTGCGCGGCATCGCGCGAGACGCCGCGCTCGGCGCCGGTCGGCCGTTCCGTGACCCGGCCGACATCGCGATCGAGCCTGGTGCGGGGGAGTCGTACCCGGTGCGGGTCGACGAAGTCGCCGGTTGCGACGTCTTCGTGACCAGAAGCGTCACCGGCCTCGACCCTGCGGCGCCGACGCCGCGCTGGCTCGCCCGCCGGCTGCAGCTGGCCGGCATGCGGCCGATCACGCTCGCCGTCGACGTCACCAACTACGTGATGCTCGAGCTCGGACAGCCGATCCACGGCTACGACCGCGACCGGTTGCGCGGCCCGGTCGTCGTACGGAGCGCCCGGCCCGGCGAGACTCTTCGCACCCTCGACGGAGTCGAGCGTCGTCTCGACCCGGAGGACCTCCTGATCACCGACGACCGCGGTCCGATCGGGCTGGCCGGGGTGATGGGCGGACAAGACACCGAGATCACTGCCGGCAGCTGCGCGGTCGTGATCGAGGCTGCCCACTTCTCCCCGACGACCGTCGCCCGCACCGCGCGGCGGCACGGCCTCGGCTCGGAGGCGTCGAAGCGGTTCGAGCGCGGGGTCGACCCCCGGCTGCAGCGGGCAGCCGCACAGCGGGTCGCCGACCTGCTGGTCCGGCTTGGCGGCGGCCGGATCGAGGCCGGCGAGACGATCGTCGGGGAGCCAGCTGCGCCGGCGGTGATCGCGCTGGCTGCCGACCTCTCGGCGCGCGTGACCGGCATCGCCATCGGCGCCTCCGCGGCCATCGCGGCGCTCCGCGCCGTGGGTTGCACGGTCGAGGAGTCCCACCCCCTGCAAGTGACGCCGCCGAGCTGGCGGATGGACCTCACCGACCCCTACGACCTGGTCGAGGAGGTGGCCCGGGTCGTCGGCTATGACTCCGTCCCGTCGGTGCTTCCGAGCGCCCCGCCCGGTCGCGGTCTGACGGCGTCGCAGCGGCTGCGCAGGCGGGTGGGCAGGGGGCTTGCCGGTGCCGGCTTCACCGAGGTGGTTGCCTATCCCTTCGTCGGCGGTTCCGATCTCGACGGACTCGGCCTTCTCGGCGACGACCCGCGCCGCAGGGCCGTCCGGGTTGCGAACCCGCTGTCCGAGCGCGAGCCGCTGCTGCACACCACGCTTGCACCTGCCTTGCTCAAGGTGCTGGCGCGCAACGCCGGCCGAGGCTTCGATGACAGCGCTCTGTCGCTGCTGACGCGGGTGTTCCTGCCAGGGAGCGGGCCGTTGCCGCCCGCACCGATCCTGCCTGTCGACCGGGCGCCCTCGGCTGCCGAGCTGGGGGCCCTCGACGCAGCCCTGCCCGACCAGCCACACCACCTGGCACTGGTCGTGAGCGGCCAGGCAGGCGCGGATCGAACTCCAGCCTGGAGTGCCGCCCTCGCCGCCGTCCGTGACGTGGCCAGGCTGCTGGGCGTACCCGCCGGCGTGGCTGCCGATGCCAGGGCGCCGTGGCACCCCGGCCGCTGCGCGCGGATCACCGTCGACGGCATCGAGGCGAAAGACACCGTGGTCGGCCACGCGGGCGAGCTGCACCCACGGGTCTGCCGGCACTTCGGGGTGCCGGCTCGTACGGCCTATGCCGAGGTCGACCTCGACGCCCTGGCGAGCCGAGCGCCGGACGTCGTCCCCGGGCCGGCGATCTCGGCGTTCCCGGTGGCCAAGACCGATCTGGCGCTGGTGGTCGACGAACGGGTGCCGGCTGGTGCGGTCGAGTCGGCGCTCCGCGCGGGCGCCGGTGACCTGCTGGAGTCGATCCGGCTGTTCGACGTCTACCGCGGCCACCCCGTGCCGGCAGCGCACAAGTCGCTGGCGTTCGCCTTGCGCGTACGCGCCCCCGACCGCACCCTCACCGATGACGAGGTCGCGGTCGTCAGGGACACGGCTGCCGCGGCGGCGCGCGCCGCGGTCGGCGCCGAGCTCCGGGGGTGACTCAGCCCGCTCGCCAAGGCTGGCGAGTGACGTAGCGACGACGGATCCGGGCGTGAGTGAGAGACCTGTTCACTGCCAGCGCACGCTGCTCGGCGGCGGCGCGGCACTACTGGACGCCGGTGCCGACCACTGCGTCGAACGCGGCGAGGGCGCCGGCGTCGCCGCTGCGGTCGACGGCTGAGGTGGGCAGGCGTCCCCACAGCCACGAGTCGAGCACCGCGGCGTGGCCGGACAGCTGGGCGACCGGGTCGGCGGCGCGACCGTCGTGCACCTCCAGTGAGGGCTCGTCGATGGCGTCGCCTTCGGGGTCGGTGCCGGTCACCCGGCCGACCTCGGTCACCCAGCGGGCACCGGTGTCGGTGGCGGCCACCGCCACCGGCCCGGCCCCCCAGTGGAACGTGCCCCAGCCGGGGGTGCCGCCGAACATGATCCGCAGTGCCTCGTCGACACCGTCGGTAGCCAGCGGGGCGTCGAGCGGGGAGGCCGCCCCCGCGACCTGTTCGGCGTCGACCCGGTGGATCAGTGCCTCGTGAGCCTGGCGCCGCTGGATGAATCCACGCGTCTGGTCCTGCTCGAGCCAGGTCCAGATCGGGTCGCTGGCGTCGCCTTCCAGCAGGGCGCTCACGAGGCGGTCGGTCGACTGGCGGGCGAGAGCGACAAGACCTTGGTGGTCCCCGGGGCGCTCGGGCTTGTCCTGCTCAGCCGGCCCGGGGTCGTTCAGGCGCCGGCCGGCGACCGAGCCCCAGAACCACTGCACCTCCAGCAGGTGCCAGAGCAGGTCGCCGGCGTCCCACTCGGGGCACGCCGGGACCGGGCTGGTCGGGTCGACATCGGCGAGGAGGTCGGTGAAGCGCGCGGACTCGGAGCCGACGAAGCCGACGTAGTCGGCAGCCTGCAGGCGCAGCGGTGCGATCATGACCGGACCGTACCTCTCGACGTGTACGCTCACGTTGACTCATGCATACTCATGCGAAAGAGTGTGGACTCAAGCATCAGCGACGGGAGTCGGAGGCGGAAAAGTGCGGGCGGCGGTGGCGGGCGCAAGCGGTTATGTCGGCGGAGAGCTGCTGCGGCTGCTGCTCGGACACCCCATGCTCGAGGTCGGTGCGGTCACGGCAGGTTCTCGCGCAGGCTCGGCCCTCGGCGACCACCACCCGCACCTGGTCCCGATCGTGGACCGCGAGCTGGTACCCACGGGGCCCGCGGCGTTGGCGGGCCACGACGTGGTCTTCCTCGCGCTGCCGCACGGCCGCTCCGCGTCGCTGGCGGCCCGGCTCCCGGGCGACGTGCTGGTCGTCGACTGCGGTGCCGACTTCAGGCTCGCCGATGCGGCTGCGTGGCAGCGGTTCTATGGCGGTGACCACGCCGGCTGCTGGCCCGGCGGGCTTCCCGAGCTGCCCGGCCAACGTGCCCGGCTGCGGCACGCCCGGCGGGTCGCGGTGCCGGGCTGCTATCCGACTGTGTCGACGCTGGCGCTGTCGCCAGCGGTCGCGGCCGGTCTCGTACGCAACGACGACATCGTGGTCGTCGCCGTGTCCGGGACGTCCGGGGCCGGCCGGGCGGCCAAGGGGCACCTGCTGGGAGCCGAGACGATGGGCTCCGCGAGCGCCTACGGCGTGGGGGGTGTGCACCGGCACACCCCTGAGATCGAGCAGCAACTCTCGGCAGTCGCGGACACTGCGGTGCGTGTCTCGTTCACCCCCGTGCTCGCGCCCATGTCACGCGGGATCCTCGCCACCTGCACCGCGCCGCTCAGCCCGGGTGTCACGGCCGCCGACATCCGCACGGCCTACGACAAGGCGGCGGCGCCCGAACCGTACCTGCACCTGCTCCCGCAGGGGCGCTGGCCGCAGACGAAGTCGGTGCTCGGATCGAACTGCGTCCACCTGCAGGCGGCCGTCGACGAGCGCACCGACAGGCTGCTGGCCGTCGGTGCCGTCGACAACCTCACCAAGGGTGCCGCCGGGGCCGCCGTGCAGTGCGCCAACCTGGCGCTGGGCCTGGCCGAGACGGCGGGTCTGACGGCGGTAGGGACCGCGCCGTGAGCGTGACCGCCGCGGCGGGGTTTCGGGCCGCCGGTGTCGCCGCGGGGCTCAAGGCGAGCGGCCGGCCCGACGTCGCAGTCCTGGTCAACGACGGTCCGTCGCCGGACGCGGCCGGTGTGTTCACCAGCAACCGGTGCAAGGCCAACCCGGTGCTGTGGAGCGAGCAGGCGCTGCGCCGTGCGGGCCGGGTGGGCGGCACGGCGCGCGCCGTCGTCGTCAGCTCCGGCGGCGCGAACTGCTTCACCGGCGCCGAGGGTTTCGCCACCGCGCACGCCACCGCCGACACCGTGGCCGCCGCGCTGGGGATCGGGGCCATCGACGTCCAGGTCTGCTCGACCGGACTGATCGGCGTGCTCGACCATCGCGAGGTGCTGCTGGCCGGCGTCAAGGCCGCGGTCACACAGCTGAGCCGCGACGGCGGATCGCGGGCCGCCGAGGCGATCATGACCACGGATCGCGTGTCCAAGCAGACGGTCGTACGGGGCGACGGCTTCACAGTGGGGGGCATGGCCAAGGGGGCCGGAATGCTCGCGTCGGCGCTCGCCACCATGCTGGTCTTCCTCACCACCGATGCCAGAGTCGAGGCTGCCGGACTGGACCGGGCGCTGCGGCGGGCGAGCCGGACCACGTTCGATCGGCTCGACTCCGACGGCTGCACGTCGACCAACGACAGCGTGCTGTTGATGTCGAGCGGGCGTGGCACGGCCCCCGACGACGACACCTTCGACGCGGCCGTGCACGCGGTCTGCCACGACCTCGCCCAGCAGCTGCTCGCCGACGCCGAGGGCGCCGACCACGAGATCGCGATCGAGGTGCGCGGCGCCGCATCCGACGACGACGCGGTCGAGGTGGCCAGGTCGGTGGCCCGCAGCGCGCTGTTCAAGTGCGCCGTGTTCGGCCGTGACCCCAACTGGGGTCGCATCCTCGCCGCCGTCGGCACCACCCGCGCAGCCTTCGACCCGGGCAACCTCGACGTCGCGCTTGGCGGCGTCTGGGTGTGTCGGGGCAGCAGCCCCGGCGAGCCCGCCGACACCGTCGACCTCAGCGGCCGCCGGATCGCCGTCACCATCGACCTCAAGTCTGGTGACGCCGCGGCGACGGTGTGGACCAACGACCTCACGCACGCCTACGTGCACGAGAACTCGGCGTACGCGACGTGACGACCGGGTCCGGCGGGGCTGCCGCGAGCTCCCCCGAGCGGTGGCGGCAGGCGACGGCCAAGGCCGCCACTCTCGCGGCGGCCCTGCCGTGGATGGAGCGCTACCACGCCAAGACGATCGTGGTGAAGTACGGCGGTCACGCGATGACCGACGACGCGCTCAAGCAGGCGTTCGCCGAGGACATCGTGTTCTTGCGGTACGCCGGGTTCCACCCGGTGGTGGTGCACGGTGGCGGACCGCAGATCTCCGCCATGCTCGCTCGGCTCGGGATCGAGTCACAGTTTCGAGGTGGACTGCGCGTCACCACCGCCGAGGCGCTGGAGGTCGTCCGCATGGTGCTGGTCGGTCAGGTCGGCCGTGAGCTGGTTGGGCTGCTGAACGAGCATGGTCCGCTCGCGGTGGGCCTGTCCGGCGAGGACGCCGGGCTGTTCACCGCCCAGCGCACCACCGGCCTGGTCGACGGCGAGCGGGTCGATGTGGGTCTCGTGGGCGAGGTCGTCGGCGTACGTCCCGAGGCGGTGCGCGACCTCATCGACGCCGGTCGGATCCCGGTCGTGTCGACGGTCGCCCCCGACCACGAGGGCCAGGTGCTCAACGTCAACGCCGACACGGCTGCGGCTGCGCTCGCCGTCGCTCTCGATGCCGAGAAGCTGATGGTGCTGAGCGACGTCGAGGGCCTCTATGTCGACTGGCCGGCGCGCACCGACGTGATCGGCGAGATCGGTGTCGACGCGTTGGCGACCTTGCTGGCGTCGTTGAGCGGCGGCATGGTGCCCAAGATGGGCGCCTGCCTGAGAGCCGTCCGAGGGGGAGTCGCCCGGGCGACGGTGGTCGACGGCCGCGAGCCGCACGCCGTGCTGCTGGAGATCTTCACCGACGAGGGCGTCGGCACCCAGGTCCTTCCCGATGCGCCGACCACGATCCGGACCGCCCGCCCTGACCCGCGCTTGCGGGAGAGCGAGGGTTCGGCGCCGGTTGCCGACACCCAGAACCCCGCAATTGCGAACAGCGGGGGGTGGATCGAGCGGCACCGGGCCGCGCTGATGGACACGTACGGTCCGCCGCGGCTGGTGCTTGACCGTGGGGAGGGCGCATGGGTCTGGGACGTCGACGGGCGGTGCTACCTCGACCTGCTGGCCGGCATCGCGGTCAACACTCTCGGCCACGCTCACCCCGGACTGGTCAAGGCCGTGAGCGAACAGGTCGCGACCCTCGCGCACGTGTCCAACCTCTTCGCCACCACCGCCCCGGTCCAAGTCGCCGAGCGACTGCTCGGCCTGCTCGGCGGCGACGGCAGGGTGTTCTTGTCCAACTCAGGGACCGAGGCCAACGAAGCGGCGCTCAAGGCGACCCGGCGCACCGGCCGCACGCGGATCGTCGCCGCCACCGGCGCGTTCCACGGCCGGTCGATGGGCTCGCTGGCGCTCACCGCCAAGTCCACGATCCGGGAACCGTTCGAGCCACTGCCGGGTGACGTCGAGTTCGTCGCCTACGGCGACGTCGACGCGCTGACCGCAGCCGTCGACGCGACGACCGCCGCAGTCGTCCTTGAACCGGTGCAGGGCGAGGCAGGCGCCGTCGTCGCGCCCCCCGGCTATCTCGAGGCCGCACGCGCGGTGACGGCCGCGCACGGCGCGCTGCTGTGGCTCGACGAGGTGCAATGCGGCATCGGCCGCACCGGGCAATGGTTCGCCCACAGCACGAGCCGGGTGCGTCCCGACCTTGTCACCGTGGCCAAGGGCCTCGGGGGTGGGGTGCCGATCGGCGCCACGATTGCGCTCGGGGCAGCAGCCCGGCTGCTGCGAGTCGGCGACCACGGGAGCACGTTCGGCGGCAACCCGGTCTCCTGCTCCGCCGCGCTCGCCGTGCTCGACGCCATCGACTCCGAGGACCTGCTGACCAACGCCACCGAGATCGGTCGGCGACTTCGCACCGGACTCGCCGACCACCCGCTGGTCCGTGAGGTCACCGGTGCCGGACTGCTGCTGGGCGTCGGGCTGCGCACCGAGGTTGCCGCGGCGGCCTGCGATGGGGCGCTCGCGGCCGGGGTGATCGTCAACGCGTGCGGACCCGACCGGCTTCGGCTCGCACCACCGCTGATTCTTTCCGCTAACCAGGCCGACCACGGCGTCGCCGTGCTCCGGTCCGTCCTCGACGAGGTGGCTCCATGACAGCAATGACTCCCGAGAAGGCCGCCGTACGGCACTTTCTCCGCGACGACGACCTGTCGCCCGCCGAGCAGGCGGAGGTGCTCGACCTCGCCGACCGGCTCGCCGCGGACCGCTTCGCCGTCCGGCCGCTGGAGGGGCCGCGGGCGGTGGCCGTGCTGTTCGACAAGACGTCGACCCGTACCCGGGTGTCGTTCTCCGTCGGGGTGGCCGAGCTCGGCGGCTATCCGCTGGTGATCGACGCCCAGTCGTCCCAGCTGGGCAAGGGCGAGACGATCGAGGACACCACCCGGGTGCTGGAGCGGCAGGTTGCGGCGATCTGCTGGCGCACGTCGGGGCAGGAGCGGATCGAGGCGATGGCAGCGGTGTCCCGGGTCCCCGTGGTCAACGCGCTCACCGATCAGTTCCACCCGTGCCAGGTGCTCGCCGACCTGCAGACCGTGCGCGCGCACAAGGGCCGCCTGGCTGGGCTGACTCTCACCTACCTCGGCGACGGCGCCAACAACATGGCCCGCAGCTATCTGCTCGGCGGCGCGACCGCCGGACTGCACGTCCGGATCGGGTCGCCGCTGTCGTACGCGCCCGACGCCGAGATCGTCGGCGACGCTGCTGCGATCGCGGCCGTGACCGGCGGCTCGGTCGCGGTCATCGACGATCCCCACGAAGCGGTCGCGAGCGCCGACGTGCTCGCCACCGACACCTGGGTCTCGATGGGCCAGGAGGGCGAGGGCGCCGAGCGCGCCACGCCGTTCGTCCCGTGGCGGTTGAGCAGCGAGCTGCTGGCCGCGGCTGCCCCGGACGCCATCGTGCTGCACTGTCTGCCGGCCTATCGCGGCCACGAGATCGACGCGGACGTGATCGACGGCCCGGCGAGTGTCGTGTGGGACGAGGCCGAGAACAGGCTGCATGCCCAGAAGGCGTTGCTGTGCTGGCTGTTGGCCCGCAGTGGTGGCCCAGCATGACCACCTCGCCCCTGAGCCTGACGTCTCGCTGGACCGTACCGGCGTGTCGGCCGCCGAACGTCAGGTTCAGCGGGCGGGAGGCGCAGCGATGACCGCCACGAAGCGGCTGGTCCCGGCGACCAAGACCGCCAGGCAGCGGCTGCTGGTCGACCTGCTCGCCCGGCATCCGGTGCGCTCGCAGGGAGACCTCGCGACGTTGTTGGCCGAAGCCGGGCTGACGGTGACCCAGACGACGCTGTCTCGCGACCTCGTCGAGCTCGACGCGGTCAAGGTGCGCGACGGGTCCGGCGCCCTGGTCTACGCCGTGCCTGGGGAGGGCGGCGACCGGCGGCCGGTGCCCGCGCAGGACTCCGCGGCGGCGAGCGGCAGGCTGGCCCGGCTCAGCGGAGAGCTGCTGGTCAGCGCCAGCGCCAGCGCCAACCTGGTGGTGCTCCGCACCCCACCGGGAGCCGCCCAGTTCTTTGCGTCGGCCCTCGACCACGCCGACCTCAGCGCCGTGCTCGGCACCATCGCTGGCGACGACACCGTCCTGGTCATCACGCGTGACGCCACCGGCGGCGGCGCCGTCGCCGGTCGGTTGGTCGCGCTGGCCGAGGCCGGGGATGGCGCGACCTCCGTCGTCTCGACCACCACCGACACCCAGGAGACACCGTGACCGACCGAGTCGTCCTCGCCTACTCCGGCGGCCTCGACACCTCCGTGGCGATCGGCTGGCTGGCCGAACGTACCGGGGCCGAGGTGGTCGCCGTGGCCGTCGACATCGGACAGGGGGGTGAGGACCTGGAGACCATCCGGCGTCGCGCGCTCGCCTGCGGGGCCGTGGAAGCCGTCGTCGTGGACGCGCGCGACGAGTTCGCCGAGCAGTACTGCCTTCCCGCGCTGCAGGCCAACGCGCTCTACATGGATCGCTACCCGCTGGTGTCGTCGCTGTCGCGACCGCTCATCGTCACGCACCTGGTGGCGGCCGCCGCCTACCACGGTGCGTCCCAGGTGGCGCACGGCTGCACGGGCAAGGGCAACGACCAGGTCCGCTTCGAGGTCGGGGTGGGTGCCCTCGCGCCGCAGCTGGAGGTGATCGCCCCGGTGCGGGACTACGCGTGGACCAGGGACAAGGCGATCGCCTACTGCGACGAGCGCGGGCTGCCGATCGACGTGACCACGAAGGCGCCCTACTCGATCGACCAGAACGTCTGGGGTCGCGCGGTCGAGACCGGAGCCCTCGAAGACATCTGGAACGCGCCGACAGCAGACGTCTACGCCTACACAGCCGACCCGGCGACCCCACGCCCGGCCGACGAGGTAGTGGTGTCGTTCGAGCACGGTGTGCCGGTCGCTCTGGACGAGAAGCCGGTCTCGGTCCTCGAGGCGATCGAGCAGCTCAACACCCGTGCCGGGGCGCAGGGCGTCGGTCGGCTCGACCTGGTCGAGGACCGGCTGGTCGGCATCAAGAGCCGCGAGGTCTACGAGGCGCCGGGCGCGGCAGCGCTGATGGCCGCGCACGCGGAGCTCGAGAACGTCACCGTCGAACGTGACCTTGCCCGGTTCAAGAAGACCACTGACCAGCGCTGGACCGAGCTGGTCTATGACGGGTTGTGGTTCTCGCCGCTCAAGCAGGCCCTGGACGCCTTGCTCGCCTCGTCGCAGCAGCATGTCAGCGGTGACATTCGCCTCGTGCTGCACGGCGGGCGCGCCACGGTGACCGGGCGTCGGTCGCCTGCCAGCCTGTACGACTTCGCGTTGGCGACCTACGACGAGGGTGACTCGTTCGACCAGTCGCTCGCCAAGGGCTTTGTGGAGCTGTGGGGGCTGCCGAGCCGACTGGCTGCGGCGCGCAACCAACGGCTGGCCGGGCAGTGACCGCGGGCACCGACGGCACCGACAGCACGAGCGCTGCCGGCGGCGCTGCGGCCGGACGGTTGTGGGGTGGTCGGTTCGCCACCGGCCCGGCGCCCGAGCTTGTCGCCCTGTCCCGCTCGACCCAGTTCGACTGGCGGCTGGCGCCGTACGACCTGGCTGGCTCGCAGGCGCACGCGCGGGTGCTGCACAGGGCGGGTCTGCTCGCCGACGACGACCTGGTGGCGGTCCTCGCCGGGCTCGACTCCCTCGCTGCCGCGGTGGCCTCCGGCGCGTTTGCGCCCGAGCCGGGTGACGAGGACGTGCACGGCGCGCTCGAACGCGGCCTGATGGAACGGCTCGGACCCCAGCTGGGCGGTCGGCTCCGGGCCGGGCGGTCCCGCAACGACCAGGTGGCGGCGTTGCTGGCGATGTACCTGCGCGACCAGGCGTGCGTCGTCGGCGGGCTCGTGCTTGGACTGGTCGACGCACTGACGGTCCAGGCCGAGCGACATCTGGGTGACCCCTCGGGCACGGAGCCTGCGCTGCTTCCCGGCCGCACGCACCTGCAGCATGCGCAGCCGGTGCTGCTCAGCCACCACCTGCTGGCCCACGGGTGGGCGCTGCTGCGCGACGTGGAGCGGCTGCGCGACTGGGACGACCGCGTGGCCGCGTCGTCGCAGTACGGGTCGGGCGCGTTGGCCGGGTCGTCGCTGCGGCTCGACCCGACCGCCGTCGCGGCCGAGCTGGGGTTCACGGGCTCGGCGGCCAACTCGATCGACGCTGTGTCGGCCCGCGACTTCGTCGCCGAGTTCGCCTTCGTCGCCGCGACCATCGCAGTCGACATGTCCCGGCTCGCCGAGGAGGTGGTGCTGTGGGCGACCCGCGAGTTCGGCTTCGTCCGCCTGCACGACTCCTGGTCGACGGGGTCGAGCATCATGCCGCAGAAGAAGAACCCCGACATCGCCGAGCTGGCCCGCGGCAAGGCCGGGCGGCTGCTGGGCCACCTCGCCGGTTTGCTCGCCACGTTCAAGGCTCAGCCGCTGGCGTACAACCGCGACCTGCAGGAGGACAAGGAGCCGGTGTTCGACGCGGCAGACACCCTCGGTGTGCTGCTGCCGGCGTTCACCGGCATGGTCGCCACGTTGACGTTCGACACCGAGCGGATGGCGGCGCTCGCACCGCAGGGCTTCGCGCTGGCCACCGACGTCGCGGAGTGGCTCGTACGCAAGGGTGTGCCGTTTCGCGAGGCGCACGAGCTCGCCGGCGCCTGCGTCCGCCGGTGCGAGCACCGTGATGTCGACTTGGCGGACCTCACCGATGCCGAGCTCGTCGCCGTCTCGCCGTACCTGACCCCTGACGTGCGTTCGATCCTCACCGCCGCCGGTTCGGTCGCCTCCCGCGACGCGCGGGGCGGCACCGCGCCGGTGCGCGTACGAGAGCAGCTGGCCGAGCTGCGGGACCAGGCTGCAACCCTGACGGCGTGGATGGAGCGAGGTCCGGCGGGAGAGCCGGCTGGTTGACCGGGGCCGCGCCCGAGGTCGCGCCCCGGCTGCTCGGAGCAGTGCTCACTCATCGTTCCGGCGAGGGGACCGTCGCGGTGGCCCTCACCGAGGTCGAGGCCTACGCCGGCGAGCAGGATCCGGCGTCGCACGCGTGGCGCGGTCGCACGGCGCGCAACGCGGTGATGTTCGGGCCGGCCGGTCACCTCTACGTCTACCTCAGCTATGGCCTGCACTGGTGCGCCAACGTGGTCTGCGGTCCCGACGGCGAGGCGGCAGCGGTGCTGCTGCGTGCCGGTCGGGTGGTCGAGGGGCGCGAGCTTGCCCAGTCCAGGCGAGGGCCGAAGGCGACTGAGCGCGGCCTCGCGAGGGGTCCTGCCTGCCTCACCCAGGCGCTGGGCATCGGCAAGCGGCACGGCGGCGCCCAGGTGGAGCGCGGCGGCTCCCTGACCCTCGAGCCCGGTTCACCGCCGGCCGACGTCTCCACCGGACCACGCGTCGGCGTCAGCCGCGCTGCCGACGTCTGCCTGCGGTTCTGGGTGACCGGCGACGCGACGGTGTCGACCTACACCCGCAGCCCGCGGGCCTGATGCGACCGGTCTGACCGGCCCCGCCCCTCGGCGAACGTCGCGACCTGGCGGCGGCGAGCAGGCAGCGTCGGATCTATCGCACAGACCATCGATCCGACCTAGTGCGGGCCGGGACAGATCAGGGGTCGGATCCATGGCGGCGGTATCCGGCTCGCCGCGACGGGGGGTCGTCCGGCAGGCTGGGTCGCATACCAGAAGCCACAGTCAGGAGCCGACGGGTGCACGTCCTGGACGATCTCGAGGCGCGTGGGCTGCTCGCGCACACGACCGACCGCGTCGCGCTGCGCGCCGACCTCGACCGTGGCCCGGTCACCTACTACGTGGGCTTCGACCCGACCGCGCCGAGCCTCCACATCGGCAGCCTCGTGCAGCTCGTGACCGCCCGCCGCCTGCAGCGGGGCGGGCACCGCCCGCTGATCCTTGTGGGGGGCGCGACCGGTCTCATCGGCGATCCCAAGGACACCGGCGAGCGCACGCTCAACACCAGGGACGTCGTCGCCGGCTGGGTGGACCGGATCCGGCACCAGGTCGAGCGGATCATCGACCTCGAAGGCGCCAACCCGGCTCGGTTGGTCAACAACCTGGACTGGACCGAGGGGCTCGGCACGCTCGACTTCTTGCGCGACATCGGCAAGCACTTCCCGGTCAACCGGATGCTCGGGCGCGACGTCGTGCGCTCGCGGCTCGACGCGGGGATCAGCTACACCGAGTTCAGCTACGTGCTGCTGCAGTCGATGGACTACCTCGAGCTGTTCCGCCGCCACGACTGTCGGCTGCAGACCGGTGGCAGCGACCAGTGGGGCAACATCACCGCCGGCGTCGACCTGATCCGGCGGGTCGAGAACGAGCAGGTGCACGCGCTCGCGATCCCACTGCTGACCAAGGCCGACGGCAGCAAGTACGGCAAGACCGAGACGGGAACGCTGTGGCTCGACCCCGAGCTCACCAGCCCGTACGCGTTTCACCAGTTCTGGCTGCAGGCCGAGGATGCCAAGGTGGGCGACTACCTGCGGGTCTTCTCGATGCGCTCGTTGGCCGACATCGACGCGATCGTCGCGGAGCACGCCGAGCGCCCGCAGGCCCGCACCGCGCAACGAGTGCTGGCCGCCGACGTGACCGACCTGGTCCACGGAGATGTCGAGCGGCGCGCGGCCGAGCAGGCCGGGCAGGCGCTGTTCGGCCGGTCCGCGCTCGACGCGCTGTCCGAGCCGACGCTCGCTGCCGCCCTGGCGGAGGTGCCGCACGTCAGCATCGACGCGGCTGCCGGGCTTCCGAGCGTGGTCGACGCACTGTTGGCGACCGGGCTCGCCGCCAGTCGCGGGCAGGCCCGCCGCACCGTGGCCGAAGGCGGCGCGTACGTCAACAACGTGCGGGTCGCCGATGCCGACGAGCCGCTGACCGCGGGCCAGCTGTTGCACGGACGGTGGCTGGTGCTGCGCAAGGGGAAGCGACTGGTGGCTGGGGTGGAGGTCAGCGGTCGGTGACCTCTGCATCTGGACCCCACAGGTGAAGTCGGCGGTCTCCCTGAGGGCCTTGTGCGCGCCAGCACAGCAGACGCCGGCCGATCACCGGCAGGCCGTTCGCTGAGATGAGGGGGGCGCCGCGACTGGCTCGACAGCGTGGAGGGTCTCCGGCTCGGCGACTCTCTTAGCGGGACCATCGCTGCGCCTCGAGGTGGCACGGCCCCCGAGATTTGACTGGACTGTGGTGGCTGCCTAGGGTTTTCGACGTTGCCCGGAGCGGCGGAGCGCAAGACTGACAGTCGGGTGCTCGGCTCAGGTGGCACCTGGCTCGGGCTCGTGGGCGCACGCGTGTGCCCCGCGGAGCGCCGGCCGGGGGTTCGACCAGCGCGCTGGGCCGATTGACCTTGATGCGCCAGGTCGGTAAGGTGGAACGGTTGCCCCGGGACGCAACGGTCGTGAGACCGTACGCACCGGTGCGCATCTGATCCTTGAGAACTCAACAGTGTGCCAAAAGTCGACGAATGAATTAACGCCCCGTCGACGCCCGGGTCTCGTACCCGGACGTGGACGGATTCCTTTGACAAGTGATTCAACTTGTCAGGGTCAACTGTTGACGGACACAGGCCTTCAACAAGGCGCAGTCCGAGAATTCAACGGAGAGTTTGATCCTGGCTCAGGACGAACGCTGGCGGCGTGCTTAACACATGCAAGTCGAGCGGTAAGGCCCTTTCGGGGGTACACGAGCGGCGAACGGGTGAGTAACACGTGAGTAACCTGCCCTACACTTTGGGATAACCCCGGGAAACCGGGGCTAATACCGAATATGACCACTCTCGGCATCTTGAGTGGTGGAAAGCTCCGGCGGTGAAGGATGGACTCGCGGCCTATCAGCTTGTTGGCGGGGTAACGGCCCACCAAGGCAACGACGGGTAGCCGGCCTGAGAGGGTGACCGGCCACACTGGGACTGAGACACGGCCCAGACTCCTACGGGAGGCAGCAGTGGGGAATATTGCACAATGGGCGCAAGCCTGATGCAGCGACGCCGCGTGAGGGATGACGGCCTTCGGGTTGTAAACCTCTTTCAGCTCTGGAGAAGCCTTCGGGTGACGGTAGGAGCAGAAGAAGCACCGGCTAACTACGTGCCAGCAGCCGCGGTAATACGTAGGGTGCGAGCGTTGTCCGGAATTATTGGGCGTAAAGAGCTTGTAGGCGGTTTGTCGCGTCTGCTGTGAAA
>JACCWP010000135.1 GCA_013697585.1 Nocardioidaceae bacterium
TCCCGCACAGGGCGAGAACAGGCTTGATCACGTTGACGCTCACCACTGCAGATCTGCGTACCAGCTCGGTTGAGAATGAGGCGATGAGCCCTCGTTCAGACCAGCCCAGGCGCCGGTCGTTCACCGCGAAGTACAAGCTCGACATCCTCACCGAGTACGACGCCGCCAACCCGACCGAGCGCGGCGTCCTGCTGCGCCGTGAGGGGCTGTACTCCTCGCACCTGTCGGAGTGGCGCAAGGCCCGTGACAGCGGCGCCCTCGCCGGTCTGACGCCGGCGCCGCGGGCGGGCAGGCCGTCCGCGGAGCAGGCCGAGAATGTGAAGTTGAAGGCCCGGGCTGAGCGGGCGGAGCGGGAGCTCGCCAGGACCAAGGCCGCCTTGGAGATCGTGGGAAAAGCACACGCGCTCTTGGAGATGTTCTCCGAGAGCGCGGACACCGAGCCGCGGTCGAAGCCGTGATCAACCCCGCCGTCGCCGAGCTGGCGACGACGACGTCGACCGCCCGGGCGTGCGCCTTGCTGGGCAAGCCCCGCGCCAGCCACTACCGCGAGCAGCAGCCGGTGGTGCCAGCGCAGCGCCAGCCCCGGCCGGCACCGGCGAACGCGCTCACGACCGCGGAACGGGACGCCGTCAGCAGGGCCCTCACCAGCCAACGGTTCTGCGACAAGTCCGTCGCCCAGACCTGGGCCACCCTGCTCGACGAGGGCATCTACCTCGCGTCCATGAGCACCATGCACCGGCTGCTGCGCCTGATCGGGCCCTGCAGGGACCGCCGGAACCAGGCCACCCACCCGGCCAAGACCAAGCCCGAGCTGATGGCCACCAAGCCGGGACAGGTCTGGTCCTGGGACATCGCCAAGCTCCGCGGACCCGACCGCGGCGTCTACTACGACCTCTACGTCATCCTCGACATCTACAGCCGCTACGTCGTCGGCTGGACCGTCGCCGCCCGTGAGGACAGCGAGATCGCCAAGGACCTCATCGCCGCTGCCACCCACATCCACGGCGCACCAGACAGGCTGCACGCCGACCGCGGCACCAGCATGACCTCCAAGCCCGTCGCGCAGCTGCTCGTCGACCTCGGCGTCGCCCGCAGCCACAGCCGCCCGCACGTGTCCAACGACAACCCCTACAGCGAGGCCGCGTTCAAGACCTTGAAGTACGCCCCCGCGTTCCCCGCCCACTTCGGGTCCCTGCCCGACGCCCGCGCGTTCTGCGAGCAGTTCTTCACCTACTACAACCACGAGCACCGGCACTCCGGCATCGCGCTGCACACCCCCGCCTCGGTCCACTACGGCACCGCCACCCAGGTCCGGCAGCAGCGCCAAGCGACCCTGCACGCCGCCTTCCACGCGAACCCGACCCGGTTCGGTCACCGCCGCCCCCAACCGCCACAGCTGCCCGCCGCCGCGTGGATCAACGAGCCCAGTAGGGAGGCCCTCATACAGAGCGCGTAGACCCCAACTGTCTCAACGGCCTTGACACGTTCCGCCCCGACAACGACTTGCACATCTGGTGCTTCGGCGGACAGTTCAGTGGTGAGGATCTCAGAGCCTCGATGCGCTGGGCGATCAACAACATGGCCAACAACACGGTGATGCGCGAGTCCCAGGCCGGTAACTGCGCGAGCGACACTGACGTCAGATGGCAAGAAGTCGACTCTCTCCCAGTCGGAGTGCAGGGCGTGTACGTCTGCACCGATGAGGTCGGTCCGGGCCACCCACGGCAATGCGCGGCCGCGGATGCCCGGATCGACACCTCGGAGATTCAGCGAGTCGGCAACGACAGTGACTTCGTCGGCTCCGACGGCAACATGGAACCCGGTGAGCTCGACCTCAACCGCGACAGGGTTACGTGCCACGAACTTGGTCACTCCCTAGGTTTTCAGCACCACCACCGCCCCTACTACGAACCGCCTGACGCCCACGACAAGGACTGCATGTACTCAGACTGGGCCGAGCCGGACAGCGGCCTGTGGCGGCGCTACAACGACCACCACCGCGATCACATCCGGGACTTCATCAACGATCCCAGCCGATTCGACGGCGAGGTGTGAGTGCCCGGTGCCAGCAGAACCCCTGTCGGGAACCACGGAGCGACTGGCTGCGTCGCACCGATAACCATGCCGCCCGCCCGCCTACGTGGGGACGCTCATGAACACCAGGCTCGGAACCACTCTGATCGTCACGATCGGCGCCCTCGTCGCCGTGTCGGGGTGCGCGGACGTTGCTGATCGGCCCTCGAGTTCGCCGACCGCAGACCAGTCGGAGCCCACGACCCGCCCGCCGACCGTCCCGTCCGATCCCGGAACCGCTCCGGACGTCGACGCCGAGCAGGTCGCGCGGCTGTGGGGCGTCTCGTACGATTACGCCGCGCTCGAATCCCCTACGGCGCTGGCCGACTACGCCGAGACGGAACTCGTCATCGCCGGACGCGTTCTGGACTTCCAGCCCGGTCCCATCTATTTCGCCGAGACCCTCGATCATCCCGAGGCGGCGCCCCAGATGGTCATGAGCGTCCAGGTCGACACAGTTGTCAAGGGCGACGCCGCACCCGGCGACACCGTCTACGTGGTCAATGACGTCACCGAGCCGCTCGAGGCGTACAGCAAGGGTCTCCCGACCGGCACGCACGTCGGTCTCTACCTCGAGGACGCGCCCGTCGAGAACGACAACATGGTCATCGGCGACGAGGGCGCCGGCCGGCCCGCCGGCGAGCAGCTGTGGATCGCGGGGCCACAGGGATTCATCGTCGCCGACGGTGAGAACGACGGCGTCGTTTTCCCGTACGACCATGACGTAGCCCCCCAAGCGGAGTTCGACGAACAGTTGCCCCCTACTGAGGAGCGGTGACAAACACGGACGCCACGCACTCGTCGTCGAGGAAGTGTCGCTCACGCCGCTCGCAAGCTCTGTGACTCTCCAAGCGGGTTCGCCGGAAGATCCGGGCCTCTAAGACATCGCCGATAAGGGACCATACGTCGCGTTGGGGGCTCCTTGCCGACGCTGGCGATGTGACCGCGCTCGCTGGCTACCTGGACAGGGAGCGGGAGCGCTCTGGTTGCGGTGGCACATCGTGGCGCGGTCGGGGCGTTCGGGCACTTGCGAGTTCAGCTTGTCGGCGCAGCGCAGCCGGGCTTGGCAGTGGAGGGTTGGCGCTCGCTGCTCCTCTCCGGATGCCGCGCGGTTGCTCAAGCAGAGAGAGCGCCGACTGTTCGGCGCCGACCCGTACGGCGGCAGCCTGCAGGGTCTTGACCGCGTCGTCGAGGGTGGCCACGGGTGCGGTGACCGGCCGGTGTTCGGCGTGCTCAGGGTCGCCGGTGGTGCCAGTGACGTGGACGTGGTTGGCGTGCCGTCCGCGGGTCATCGCGACGTACAGGTGTTCGCGGTCGAGGCCGGGTCGGGCGAGCAGAATGCCAACGTCAGCGGTGGCGCCTTGGGCACCGTCGATGGTGGAGGCCCAGCCGTAGGTGGCGTGTTGGTCGAGGTAGGCGGCGGGCAGGATCGTCCGGCCGCGGTCGGTCATGTCGTCGACGACGAGCCCGCCGTCGGGTGCGGCGGCGAGGACGCGGTACCGGTCGCCGTTGCGGACGTGGGTGTCCCCGACGGTGAGTCGGCGGTCGTTGCGGCGGGCACGCAGCAGGTCGCCGGTCTGCCAGTCCCGGCCCCCGGCGTGCGCGAGGACGGGGCCGGCGACGGTGCCGTCGGT
The DNA here is from genome assembly GCA_013697585.1 of Nocardioidaceae bacterium. GTDB lineage: Bacteria > Actinomycetota > Actinomycetes > Propionibacteriales > Nocardioidaceae > JACCWP01. The sequence goes on from JACCWP010000135.1 coordinate 3,708, forward strand.
TTGGGCTGCGGTGCGGGCGCGGTGGTTGAGGGCGTCGACGTCGGCGCGGGAGCGGGCCATCATCAGGGCGTCGTGGCCGTCGTGTAGGGCGTCGTACCAGCGGGCGTGCACGGTGTCGAGCGCGGCGTCGGCGTCGGCAGCGGGGTGGATGCGGTCTCGTCGGGCGTAGGCGTCGAGGACGGTGGGCTCGCCGCGGCGCAGCAGCTGGCTGGCGTGGGCCTCCCACGGCTGGGCGAAGCGGTGCACGGCGGTGAGCTCGGCCGAGCCGGTACGGCGAGCCAGGTCGGCCAGCAGGCCGCCGGCGCGTTGGACCGGGCCGATCTGGGCCGGGTCGCCGACCAGGACCAGCTTCGCGCCTCGCGCCTGGACGGTGTCGGTGAGGGCGGCGAGGTCGGTGGTGGCGAGCATGGACGCCTCGTCCACGACCAGCACCGTGGCCGCCGACACCGACCGGTGATCGCGTTCGTCTTGCTCGTGCAGCCATTTGGCCACGGTCTCGGCCCGGTCCCCGGTCGCGGCGGACAGCTCGGCGG
>JACCWP010000164.1 GCA_013697585.1 Nocardioidaceae bacterium
CCGCGGTCGTGCTCAGTCGCCCGGACGACGGCGCCACGTCGACTGGCAGCGGAACGGGCAGCGGTTCGGTCACCACCGACCCGGAGCCCACCAGCGACCCAGAAGCCAGCGAGACCGACGAGCCGCCGGCTGGGCAGCAGCTGCCCGCCGGCTACCGGCTGGTCCGCGACCCCCTCGACTTCACCGTCGCGGTCCCCACGGGATGGGGGCGGCGCCTCGACGGAGCGACGCGGGTCGACTATGTGTCGCCGGACGGCTCGCGCTTCTTGCGGATCGACCAGGTCGCCGAGGCCGGCGCCGACGCGGAGCAGGCCTGGCTGGACGCGGAGCCATCGGTCGCGGACTCGCTGTCCGGCTATGACCGGTTGCGGATCGAGCCGGTCGACTACCGCCGCTGGGAGGCGGCCGACTGGGAGTTCACCTGGGAGGGCGACTCCGGCACGGTGCGCGTGCTCAACCGCGGCTTTATCACCGATCCCCGCGGCTTCGCGCTGTACATGTCCGGGCCGGACAGCACGTGGGAGGAGGAGTCGCTGCCGGTCTTCGAGACCGCGGCCGAGACGTTCGAGCCCAGCGCCTGACTGCGCCAGGCCCCTAGCGCCACCCGCGCCGGGCGCACAGCCACTCCAGGCTGCAGCCGAGCCGCTTGTCGCGAGCCCGCTCACGCTGGCCGAGGTGCTGGTGGGACCTGCCCGCGCTGGCCGGTCCGGGGCGCGGATGCCGCGCTCGTGCAGCTGGACGTCGCAACCGTACGGTTGTGCGACGACGCGCCTGCACGGCTCGCCATGCTGCCGTGGCGCGCTCCCGGCTGCGTGCTGGCGTGCCCAGACCCGTAGCGCGCCACTCGGCAGTGATGCCCAGCCGGATGGGAGGATAGAGCCGCCCTCCGCCCTGAGCGAAGACCGACCACCTGAGAGCGTCCGTGCCCAAGCCTGCCGTCGTGTCCATGCCACCACCGGGAGCGACCGACCCCGCCATCCTTCGCAACTTCTGCATCATCGCCCACATCGACCACGGGAAGTCGACGCTGGCCGACCGCATGCTGCAGCTGACGGGGGTCGTCGACGACCGCACCATGCGCGCGCAGTACCTGGACCGGATGGACATCGAGCGCGAGCGCGGTATCACCATCAAGAGCCAGGCGGTGCGGCTGCCGTTCACCCCCCAGTCAGGTGCGGGGGCCGGCCGCACGCACGTGCTCAACCTGATCGACACCCCGGGTCACGTCGACTTCACCTACGAGGTGAGCCGCAGCCTGGCCGCCTGCGAGGGCGCTGTGCTGCTCGTCGACGCCGCCCAGGGCATCGAGGCGCAGACGCTGGCCAACCTCTATCTGGCGCTCGACGCCGACATGCACGTCATCCCGGTGCTGAACAAGATCGACCTCCCCAACGCCCAGGCCGACCGGTATGCCGCCGAGCTTGCCCACGTCATCGGGGGCGACCCGGATGACGTGCTGCGGGTGTCGGCCAAGACCGGCGCGGGCGTCGGCGACCTGCTGGAGCAGATCGTCGCGCAGGTGCCGGCGCCGCAGGGGGTGGTCGACGCCCCGCCGCGAGCGCTCATCTTCGACTCCGTGTACGACACCTATCGCGGCGTCGTGACCTACGTGCGCGTCGTCGACGGCCGCCTCACGCACCGCGACCGCATCACGATGATGTCGACCGGCTCGACCCACGAGATGCTCGAGGTCGGGGTCATCTCACCCGAGCCGGTGGCGGCCGCCGAGCTGTCGGTGGGCGAGGTGGGCTACCTGATCACCGGGGTCAAGGAGGTCCGGCAGAGCCGGGTCGGGGACACCGTGACATCCGCCGTCAGGGGAGCGACCGAGGCGCTCGGAGGCTACCGGCACCCCAACCCCATGGTCTTCGCCGGGCTCTACCCCATCGACGGCGCCGACTATCCCGACCTGCGCGAGGCGCTGGACAAGCTCCAGCTCAACGACGCCGCCCTCGCCTACGAGCCGGAGACGTCTGGCGCGTTGGGCTTCGGGTTCCGCTGTGGCTTTCTCGGCCTGCTGCACATGGAGATCGTGCGCGAGCGGCTCGAGCGGGAGTCGGGCCTCGACCTGATCTCCACCGCACCTAACGTGATCTATCGGGTCGTCATGGAGGACGGCGCCGAGCACGTGGTGACCAACCCCAGCGAGTACCCGAGCGGCAAGATCGCCGAGGTGCACGAGCCGGTCGTGCGAGCGACCGTGCTGACCCCGAAGGACTTCATCGGCACGGTGATGGAGCTGTGCCAGAGCCGCCGCGGTGCGTTGCACGGCATGGACTACCTGTCGCAGGACCGGGTGGAGCTGCGCTATCGGCTGCCGATGGCCGAGATCGTCTTCGACTTCTTCGACCAGCTGAAGTCACGTACCCGCGGCTACGCCAGCCTCGACTACGAGCCGGTCGACGACCAAGTGGCCGACCTGGTCAAGGTCGACGTGCTGCTGCACGGTGAGCCGGTCGACGCGTTCTCGGCGATCGTGCACCGCGACCAGGCCTACGGCTACGGCGTGGCGCTCGCGCAAAGGCTCAAGGAGCTCATCCCGCGTCAGCAGTTCGAGGTGCCGATCCAGGCGGCGATCGGGGCCCGGGTGATCGCCCGCGAGACGATTCGCGCCATCCGCAAGGACGTCCTCGCCAAGTGCTACGGCGGTGACATCACCCGCAAGCGCAAGCTGCTGGAGAAGCAGAAGGAGGGCAAGAAGCGGATGAAGATGGTCGGCCGGGTCGAGGTGCCGCAGGAGGCATTCATCGCCGCGCTGTCGACATCTGGTCCCGGCGAAGGCAAGGGCGGCCGGTGACGCCGCGCGAGCTTCGACCGGCACGGCAACGTCGGGCTCGTACCCGCGGGTTGGGGTCGGGTCAGCCTCGCAGGGCGTCGTCCAGCACGGCGCGGTCGTCGTCGCTCAGGTCCTGCTCCTGGACGGTCACGTCGAGGTCCGCGTCATCGGTGATCCGGTAGACGAAGCGGTCGGGCTGACCTGCGCCGGCGGTGCGAAGCCGACCCGAGTCGAGCAGTGCCCGCAGGCCCTCGGTGGCCGGCGTGCCGTCGTCGATGTCGACGTCGCGTTCGCGGCGCAGCCCGGCGAACCCACCGGAGCGGGTCACCCGCAACCGGCGGGTCACCCGGAGACGCCGACAGCACGCCACGCGTCGGCCACGGCGGTCGCTTCGTCCGAGTCGGTGTCGAAGCGTGCTTTGGCCGCGTCGACGGTCAGCGACGCGAAGGTCGCGAAATCGCAGTCGGGTGGCACCTGGCCGCCCGTGAGCACGTCGTACCAGATCAGCCCGGCCCGCTCCCAGGCGCGCCCGTCGGTCGCGGTGGCGGCGAGATAGAAGGCGTGGTTGGGGATACCCGAGTTGATGTGGACGCCCCCGTTGTCCTCGGTGGTCTCGACGTAGTCGTCCATCGTCGCCGGCTGTGGGTCCTTGCCGATCACGTCGTCGTCGTAGGCCGTTCCGGGTGCCTTCATCGAGCGCAGCGCCTTGCCCTGGACGCGATCGGTGAACAGTCCCTCCCCGATCAGCCAGTCCGCGTTGCCCGCGCTCTCGCGGGCGTGCCGTTGCTTGACCAGCGAGCCGAAAACGTCGGACATCGACTCGTTGAGAGCGCCCGACTGGCCCTGGTACTCGAGGCCCGCGGTGTACTGCGTGACGCCGTGCGCCAGCTCGTGGCCGATGATGTCGATGGCGATCGTGAAGCGGTTGAAGAGCTCGCCGTCCCCGTCACCGAAGACCATCTGCTCGCCGTTCCACATCGCGTTGTCGTAGTCGCGCCCGAAGTGGACCGTCGCCACCAGCGGCAGGCGGCGGTCGTCGAGCGACTCGCGGCCGAAGATCTCGTGGTAGAGCCGCCAGGTGGCGCCGAGACCGAAGTAGGCCTCGTCGACGGCGCGATCGCCGCTGGCGTCGGCGTTCTCGCGCCGCACCAGCTCGCCCGGCAACCGCTGCGCGTGCTCGGCGTCGTGGATGCGCCGTCGGGCGTCGGTACGGTCCTCGCGGTCCCCTCGATCGCCGTCGTCGGCGGGCCGGCCCGTGGCGCCCGCCCGCCGGCGGGCACGTTGCTCGCGGTCGATCTCGAGAGTGAGCTGGGCGGCCTCGGCGGGCCGGCCGCTGCCGGCCTCGCCTAGCCGCTCGAGCAGGAACGGGGGGACGACGGTGCACCACATGGCGACTCCTCGAGGGATGTCCGGTGTCACGTCGACGGTAGCCCTGGCCGGTGCCTTGTCGCGAGCGCTCCCGGCCCCCTCTGCCCCGCACCCCGCAATGCGGGGTTCTGGCGGTCTGCGGCGCCGCGATGTCAGCCACAACCCCGCATTGCGGGCGGGGGGCGAGCGCGGGGCGGGGTAGCCTGCGCCGCGTGGGCCATCTCCTGTCCGCCAACGCAGGCTCGGCTCGCGAGATCGAGTGGCGCGGCCGGCGTGAGCGCAGCGGCATCGACAAGCGGCCGGTTCCGGGCGACGTCGCGGTCGGTCGGCTCGGCCTGACCGGTGATGTGCAGGTCGACACGGCCCACCACGGAGGCCCCGAGCAGGCGGTCTATGCCTACGCCGCCGAGGACCTCGCCCTATGGGCCGAGCGGCTCGAGCGCGAGCTGCTGCCCGGCTCGTTCGGCGAGAACCTCACGCTGTCGGGGGTCGACGTCACCGAGGCGCGCATAGGCGAGCGATGGCGTATCGGGTCAGTGCTCCTCGAGATCGGCGACGTACGCATCCCGTGCCTCACCTTCCAGACCTGGCTGCAGGAGCCCACCTGGGTGCGCCGGTTCACCCAGGAGGCTCGTCCGGGGGCCTACCTCCGGGTGCTGGAGGGGGGGCAGCTGCGGGCAGGCGATCCGGTCGAGGTGGTCGAGACCCGCGACCACGACGTGACCGTGGGCTTGATGTTCCGCGCAGTCACGACCGAGCGCGCACTGCTTCCCAGGCTGCTGGTGGAGCCGCGGGTGCGACACGAGGCCCTGGCCACCGCGCGCGAGTACGCAGCGAGCGTGCCGAGCTGAGACCGGAGCGCCCGGCGCCGCGGCCCCACCGTCGCGTGCCACGGCGACGTGTTCTGGCCTACCCTCGGCTGCAGCACCCACCCTGACAGGATGGCCATGTCGACGACGCTGCCGACGTCCGATGACCTCAAGCGTGTCCACGACCGCGCCCCCAACGTCGCCCGGATGTTCCTGGACCGGGTGGCCGCCACCCCCGCCGGTGAGGCCTATCGCTTCCCGGTCGGCGCCGACTGGGTGTCGCGTACGTGGACCGAGACGGCTGTCGAGGTGCGCAACACCGCTGCGGGGCTGGTCGCGCTCGGGGTGCGTCCGCAGCAGCTGGTCGCGATCAGCTCGACCACCCGGTACGAGTGGATCGTGGCCGACCTGGCAGTCATGTGCGCGGGAGCGGCGACCACCACGGTCTATCCGACGACGCTGGCGCCCGATGTCGCGTACGTCCTGGCCGACTCGGACAGCGTCGTGGTCTTTGCCGAGGACGACGAGCAGGTCGCCAAGCTGCGTGCCCAGCGTGCCGAACTGCGTGGCGTCACCCGGGTCGTGACGTTCGACGGCACTCCTGACGATGGTGACGCAGACGGCGGTTGGGTGATGTCGCTGTCCCGGCTCGCCGAGCTGGGCGCCGCGCACCTGGCCGACCACCCTCAGGCGGTCGACGAACGGGTCGCGGCGATCGCACCCGACAGCCTCGCGACGCTGATCTACACCTCGGGCACGACCGGGCGGCCCAAGGGGGTGCGGCTGACCCACGGCGGCTGGACCTACGAGGGAGAGGCGGTCGCCGCCACCGGGATCTTGAGCATCGACGACCTGCAGTACCTCTGGCTGCCGATGGCGCACTCGTTCGGCAAGGTGCTGCTGACCACCCAGCTCGCCATCGGCTTCCCCACCGCCGTCGATGGCCGGGTGGACAGGATCGTCGACAACCTCGCGGTGGTGCAGCCGACCTGGATGGGCGCCGCACCGCGCATCTTCGAGAAGGCCTACGGCCGGATCGTCACGACTGCGCGGTCCGAGGGCGCGGCCAAGGCCAAGATCTTCGACTGGGCGGTCGGTGTCGGTGCGCAGGTGTCGTCCGCGCGGCGCGCTGGACGCTCGGTCTCGCCGCTGCTGGCCGCGCAGCACAGGCTGGCCGACCGACTCGTGTTCTCCAAGGTGCGCGCCCGCTTCGGCGGCCGGGTCCGGTTCTTCCTCTCCGGCTCGGCGGCGCTGAGCAAGGACGTCGCCGAGTGGTTTCACGCTGCCGGCATCTTGATCCTCGAGGGGTACGGACTGACGGAGAGCTCGGCCGGGTCGTGCGTCAACCGGCCCGAGAGCTATCGCCTCGGCACCATCGGGCTGCCGCTGCCGGGTACGGAGTTCGCCATCGCCGACGACGGCGAGGTGCTCATCAAGGGCCCCGGCGTGATGGCCGGCTACCACGAGATGCCTGAGGCGACGGCCGAGGCGCTCGACCACGACGGTTGGCTGCACACCGGCGACATCGGTGAGATCGACTCCGACGGGTTCGTCCGGATCACGGACCGCAAGAAGGACCTGTTCAAGACCTCAGGTGGCAAGTACGTCGCGCCGTCGCACGTGGAGGGAGCGTTCAAGGCGCTCTGCCCGCTGGTCAGCCAGATCCTGGTGCACGGTCACAACCGCAACTTCTGCTCGGCACTGATCGCGCTCGACCCCGACGCCGTGGCCGAGTGGTCCGGCCGCCGGCAGCTGCCGGGTGCGTACGCCGACGTGGTGACCGCGGGCGCCATGCGGGAGGAGATCCAGGGCTACGTCGATGAGCTCAACGCCCGGCTGAACCGGTGGGAGCAGATCAAGCAGTTCATCGTGCTCGACCACGACCTCACCGTCGAGTCGGGCGAGCTCACCCCGAGCATGAAGGTCAAGCGCAAGGTAGTCGAGGACAACTACCGCGCCGACCTCGACGCCCTCTACCGCTGACCCGCGCGCAGCTTTCGCAGGGCCCCCTGCGAAAGTCGCACTCCTGGGGCGCTGCAGCGCGGGGGAAGTGCGGGTTTCGCGGTGGAAGTCCCCGCATTGCGGGGCCGGCAGACTGGGACGGTGACGCCGACGCTGCCCCCGGGCGACCCCGCACCGAGCGACGGGTCGTTGCCGGGCTCCGCGTTGGAGGCGTTGGGCACGCGGTCACTGGGGCTCTACGTGCACGTGCCGTTCTGCGCCGTGCGCTGCGGCTACTGCGACTTCAACACCTACACCGCGGCCGAGCTGGGCGCAGGTGCGTCGCGCGCGACGTATGCCGACACCGTCATCGCCGAGCTGGGCCTGGCCAGACACGTGCTGAGCGCTGGGCCTGGCCCGGTGCCCGAGCTCGCGACGGTGTTCTTCGGTGGCGGCACACCGACCCTGCTGCCGGCACCCGACCTGGTCCGGGTGCTCGACGCCGCCCGTCTGCTGTTCGGCGTCGCTGCGGATGCCGAGATCACGACGGAGGCCAACCCGGACGGCGTCGACGCCGCCGGGCTGGAGCTCTTGCGCGCCGGCGGATTCACCCGCATCTCGTACGGCATGCAGTCGGTGGTCCCGCACGTGCTCGCCACGCTCGATCGCACCCACGACCCGGCAGGCGTCGCGCCGGCGGTGACGATGGCGCGGCAGGCGGGCTTCGAGCAGGTCAGCCTCGACCTGATCCACAGCACGCCGGGGGAGTCCCTGGGTGACTGGCGGGCCTCCCTGGAGGCCGCGTTGGCGATGGAACCCGACCACCTCAGCACGTACACGTTGATCGTCGAGGACGGGACCGCGCTGGCCCGACGGGTGGGCCGTGGCGAGCTGCCCGCCCCCGACGACGACGCCGCCGCGGACAAGTACGAGCTCGCTGACGACGTGCTCTCGGCTGCTGGCTACACCTGGTACGAGCTGTCCAACTGGGCCCTCGGCCCTGACGCCTCGAGCCGGCACAACCTGGCGTACTGGACGGGCGCCGACTGGTGGGGCGTCGGGCCCGGCGCCCACTCGCACGTGGGCGGGGTGCGGTGGTGGAACGTCAAGCACCCTGTCGCCTATGCGGCTCGGCTCGCTGAGGGCAAGAGTCCCGCGCAGGCCCGCGAGCAGCTCGACGACGAGACGCGTCGCACCGAGCGCGTCCTGCTGGAGGTCCGCCTCGCCTCCGGGCTTCCCGTCGACGTCCTCGACGAGCACGGGCGGGCAGCCTTGTCGGGGCTCGTGGCCGACGACCTGGTCACGGCTGGACGGCCGGACCGGGTGGTGCTCACCCGACGCGGGCGGATGCTGGCCGATGCCGTGGTCCGCCGGCTGCTGGCTTGAGCAGCCGCACCAGGCGCGCTGCTGGCTTGATCAGCCGCACCCGGGCGCCATCCCCGCGAACGGCTGGGCGAACCCCGTTGCAGCTTCGCTGAGGGGGCGGGCTCTTCGCTGGCTGACCAGCTTTAGCAACGCGCCTCAGGACACGAGCCGGAAGGTCAGCGGGTAGCGGAAGTCGTCGCCGTTCAGCGCCTTCACGCCGGCGACTATCACGACGACCAGATAGAGCACGGCGACCACCACGGCGATCGGGATGATCACGAACAACCCGAGGCCCAACGTCGCGAGCGCCAGCAGGAATCCGATCGCGACCCAGATCAGCGTGGTGATCTGGAAGTTCAGCGACTCGACGGCGTGCCGGCGTACGTACGGGGACTGCCCCTTGATCAAGAGCACGATCAGCGGAGCGAGCAGTCCGAGCGCGAGGTAGGCCGCAAGCAGCGACCCCAGGTGTGCCACCCCCGCCCAGTTCTTGTCGTCACCGGTGGGGACGAGGTCCCCGGACGGGTACGGCTGCGGCGGCTGCGTCATGCGCCCATCAAACCGCGGACGGGTCGCGGACGGCGACGGCGACCTCGCTGGCGGCCGGTGCTGGACGTCGGTCGATCTCGCGCCACTGAGGCAGCAGGGCGGGCAAGGTCGTGGCGGCGAAGTAGGCAGCACCGAACACCAACAGCGCGGGCGTCAGACCGACACCCCCGACGGCGAGCCCGCCCGCGAGGCCACCGAGCGGGATCAGAGCCCAGCACAGCGACGTCGTCAGGCCGGTGACTCGCCCGACCAGCCGGGCCGGGATCCGCTCGAAGATGACCGCGCCCAGGATGGGGTTGATGAACCCGGTGGCGAAGCCGCCGACGACCGCGACCGCCAGCACCACCGCCAACGGTGCGTCGATCGCGAGCACGACGAAGCGCGGTGCGCCCACGATCAGAAATGCCACCAGATAGACCAGGCGCCGCGGCAGCCGTTCCGCGATCGTCGCCGCGATCACGCTGCCGAGGACCGCGAAGGCGCTGAAGGTCGCGAACAACAGCCCGATCACCGCCGCACCGCCGCCCGAGCGCTCCGCCCACACCGGGACCAGCACGACCACGTACGCCTGGTCGAGCAGGTTCGTGACCGCGACCATGCCGGTGATGGCCACCAGCACCGGGTCGTGCCGCAGGAACCGCCAGCCCTCCCGGAACCGGGTCAGGTACGGCGCCGCGTCATCAGGCCCCTCGGCACCGGCGGTGCCGCCCGGTGCCGTCAGCGCGATCAGCAGGGCAGCGACCGCGAAGCTGGCGGCGTCGATCACCAGCGCCGGCGCCGGGCCGACCGCGACCACGACGAGACCCGCTGCCGCCGCACCGACCGTGCTCGCGAGCCGCTCGGCCGCTCCGGCCAGCCCGGTGACCCGCTCCATCGGCACCGCGCTCGCGTCGGCGACAGCCGGCACCAGCGCGTGCTTGGCCCCGTCCGCCGGACCCCGGAGCGCGCCGGCCACCGCCACGAGTGCCACCAGCAGCGGGAACGTGAGCACGTCCACGGCGTGCAGCAGCGGGATCGCGCCCACGGCAGCGAAGCTGGCGGAGTCGGTGGCGACGCACACCCGCCGCGCACCGATGCGGTCGACGAGTGGGCCGGCCAATGCCTTGGCCAGCACGTACGGCGCCATCTCGGCGAACGCCACCACTCCGGTCTGGGTCGCGCTGCCCGTCGTCGTGAGCACGAACCACGGGATCGCGATCATCGACACCCGGGTGCCGGTCAGCGAGATCGTCTCGGCCGTCAGCCAGCCGACCAGGGGCGTGCGGCGGCTCATGAGCAGGGCTCCGTCGCGACCCGGCCCGGCCGGGGATAGGTGTGCAGGACGACCTGGTACAGCTCAGCTCCGGGCTCGCCCTCGCCGTCCTCCTCCCAGCCGTCTACCACGGCGACGACCGCCTTCATCAGCTGTTGCGCGCGACCCGGCGTCAGCCGCAGTCCCCAGTCGCTCAACGTGGATGCGGCCCGCCACGGCACGGGCAGCAGCGGACGCTCCTCGACCGCGCGCTGCAGGCCCTCGGTGTGCACGACCGCGACGGCCTGATTGAACGCGTCGTTCGCGTCCTGCGCCGCGGGGTCTTGGGCCTGCTCGGCCTCGTCGGGCGTCCGGGTGGACTGGTGCGCGGCCCGCCACCAGCGCTCGCGGCCGTTGCCGCGGGTGGTGTCGTCGACGACGAAGCCGTGGGCGGCCAGCTGCCTCAGGTGGTACGAGGTCGCGCCGGAGTTGAGACCGAGCCGCTGCGCGAGCGATGTCGCCGTCGCCGGACCGTCGAAGCGCAGCCGGCCGAGGATTCGCAGCCGGACCGGGTGCGAGAGCGCGCGGAGCGCGGTCGCGTCGGGGGTGATGGTCTCGAGGTCCACGCGGGCACCGTACAACTGCAAAGACCCCTTTGCAAACATTCCTTTGCGGTCAGGGCGCGGGTGATCACCGGGGGCGCACCGCGCGCTGCGCCGGCGGCGCAGACGCAACGTCGTGCCCTTGTGGCGCTGGGGGCCACCACGATGACACGAGATCGCCCGCAGTCGGCCCGTCGCGGGGCCACCGCACTGCCCCGGGACCGTCAGGGGCGGGCGAGGTGGGCGTAGCCGCGGCGGACGGCGTGCTCCACCAGCTCGGGACCGAACGGCCAGCTGCCCCGCGCGACCGCGTCGTCGACAGGGACCCCCGCGGCGGCCAGCGCCTGCACCTGACCGGCCACGTCGGCGAGGTCGACGCGCTGGCCCAGCACGAAGTCCTTGCCGACCGGCGCGCCGTGCCCAGGAACCACCACCGTGCGCTCGGACAGCAGGCCGACCACCAGCTCGACGGTCTGTGGCCACTCCAGCGGCCAGCTGTCAGGCCCGTACGCAGGCGGGGCCGACTCCTCGACCAGGTCGCCCGCGTAGACCACGTCGGCGGACGGCACCCGCACGACGACGTCGCCTGCGGTGTGGCCGCGCCCCGGGTGCACCGCCTCCACGTAGCAGCCGCCGAGCTCGACCGACCACACCGAGCTGAACACGGCGTCAGGTGTCACGAGATCCGTCGCCAGCACCTCGTCGCGGCACGGGTCGTCGGGCTCGTCGCGATATCGGTCCTTGATCCGGCACTCGTCGGCAACCAGGTCGGCCGGGACGGTCTCGTGCGCCACCAGGGGCACATCGGGCCAGCGTTCGCGCAGGGCGGCGTTGCCATACGTGTGGTCGAAGTGCAGGTGCGTGTTCAGCACCGCGTGCACGGGAAGCGACGACAGGGCGCTCAGGTCGTCGACCAGCGCGCGACCTTGCCGTGTCGACATCCTGGTGTCGATCACGAGCAAGCCCGCGTCGCCCACGACGACGCCACACGTGACGTCGAAGGGTTCATATCGCCTGGCGAAGCACCGGTCGCCGACCTCGCGCCACCCGCTCGTCGTGGTCATGCCGCGTAGACTGGCACTCGGCTCGACGGAGTGCCAGGACGGCCCCGGGTGGAGTGCCAGGAAGCCGGCGGAGTGCCAGGAAGCCAGTGGAGTGCCAGGAAGGGAGCGTCGTGCTCGACGACCGCAAGCTGGCCGTGCTGCGTGCCATCATCGAGGACTACGTCTCCACCCAGGAACCGGTCGGCTCCAAGGCGCTGGTCGAGCGGCACGGCCTCGGGGTCTCGCCCGCGACCGTGCGCAACGACATGGCGGCGCTGGAGGAGGACGGCTTCATCGCCCAGCCGCACACCAGCGCCGGCCGGGTGCCGACCGACAAGGGCTACCGGCTGTTCGTCGACCGGTTGTCGTCCGTACGCCCGCTGTCGACTCCGGAGCGGCGCGCGATCGGCACGTTCCTCGACGGAGCTGTCGACGTCGACGACGTGGTGCAGCGCAGCGTGCGGCTGCTGGCTCAGATGACCCGTCAAGTGGCGATCGTGCAGTACCCGACGCTCACCCGATCGACCGTGCGGCACGTCGAGCTGCTCGTGATGGCACCTGCTCGGTTGCTGGCGGTGCTGATCACGAGCTCGGGTCGGGTCGAGCAGCGGGTCGTCGAGATGCCGGGGCCGGTGTCCGAGACGCTGGTGGCAGACCTTCGGGCGCGGCTCAACACCGCCACCGTCGGGCGCCGGCTGCCCGAGGCCGTCGAGCGGCTCACTGAGCTGTCGGCGACAGTGCCGTCCGACGACCGACCCGCGGTGGCCGTCGTGCTGAGCGCTCTGGTCGAGGCGTTCTCAGACGACCGCTCCGACGAACGGGTGCTGGTGGGCGGGACGGCCAACCTGGCCCGCTTCGGTGAGGACTTCGACCGCTCGATCCGCCCGCTCCTGGAGGCGCTGGAGGAACATGTCGTGCTGCTGCGGCTGCTGGGCGAGGCCACCGACCCGTCCGCAGTGACGGTACGGATCGGCAGCGAGGTGCCGTTGCGGGAACTCACCAGCACGTCGGTCGTTGCCAGCGGCTACGGTCCTGACGGCGAGCCGCTCGCGACGCTCGGCATCGTCGGACCCACCCGGATGGACTACCCCGGCTCGATCGCCGCCGTCCGCGCGGTCGCCCGGTATGTCGGCAGGGCGCTGACTGACGGCTGACCACTCCCGTGCCCACCCGATGACTGCCCTTCTCGCGCGCACCCGTACCCCGAAGCCCCGACCCCTGGCTGGAGCATGACCGACTACTACGAGCTCCTCGGCGTCTCCCGCGACGCCGGGACCGACGACATCAAGAAGGCCTACCGCCGGCTGGCGCGCCAGCTGCACCCTGACGTCAACCCCGACCCGGCTACCCAGGACCGGTTCAAGCAGGTGACGGCTGCCTACGAGGTGCTGGCCGACCCGCAGAAGCGGGAGCTGTATGACCTGGGGGGCGATCCCCTGAGCGCGTCCGGCGGCTTCGGCGGCGCGGGCGCCGGGTTCTCGTTCACCGACATCATGGACGCGTTCTTCGGGCAGGGTGGCAGCCGCGGGCCCCGCCCGCGCAGCCGCCGGGGGCAGGACGCGCTGATCCGGCTCGAGGTCGAGCTGGCCGAGGCCGCGTTCGGTACGACGCAGGAGCTGACCGTCGACACCGCAGTCGCCTGCACGCGCTGTGGCGGCAGCGGGGCGGCCGAGGGGTCGCGGCCGGTGCCGTGCGAGACCTGTCGTGGGCGCGGTGAGGTCACGCAGGTGCAGCGCTCGTTCCTCGGCGAGATCCGCACCGCGCGGCCGTGCCCGACGTGTCGGGGTCACGGGTCGGTGATCCCCAACCCGTGCCCGGAATGCACCGGCGATGGTCGCGTACGGTCGCGGCGCAGCATCTCCGTGAAGGTCCCGTCGGGCGTCGACTCGGGCACCCGGGTTCAGCTCACCGGCCAGGGCGAGGTCGGGCCTGGAGGCGGCCCGGCGGGCGACCTCTACGTCGAGATCGACGTCGCGCCGCACCCGGTCTTCACCCGGCACGGCGACGACCTGCTCTGCGACGTGCACGTGCCCATGACGGCGGCCGCGCTCGGTACCCAGATCGACCTGCCCACGCTCGAGGCCGACACCGGCGCGTCCGACGTCGACAAGACCGTGCCACTGGACGTACCCGCCGGCACGCAGTCGGGCGAGCAGACCGGCCTGCGCGGACGAGGGGTCCCGCGGCTGCGCGGAAACGGGCGCGGCGACCTCGTGGTCCGCGTCGTGGTGGACACGCCGACCAGGCTCGACGGCGAGCAGGAGGACCTGCTGCGGCGGTTGGCCGAGGTCCGCCACGAGGAGCAGCCGAGCGGACAGTTCGTGCCCTCGTCCAAGGGGGTGTTCGGCCGGCTGCGCAACGCCTTCGGCCCCCGCTGAGATGGGCCCTCCGGTCTTCTGGGCGTCCTCCGTGGGAGCCGAGGTGCTGCGGCTTTCCGGCGCGGAGGGTCACCACGCGGCGGTGGTGCGCCGGCTCGCGGTGGGCGAACGCGTCGCCGTGTCCGACGGTCGCGGGGCGATCGTGCAGGGTCGCGTACGCGCGGTGGACAAGCGTGGCGTCGACGTCTCGGTCGAGTCGCGAGCCAGGGTCCCGGTGCCGGCGCCGCGGGTCACCGTCGTCCAGGCGATGCCGAAGGGTTCGCGGGCCGAGCTGGCGGTCGAGGCGCTCACCGAGGTGGGTGTCGACCGGATCGTGCCGTGGGCATCCGCGCGCAGCCAGGTGCGGGTGTCGGGCGAGCACGGCGAGCGGCTGGTGGCCCGGTGGGGGGCTTGGGCGCACGAGGCGTCGAAGCAGTCGCGGCGGGCGTGGTTCTGCGAGGTCGCGTCGACCGCCTCGACCGCCGAGGTCGCCGCGCTGCTGGCCGACTCGTCCTGCGGGCTGGTGCTCCACGAGGGGGCGGCCGAGCCGCTCTCGGTGCCCGGTGGCGTGGCTGACGTGGTGCTGGTCGTCGGCCCCGAGGGCGGTCTCACCGACGCCGAGCTGTCGGCCCTCCTGCCCTCCACCACGCCGAGTGGCGCAGTATCGACGTCGGCCGCAAGTCCCGGCGACGATCTCGCGCCGGCCTACGGCGTTCGAGCCGTCCGGGCGGTACGGCTGGGTGACA
Source organism: Nocardioidaceae bacterium (assembly GCA_013697585.1). Lineage (GTDB taxonomy): Bacteria > Actinomycetota > Actinomycetes > Propionibacteriales > Nocardioidaceae > JACCWP01. Next base: position 14,788 of record JACCWP010000164.1, read on the forward strand.
CAGTTCTGCGTACGTCGACCGCGGGGGCCGTGGCCGCGGGGGTCGTGCT
>JACCWP010000174.1 GCA_013697585.1 Nocardioidaceae bacterium
GCACGTACCCGTGCGGACGACTCGCCGACAGTCTGATCCCCAGGCCCCGGCGATCCAATGCGCCGCGCCGACGACACGCGGATAGTCCAGGCGAGTCCGGCCGCGAGCGCGCCACCCCCCACCGGCACCCAGAACGCCGCCGACGCCCCGTACCCGTCCACGGTGGCACCGGTCAGTGCGGCACCCGGCGCCACTCCGATGATGAGCCCCGTCGTCATCCAGCTGATGCCCTCGGTGAGTCGACCGGTTGGGACCGCCTGCTCGACCAGGGCCACCGACGAGATCAGTGTCGGCGAGATCGCCAGCCCGGAGCCGAACAGCAGCGCGGCCAGCACGGCGGGGCTGCTCGCGAGCGGGGTGGTCGCCATCGTGGCGGTGAGCACCAGGGCCCCCCAGCGGAACCGGCGCAACGAGTCACCGGGCCCGAGGTTGCCCACCGCCACGCCCGCCAGCAGGCTGCCCATCGCCCAGACGGCAAGCATCCAGCCCGCGTCGCCCCGGTTGCCCGCCTCTTCGGCGAACGCGACCGTGGCGACCTCCGCCCCACCGAAGAACATGCCGAGCCCGCTCGAGGCGATCGCGAGCGGGCCTAGGGTCACCCACCCCATCGGCTCGCGACTCGCCTTGGACCGTGGTCGCGGGACCGGCGCCGGGGCCGTCGACCGCTGGCCGAGCAGGGCCAGGCCTCCGACCACCCCGAGCACCACCGCGCTGACCAGCCCGGCCACCGGATGCACGGCGGTGACCAGGGCGGTGACCAGCACCGGCCCGATCACGAAGACGGTCTCGTCGACGACCGCCTCCAGCGCGAACGCCGTCGGCAGCAGGGCGCGCCGCTCGGCGAGCGCGCTCGCCCACCGGGCACGAACCAGTGAGCCCCAGGGCGGGAAGGCGAAGCCGGCGATGACCGCCGCGACGTACCACCAGCCGCGCGGCCAATCCGACTCCACGCCCAGGCACAGCAGTGCCACCCCCAGGGCGAAGACGGCGAGCGCCGGCAACGCGACCCGAGCCTGCCCGTGCGAGTCCACCAGCCGGGCGATCACCGGTCCCCCCGCGGCCTCGGCAATGATGGCGGCGGCGGCGATGGCGCCAGCAGTACCGTAGGAGCCGGTGCGTGCGCTGACCAGCAACACGATGCCGAGGCCGATCATCGAGATCGGCAGTCGGGCGAGCAGCCCGGCGGCGCTGAAGGCGGCAGTGCCGGGCACGGACAGGATCCGGCGGTACGGGGCGAGCACGACCACTCTTTGCGGACAGGCGACGGGCGGGCACGCCAGCGTACGTGTCAGGCTCGGGACGTGGTTCCCGAGGACGGCGCATCGGTCAGCCCGTACGAGGCCCTGCTGGTCGTGTCGTTCGGTGGTCCTGAGGGTCCGGCCGACGTGCTGCCGTTCCTGCGCAACGTGACCGCCGGCCGCGGCGTCCCCGACGAGCGGCTCGTGCAGGTCGCCGAGCACTACCAGCGGTTCGGCGGCCGCAGCCCGATCAACGACCAGAACCGCGCTCTCGTGACCGCGATCCGCGCCGACCTGGCCGTGCACGGCGTCGACATCGGTGTCTACTGGGGCAACCGCAACTGGTCGCCGTACCTCGCCGACACCCTCAGGCAGCTGGCCGCCGACGGAGTGCGCAGGGCCGCTTGCTTCGTGACGAGCGCGTACGCGTCGTACTCCGGCTGCCGGCAATACCGCGAGGACCTGTTTGCCGCTGTCGCCGCCGCCGGCTCGAGCGCGCCGCGGCTCGACAAGCTGCGGCACTACTACAACCACCCGGGCTTCGTCGCGCCCTTCGTCGACGGCACGGTTGCCGCGCTCGGACGGTTGCCGGCCCGAGACCGAGGGGCCCGGCTCGTCTTCGTCACCCACGCTGTCCCCGCGGCGATGGCCGCAGCCAGCGGCCGGCACGCGGGTAGTCCCGAAGGGGGCGCGTACGCCCGCCAGCACGCCGACCTCGCCAGCACGGTGACCCGCCTCGTCGGCGACCGCACCGGCCAGGCCCACGAGCACGACCTCGTCTACTGCTCGCGGTCGGGCCCTGCGACAGCCCCCTGGCTGGAGCCCGACGTGAGCGACCACCTGGAGGTCCTGGCAGCCAACGGGACTCCCGCCGTCGTCGTGGTGCCGATCGGCTTCGTCTCCGACCACATGGAGGTCGCGTACGACCTCGACACCGAGGCGCGCGAGACCGCGGACCGGCTCGGGTTGCGGTTCGAACGGGCGGCGACTCCGGGTACGCACCCGCGGTTCGTCGCCATGGTCCGCGAGCTGCTGGTGGAGCGGGCGGCCACCGAGGCGGGCCGCCATCCGAGTCGGCCGAGCTGCGGAGGGCGGCAACCGAGCTGGGATGTCTGCCCGACCGGCTGCTGCGCCGACCCGCGCGCCAACCCCGACGCCGCGCGCCCTGCGCTGTGCGGCGAGGACAGCCCCGACCCGCGGATGGCGGCGCCGTGGCGATAGACCGCAGCGCCCTGCGCGACCTCGCCGTCGAGGCGGCGGCCGAGGT
>JACCWP010000177.1 GCA_013697585.1 Nocardioidaceae bacterium
TTGAGTGGGGTAACCTGCTCCGAGGGTTCGAATCCCTCCCTCTCCGCCAGTGCGCCCGTAGCTCAGTGGATAGAGCGTCAGGTTGCGGACCTGAAGGTCGTGGGTTCGAGTCCCGCCGGGCGCGCCATCTGAATCGATAAGGAAAGAGCCCCTGGGAGCGATCTCCGGGGCTCTTCGTCTGTCCGGCCTGGTCACGGCCTGGTAACGGATCACCCGCCGGCGGGTGTCGTCTCCAGGCCGACGATCTCGCGGTCGGCCGCGAGGGCGGCTCTCCGGTAGCTGATGGCCGTCAGGCGGAGCCTGCGGTAGAGCCGCTCCCCGGCCTTGTCGTGGATCACGTGCCGCGCGGCTCGGTCCATGGCGCTGGCCGCAGCCCGCATCTCGCGGGAGTGCTCCGCCAGGCCGATGACCTCCATCGTCCGCTCGTCCATGTATGCCTCCATGGCTGTCTCCTCCGATCTGCTTTGCCGGACACTCGCCGGCGTTCGCGGTCGAGGCTCGGGCATGCGAGCCCAACCTTGTTCCCCACGAATGGCGCGCCTTTCGGCGGGGCGGCGCCTCGCCTATAGTCCGGGCTACATGACGCTCAAAGCCCGGGCCGACGACGCGAGCTGCGACGAACGTCCCTGGTGCAGACGACCGGGCGGAGAAGCTGATGGATCGTGAGTGGCGTGTGACGAACTCGGGAAGTTCCTGGCACTCGACACCGTAGCCCATAACCGCCGTCTCGAACGACGTGCTGCCGACTTTCGACGCCGTCTTCCGCGGTGGCCCGGCTGACGTCGCGACTTCTTGAAGCAACGCAAATGGTCGGGTTGAGTTCCTCCACTAGGTAACGCCAGGTCGCGGTCGACCTCGCGACGGACGATCCGCAGGGTGCGCAGCAGTTCTACAGCGAGCTCTTCGGCTGTCCTGTTGCATCTCGATCAGCCTCCCTACTGCGCCGTCAAGGCTAGAGGCGTATGGAGGTTTTCGGTCGAGACCCTCTTCTGGAGCGGCCGATCCACCAGAACCGTCTGTTACGATGTCGTCCGAGCTAGCGACGCAGCCACGCAACTCACGGTCGTCGCGGCGAGGGATCACATGCGCATACTCGCCGGATTGAACATTCGCGGCTGGTTCTGCGCGAACCTCGTTGTCGTCGCTCTCGCGCTGTTTATCGTCGCGTGCTCCGTCGCCCCGGCGGAGAGTCAGGCGCCAGGATCGTCGGGCGGACCTGTAGACACAGCCGACCCCTCGGGCTCAGAGCCACCAACGCCCACTCAGCCGCAGGGGCCGCCGCTGGCCGGGCCGATCGAGGTGGCGCCCTCGGCAGTCCTCATGACGGCTCGCGGGCAAACGGCCCACCTCGTTGCCGCTGCCACTGGCACGGACGGTGCGGCGGTCCCCGTCACCTGGAGCTCCAGCGACCCCGATCAGGTAACGGTCGACAGTGATGGCAACGTCACGGCCATGACGGACCTCGGTGGCGCGCTCATCTATGCCGATGCCGGCGATCGCACCACTCCGGTAGTGGTGCTGGTGGCCCAGCCTGCACCGGGCGCGGTCCTGGTGTCGGACCAGCAGGTAGTCAGCGCTCCGCAGCCGCTCGGCGATCCGAATGCATTGCCCGCCAACGGCGACCGCTACCGGGTAAGCCTCACCGGGATCGAGGCCCCGGCTGCAGGCGCCATCCTGCTCGCAACCGGCAGCGCGCGAATTGGCGGCCGAGTCCTGTCGTCCTCGCCCACCGCCACGGGGATCGACGTCGAATACGAGCTCGTGCCGCTGCCGGTCCTTCTGGCGCGCTACTCGTTCGACTTTGACGTTCCCCTCGATTCGCGCGACGCGGGCCTCGCACCCGTGGCCACAAACAACCAGTTCGCCTCGGTCGGCGGCGCGTTGGCCGACAGAGATCCCGCGCTGGCGGTCGAGCGCGAGGTGGAGAAGGAGGTCGAGTTCGAGCGGGGCCCGCTCAAGTGCAAGGCGTCGGTCGCGGCGAAGTTCAGCAGCACCGATTTCAGCATCAAGGCGACCACCGAGCTCAAACTCCAGGTCGAAGGACGCAAGGAAGAGGCCGACACCACGACGGCAGAGCACACGAAGGTCGTGCTCGCAGGGCCGATCGCGCTCGACGTTTTTGGCGGCCTCAAGGCGGAGGCTGGATTCGAAGGAAGCGCGTCATGCGAGCTGTCCAAGCACATCCCCATCCCCCTAGGCGGCATCCTCGCCTTGTTCCTGGCCGTCACCATCCCAATCGGGCTGGAGGCGACGGCCGAGGGCAAGATCAAGGCGGTGGACGTCGAGCTCGGGCCAACGGGTCACCTCGGCACAAGCGTGACCATCGGCTTCGAATGCACGAACACCATCTGCCGCTCGGTCACCGACAGCACGCCGGACAAGAACAACGGCATCAAGTTCGAGTCAAAGGTCAGGTTTCTCAGCGACATGCGGGTGGAGGCGAGCGTCGGGCTGAACATCGTGACCGGCTTGGGCGCCCACGTCGGCACGGAGGACTACAGCCTCATCGACGCCAAGATCGGGCCCGTACAACAGATGAACCTGGCGTACGACGACGCCCAGGTGCGCGATACGGGCTACGCGTCGAACTACGACATGAAGATTGCGGGGTCGGTGACCCCGTCCGACGATCTGAAGAAGGCGGTCGAGCGACTTCTCGGGAACGTCTCGCTCGACCTGTCGCTCAAATACGAATCCCAACCACTGTCCAGCTCGCCGGCGGGCATCCTGAGCGCGGACAAGGCGCGCGTACAGTTGGGCAAGCCGGTCAAGCTGTCCATAGACCTGGACCCGAAGACGATTGATTACTTCCTGATCGGCCCCAATGTCGAGGGTTTGATCATCTCGCGCTGGAAAGACGGCGCGCTGACGCAGATCGCGACGATCCCGATCAGCGCCTCGGCGCAAACCCACTTCGAATACACGTGGACTCCCACCCGTGCGTACCTGGGCCACAACGACCTGGTCGCGTTAGTCCAGACCCTCGGTTTGCCTGCCGTGCCGCTCGAGATCGCGGCTGACTCGACCGCAAAGGTCGAGGTCGTGGAAGCATGCGTTCCAGAACCGCCGGCGCCCGGCCTGCCGCCACCCGGTGAGTTGCCACCCGGTGAGTTGCCTGGCCCACCGGGGGGGCCAGCGCCGACGCCGTGCGACGAGCCCGAGTTCCACATCGGCGGGACGATCACATGGACAGCGACTGCAGCCGACGAGTGGGATCCGCCGTTCGTCGAGAGCGTTACCGGGACTGCCTATGTGGTGTTCACTGTCAAAACGCCGTACCTGCTCACCGCTGAGCGCGAGGACGGCAGCACATACAGCTACGACTACACGAGCAACGGTTCCGCGCCTTTCGAGTGCCCTTCGTCGCACGAGGAGGGCACGCTCGAGTCCCAGGGCGGCGTTGGTACGACGGACTTTTGGGACGACAGCATCGGCACGCTCAACCTGGGCGGCCCGAT
>JACCWP010000179.1 GCA_013697585.1 Nocardioidaceae bacterium
CGGCTGACCGATCAGGAGCCGGTGGTCCCGTCGGCCAGCTCGCGCAAGACGTCGAGATGGCCGTTGTGCCGGGCGGTCTCCTCGATCATGTGCAGCACGATCCAGCGCAGTGTCGGGTATGGCCCTCCCCGCAGTGGTCGGGCGGCGACGTCGTCCAGGTCGTGGGTGGCCACGATCTCGTCGGTGCGTGCGCACTGCCCGCGGTAGTCGGCGAGCACGTTAACGAGCGACCCCTCGGCGCCGAGCGTCATCTCCCGGTCCGGTTCCTCGTCGGTCCAGGGGCCGCGGTCGGGTTCGCCGAGGAAGCGCGTCTCGAACCACGAGTGCTCCACCCAGCGCAGGTGGTTGACGAAGCCGCCGATCGTGCTCAGTGGCGACGTCGCGAGCGGGGCTTGGGCGGCCAGATCATCGGACAGCCCCGCGCACTTGACGTGCACGGTCTCGCGTACGTAGCCGAGCATCGTCAGCACGGTGGCGCGCTCGTCCCAGGTGCCAGGGGTGTCGCTCCGGTCGTCGGTCATGGCGCTCGAGGATGGCAGAACGCTCGGATCGGCGGGACAGGGGCGGCAGAACGCTCGGATCGCGAGGGGCGAGTGGCGAGTGGCGAGGGGCTGGGGGACGGGGGAGGCACGGGGTCAGCCGAGCAGGTACGGCGAGTCGCCGGTGCCGGGTCGGACCTCGACCGGTCCAGTCGCCAGCTCGACCTCCGCGGCGGGCACGTCGAGCCGTATGAGCGCGACCTCGGCTCCCGCGCCGGTCTCGGCCTCCAGCCGCAGCAGCAGCTGGTCGTCGGACTCCCAGGCCGCGTCCCGGAACGTGCCGACGAGGCCGTTGCCGGCGGCGAGGCGGACGGTCCGGACCACGTCACCCGTGGCGGCGTCGAGCACCGCCACCTCGACCGGCCCGTAGCCGTCGGTGCTGCTGGCCACGGCGTAGGCCCACGTGCCGTCGGGACTGAACTCGCGGACGGTCCAGTCGCAGCTCTCCCACAGCACCTGGTTGGCTCCGTCGTCGACGGCCGAGCAGGCGTTCAGAACCTCGTCCACGCGGGTGATGTACGCCAGCAGGAAGGAGGCGCCCGGCACTGTCCAGGCGGTCACGTCGGCGGGGAGCCTCGATTCGACTCCGCGCCGGTCCAGCAGCAGCGCCGGTCCCTGCTCGGGCGACACCAGCACCTGGGCCTCGTTGGTCACATCGATGATCTCGGCGCCGGTCGGGACGGGGACGCTCGTCGGGGTCGGCGCCGCTTGCTCCTCCTCGGCGGCGTCGCGCACGACCAGCTGGCCGCCGCTCACGTAGGCCAGGTGGGTGCCGTCGGCGGACGCCCCGATCGAATCGACTCGCTCGGCGATCGGCCGCGGCCGGCCGGAGCCGTCGGCGACGAACAGCGTTCCCTCTTGGCCGGCGCCGTCGGACACCAGCAGCGCGGCGCCGGCGTCCCACGAGGCGATCTCGTACGGGTCGAGTCCGCCCAGGTCATAGCTGCCGCCGCCGAATAGGTAGGCGTCGAACTGGCGGTAAGGGATGCCGGGCAGCTCGCCCGCTGGCAGCGTCTCGAGGTCGATCGTGACCTGCGTCGGATCGGTCGCTTCGCTCGAGCCGTCCGCCACCGGCGGCTCGCTGCTGGTGACCGTGTCGCCGAGCGCCAGCCCCGCGGGCACGCTGAGCACTAGCACGGCGATCACTGCCGTCACGGCGCTCACTCGCCGACGCCGCTGGATCGACCGTGCGCGGTGCATGGCGCTGCGGGTGAGGTCCGGTGCGTACGGCAGGGCGTCGGCGCCCCGGTGCAGCGAGTCCCGCAGCCGTGTAGCAATGTCGTCCATCACGAACCTCCCGCCGGGGACGTCGCCCCGGCCTCGGACAGCTGCCGGCGCAGGCTGGCCAGCGCCCGGCTCGTCTGCGACTTCACCGTGCCGATCGAGCAGCCCAGCACCTGCGCCGTCTCGGCCTCGGACATGTCCTCGTAGAAGCGAAGGACCACGGCCGCGCGCTGCCGCGGAGCCAGCGTCCGCACCAGTGACCACATGGCGTCGCGCTCCCCGACCCCGTCGGCCTGCCCCGATCCGGCCGCCGCCGTTCCCACGCAGTCCGGTGGTTGGCCGGTGCTGTGCTCCTGGTGCCGCCAGGCCCGCCGCCACCAGCTGGTGTGCTCGTTGACCATGACCTTGCGGACGTAGGCGTCGACCGCCCGCGGGTCGCGGATCCGCGACCACGACAGGTACGTCTTGGCCAGTGCAGTCTGCAGCAGGTCCTCGGCGCTGGCCCGCTCGCCGGTGAGCACGAACGCGGTTCGCAGCAACGCGTGCTGGCGGGCGGCGACGTAGTCGCTGAAGTCCGCATCAGCTTCGCGGCCGCTCTTGATGCTGTCCACCGGGCCACCTCCCTCGTACGCACCAAGGATGCGCCGACCGGTCGGAAAGGTTGCACGAGCGCCGGGATCCCTGGACAACGGCCGACGGAGCAACGAGAAGATGAGCGTGGACGCGAACGCGGGCTCATTCCTGGCACTCGGGTTGACCGAGTGCTAAGTCCGCCCTATGTTCGTCCTTGGCACTCTCGGTACGAGATTGCCAACCGGCTGGGTCCACGACCCCCGCGACGGCGTGCGGCGCAGCCACCATCGACGTACACACCCCCAACATCCCTGAGACGGAGGGTCGGCACAGTGTCGATCACCATCAAGCCACTCGAGGACCGCATCGTGGTCCGGGCCCTGGACGCGGAGCAGACGACGGCTTCCGGCCTGGTCATCCCCGACACCGCCAAGGAGAAGCCGCAGGAGGGCGAGGTCCTCGCCGTCGGTCCCGGCCGCTTCAACGAGGCCGGTGACACCCGCGTCCCGCTGGACATCAACAACGGCGACATCGTCGTCTTCAGCAAGTACGGCGGCACCGAGGTCAAGTACAACAACGAGGAGTACCTCATCCTCTCCGCTCGCGACGTCCTCGCTGTCGTCGACAAGTGACTCCCACCACCACCAACTGACTCACATCTCGCCCCGGTAGCCCTGCTGGGCGCCGGGGCGAGCTGTCGAAGGGACCAGATCCACCATGCCCAAGATCCTGGAGTTCGACGAGGACGCTCGACGCGCCCTCGAGCGCGGTGTCGACAAGCTCGCCAACACCGTCAAGGTCACCCTCGGCCCCAAGGGCCGCTACGTCGTGCTGGACAAGAAGTGGGGCGCCCCCACCATCACCAACGACGGCGTGACCGTCGCGCGCGAGATCGAGCTGGACGACCCGTTCGAGAACCTCGGCGCCCAGCTCGCCAAGGAGGTCGCCACCAAGACCAACGACATCGCCGGTGACGGCACCACGACAGCCACCGTGCTGGCGCAGGCGATGGTCCACGAGGGTCTGCGCGCGGTGGCCGCCGGCGCCAGCCCCGTTGAGCTCAAGCGCGGCATCGACGCCGCGGTCACCGCCGTGTCGGACAAGCTGCTCGAGACCGCTCGCGACGTCGACGACAAGGGCGACATGGCCCACGTCGCCACCATCTCGGCCCGTGACTCCCACATCGGCGAGCTGATCGCCGAGGCCTTCGACAAGGTCGGCAAAGACGGCGTCATAACGGTCGAGGAGTCGAACACCCTGGGCACCGACCTCGAGTTCACCGAGGGCATGCAGTTCGACAAGGGCTACGTGTCGCCGTACATGGTGACCGACACCGAGCGGATGGAGGCCGTGCTCGACGACGCCTACGTGCTGCTGCACCAGGGCAAGATCTCGGCCGTCTCCGACCTGCTGCCGCTGCTGGAGAAGGTCGTGCAGGCCGGCAAGCCGCTGTTCATCGTGGCCGAAGACGTCGATGGCGAAGCGCTGTCGACCCTGGTTGTCAACAAGATCCGCGGCACCTTCACGTCGGTGGCCGTCAAGGCGCCGGCATTCGGTGACCGGCGCAAGGCGATGCTGCAAGACCTCGCCACCCTCACTGGCGCCGAGGTCGTTGCCCCCGAGGTCGGGCTCAAGCTCGACCAGGTCGGCCTCGAGGTGCTCGGCCAGGCGCGGCGAGTCGTCGTCAGCAAGGACGAGACGACCCTCGTCGACGGCGGCGGCAAGGAGGCCGACGTCAACGCCCGCGTCTCGCAGATCAAGGCCGAGATCGAGGCCAGCGACTCCGACTGGGACCGCGAGAAGCTGCAGGAGCGGCTGGCCAAGCTGGCTGGCGGCGTCTGCGTCATCCAGGTCGGCGCGGCCACCGAGGTCGAGCTCAAGGAAAAGAAGCACCGCATCGAGGACGCCGTGTCCGCGACGCGCGCCGCGATCGAGGAGGGCATTGTCGCCGGTGGCGGCTCCGCCCTCGTCCACTGCGCTGCGGTCCTCGACGGCGGGCTCGACATGTCCGGTGACGAGGCGACCGGGGTGGCCATCGTCCGCCGCGCCGCCTCCGAGCCGCTGCGCTGGATCGCCGAGAACGGCGGTGAACCCGGCCTGGTCATCGTCTCCAAGGTTCGAGAGCATGGTGGCGGTGTCGGCTACAACGTCGCCACGGGCGAGTACGGCGACCTGGTGGCCCAGGGCGTCCTCGACCCCGTGAAGGTGACCCGGTCGGCCCTCGCCAACGCCGCCTCCATCGCCTCGATGCTGCTCACCACCGAGACGCTGGTGGTGGACAAGCCCGAGGAGGACCAGTCCGACGGTGGCGCGGGCCACGGCCACGGGCACGGCCACTGACCCAGTTTTCGCAGGTGGCCTTGCGAAATCCGCACTGCCCGGGGGTTATGGCCCCCGAGCAGTGCGGAATTCACCGTGTAGGTGTGGCGACTGCGACAGTCGGGCCCAAGACACCGCCTGACCCCGCGGCGCGCTACTCCGGGTGGTTGTCGTCCTCGCCGCCGACGACGTAGGGGGTGCTGACACCGTCGTACATCAGGTGCGCGACCAGACCCTCGGCCGCGTGCGGCAGGTTGTGGCAGTGGTCCATCCAGACCCCGGGGTTGTCGGCCAGGAACGCGATCTCGTAGGTCTCGCCGTCGCCGACGTCCAGCGAGTCGACCCACCACGGGCTACCTGTTGCCTCGATGCCGTTGCGGCTGAGCACCACCGCGTGGTGACCGTGCAGGTGCATGGGGTGCACCTGCCCGCTCGAGTTCTCCAGCGTCATCGTGACCACGTCACCCTCGGCGACGACGTACATCGGCACGTCGGGGAACAGCTTGCCGTTGATCGTCCACCACATGCCCGGCCTGCCGTCGAGGAAGCCGGGTCGCCTGCCAATGGTGTAGTCGAACTCGCGGTCGGGCGCGGTCACGTCGAACGGCAGCGGCGCGGGTGTCCCGTACGACAGCAGGTCGAGCTCGTCGTCGGGGACATCCGTGCCAGGAGCGTCGGCTTCGTCCTGCCCGACCAGCATTGAGGTCTCCCCGCCGCCAGCGCCAACCCGCACGGCTGAGCCGTCGGCGGGCATGGTGAGCTCCAGGTCGACCCGACCGCCGGCTGTGACCAGGACCGCGGTGTCCTCGACGTCGGTGGGCTTGTTGACGTCGCGTCCGTCGACCGCTGCCACGCGGTACGGCGCTCCGGCGACCCACGTGAGCATCGGGCCGCTGTCGGTGTTGACCACACGCACCCGGGCCGTGTCGCCGGCCTCGGCGTCGACCCACGTCTCACCGACCCGGCCGTTGATCGTGTCCGTGCCGTCATAGCCGTGCACAGCCATGACGACATCGAGAGCGGGTGGCTCGACCTGGGCGGCCCGGGGCTCGACGACGAGCGTCCCGAAGAGTCCACCGCGCACCTGCTCGTGCGAGACCTGGTGCGAGTGGTACCAGTACGTGCCGGTGTCGTCGGCCACGAAGCGGTAGACGTGCTCCCCCCCGGTTGGAACGGCGTCCTGCGTGACACCGGCGACACCATCCTCGGCGTTGGGGACGTCGACGCCGTGCCAGTGGATGGTCACGCCCTCGGAAACGGACTCGTTGACGAGCGTGACCTCCACCAGATCGCCTTGCGTGGCGCGGATCTCGGGACCAGGCGAGCTGCCGTTGAACGTGTAGCCATCGACCGTTGGACCGCCCTCGAGCGGGAGGTCGCCTTGCTCGGCGGTGAGGGTCATCGCGACGTCAGGGGTGCCCGTCTGCGGACCGGTCAGGGTGTCGACGCTGAGGGCGCCGGGTGTTTCGTCCATGCCGGCGTGGTCCGAGGGTCCCGGTCCGCCGCCCAGGTCGATGATGCCCATGTCCATCACCGAGTAGGTCTCGGGCACCAGGCTCGCGTACCACATCCACCCCAGTGGCACGACGATCGCGGCGGTCGCGACCGTCGCGAGGATGAGACGTAGCTGCCCGCGCCGAACGTTGACCACCAATGCCTCCCCCGGTCGGTGTCAGGCGGCTGTCGGCGCCCGCGGCGTGGTGACGGCGTCGCTGGCACCGACCTGGCGCGCGGCCCGGTCGGCGAGCACGCCGATGGCGATCGCGTTGATCCCGTGCAGGGCTCCGACGGCCGGGATCCCGAACGCGACGATGGCGAACGCGAACTGGAGCACGATCAGACCGAAGACGATGGCTGCCCACTTCACGCCGCCGGGGATCTTGGCAAAGAACGAGACGATCAACAAGACGAGCCCCAGCAAGGGAATGACCGTGCCGCCGATGCTGTGCAGCAGGTGCCCGACGTTGCTGTCGTCGTCGAAGTCGGCGAACGCCTGGCCGTCGTCGACAGCAGACAGCACGTCGAACCAGGCGAACGCGATGGACGCCGCCTGCAGCACGACGCCCAGCGCGATGAGCATCGCCAACACGCGATAGGTCGACCGCATGGTGTCTCCGGTGCGTACGACGGGACTGCGTTGCCCCGACGCCAGCACTGTATTGCGGCTGGGCGGGCTGGTCAGGCGAATTGCCGACCCGCGCTGGTGAACCTCTGTGTGGACGTCGACGGCCAGGCTAGGGGAGCATCCACTCCAGCACGTTGGTCTGCAGGTAGACCAGGGCACACATGATCACGAGCAGTCCGATCGACCAGCCGACGACCTTGCGGAACAGGTCGCCCTCGCGTCCGGCCATCCCCACGGCAGCGGCGGCGATCGCGAGGTTCTGCGGCGAGATCATCTTGCCAAGCACGCCGCCGGACGAGTTGGACGCCGCCATCAGCGCCGGGTCGAGGCCGGCCTGCTCGGCTGCGGTCACCTGCAACGCGCCGAACAGCGAGTTGGACGACGTGTCCGAGCCGGTCACCGCGACACCGAGCCAGCCCAGCACTGGAGAAAGGATCGCGAACGCCGAGCCGGCCGCGGCCAGCCAGTTGCCCAGAGCCCCGGTCTGGCCGGAGTTGTTCATCACGTACGCCAGCGCGAGGACTGCCATCACGGTGACGATCGCCGGGAGCAGCTGCTTGTAGGTCGCGGCGTACGTCTTCAGCGCTCTGGCGGGTGAGATGCCGATGATCGGCATCGTGATCAGTCCGGCGACGATCGTCAGAGTTCCGGCCGCAGCCAGCCAGTTGAACAGGTATGGGGCGGGCGGCGCGCCGCTCGCGCTCACGAGATCGAGCCCTGGCCAGGTGAACTCGTATGCCCAGGGCTTCTTCTCCAGCGCGGCTTTGATCGCCGGGATCTGGGCGATGCTGAAGATCGCGATGATCACCAGGTATGGCGAGTAGGCCTTGGCCACCTCGGCGCCGGTGTCGGGTACTGCCGGCGCGTCGGTCCGGGTCTCGGTCCTGACGCCTCCTGCTCCCGGTGCGCTCGACGAGCCGAGAGGCGAGGGATCGCCGTCGCGGTCGGCATCCTGGTCGGCGTCGGTGTAACCCTCGGCCGGCCGCCACACCCGCAGCAGCCCCACGACTGCGAGCGCGGCGAGCAACGACGCCACGATGTCGGTGAGCTGCACCGAGTAGTAGGTGGCCGTCAACCACTGAGCCACGGCGAACGTGGCCCCGCACACCAGCGCTGGCAGCCACGTCTGCCGCAGGCCCCTGCGGCCGTCGATGATGAAGACCAGCACCAGCGGGACGAACAGGGCCAGCACCGGCGTCTGGTGTCCCACCAGGGCGCCAAGGTTCTCTTGCGAGAACTGTTCGCGCTGACCCTGAGGCACCGCACTCCGGGTCACCTCCGACAAGGTGACGATCGGCGTGGCCAGAGCGCCGAACGCCACCGGCGCGGTGTTGGCGACCAGCGCCAGGACCGCCGCCTTGAGCGGGCGGAAGCCCAGCGCTATCAGCATCACGCTGGTGATCGCGACCGGCGTGCCGAAGCCAGCGAGTGCCTCGAGCAGCGCGCCGAAGCAGAACGCGATGATGATCGCCTGGATCCGCATGTCGTCGCTGATCGTGGCGAACGAGCGACGGAGCACGTCGAAGTGCCCCGTCTCGACCGTCATGTTGTAAACCCAGATGGCGTTGATGACGATCCAGAGGATCGGGAAGAAGCCGAACGCCGCGCCCCAGGAGGTCACCACCAGGGCCTGGTCAACCGGCATCGCGAAGCCAGCGACGGCCACGATGAGCGCCACCCCGAGCGCGACCAGCCCCGCGATCCACGCGGTGATCCGCAGCCAGCCCAACAACACGAACAGCGCTAGCAGAGGGAGCGCCGCGACCAATGCGGACGCGGTCAGTGATCCCCCGATGGCCTCGACGTCGGGTCGGTACATGTCGTCCTCTCGTCAGCTGTCGATCAACGGTCGGTCAATGCGGTGGGGGCCGCGCCGGTGAGTGAGGCGTCGAGCACCTCCACGGTGTGCGCGGTCGCCATCGGGGTGCCGGACCGGCGCAGCGCCGAGCCGATCTGCAGCAGGCACCCGGGGTTGGCGGTGACCAGCAGCTCGGCCTCGGTGGCGGCGACGTGCCCTGCCTTGCGGTCGCCGAGCTCGCGAGCGGGCTCGGGATTGAGGATGTTGTAGATGCCGGCCGAGCCGCAGCACAGCTCGCCCTCGGCGATCTCGCGCAGCTCCAGACCCGGGATCTGGCCCAGGAGCTGACGCGGCTGACTGCGCACCCCCTGGGCGTGACCGAGGTGGCACGCATCGTGGTAGGCGACGCTCACCTCGAGCGGATGCCTGACGGCGACGGGTCCGAGCTCGACGAGGAGCTCGGAGATGTCGCGCACCGTCGACGCGAACGCGCGGGCCCGTTCGGCATAGGCGGGGTCGTCGGCCAGCAGGTCGGCATACTCCTTCATCGTGGAGCCGCAGCCGGCCGCGTTGACGACGACCCTCTCGACCCCGGCCCGATCGAAGGCGTCGACCAGGGCGCGGGCGTACTTCTGCGCCTCCGGCTCCCGGCCGTTGTGCACCGAGAGCGCGCCGCAGCAGCCCTGGCTCCTCGGGATGACGACCTCGCAGCCCTCGGCCCGGAGCACCCGGACGGTGGCGGCGTTGACGCCGGGGAAGAATGCGCCCTGGACGCAGCCGGTGAGCATCCCCACGACCATCCGTCGTTCGCCATCGGCCAGGGCCCGGGCGGGCAGCCGCTCGGGCTTGCCGATCCGCGGGGCCAGACTCTCCATCGCGGCCAGCTGGGGCGCCATCCGCGTGAGCAGGCCGGTTCGCCGGATGGCCCGGTCCAGCCCAGAGCGCTGCATCGCCCGGAGCGGGCCACGCAGTAACCGAAGCCGGCGAGGGTGCGGGAACAGCGAGAAGATCAGGCCGCGCAGGGCGCGGTCCTTCGCGGTCCGAACGTGTCGCCGCTCCACCTGCGCGCGGGTGGACTCGATGAGCCGGTCGTACTGGACCCCCGAGGGACAGGCGGTCACGCACGCCATGCAGCCCAGGCAGCGGTCCCAGTGCTGGACCATCGAGTCGCTCATCGGCTCGCCCTCGAGGCCCTCCTTCATCAGGTAGATCCGGCCGCGGGGCGAGTCCATCTCCTCCCCCCACAGCACGTAGGTCGGGCAGGTCGGCAGGCAGAAGCCGCAG
>JACCWP010000231.1 GCA_013697585.1 Nocardioidaceae bacterium
CCCCGAGCCCGTCGCCGCGCTGGTCGAACACGACCGCGTCGACGAGCGCCGCCTGCACCTGCGCCCGGCGCGCTGCCCGGGCGAGATCGCCGGTCAACGCCACCAACGTCGTCGCTCCCGTACCCGAAGCAGCGCGCAGCGTGTCGAGCAGCGCGGCCGCCGCGAGGTCAGCGGCGACTGCATCGCCCACGGCGGCCGCGAGCCGCGTCTTGGCCTCGCCCGGCACCGGCGCCTTGGCCAGGACCAGCACCGCCGTCAACGCCGCACCGTCACGACAGCTCCCTCACGACAGCACCCGGGCGAAGTCGCGCATGGCCCGCATCGTGCCGACCACGCTGCCCGAGACCTTGGACCGGGTGCCGACCGCGCGCGGACCGTACGGGACGTCGACCTCAACCAGCGTCCAGCCGGCCGCACCCGCTTTGACCAGCAGCTCGAGGGGGTAGCCGAAGCGCCGGTCCTGCAGGTCGAGGTCGAGCAGGTCCTGGCGTCCGCAGACCCGGATCGGGGCGATGTCGTGCACCGGCAGGCCGGTGCGCCGGCGCAGTCGCCACGTGATCAGCGCATTGCCGCCGCGGGCGTGCCACGGCCAGATCCGTGGGCGGGTGGGCCGGCGTCGGCCGACCGCCATGGTGGCGCCCGCTTCGACCAGGTCGGCGAGGCGGGTGAGGTCGCGCGGGTCGAGCGAGCCGTCGCCGTCGACGACCCCGACCAGCGGGGCAGTGGACGCGAGCACACCCGCGTGGACGGCGGCGCCGTAGCCCGGTCGCTGCTCGCTCACCACGGTCGCGCCCGCCGCGCGGGCGACCTCGGCGGTTTGGTCGCGGGAGCCGTTGTCGACCACGATCGCGCGCATGTCGGCCGGGATCGCGGCCAGCACGGGGGGCAGTGCGAGCGCCTCGTCTCGGCAGGGCAGCACGACGTCGCAGCGCAGTCTCACCGCGCACTCCCTGGCGTCGCCTGGACAGATGTCGAGACATCCGGGTCGTCCGAGCGACCGCAACGCCTCGAGGTCCGCGGTGGCACGCACGCACCCGCACGGGTGTCTGGAAGCCCGGGTTGCCCGGGCGACCGCAATGTCTCGAGATTCGTCCGGGGCCCCGCCGGGCCGACGCTCACCGGGTCGGCCGCAGTCGGGCGTGGGCGAACTCGCGCAGACCCCGGTCGGGAGCAACGCCCGCGCGAAACCCCAGCCCGTCAACCGCCGCGGCCGGCGACGCGACCACGTGGCGCACGTCAGCCGCGCGGTAGCGGCCGGTGACGACCGGCTCGGGCCCACCGTGCTCGGCGGCGATGAGCCGTGCCATGGTCGCGATGTCGGTGGGATGGCCGGAGCACACGTTGTAAGCGGTGACGCCCGGAGGGTGATCGCCGACCCGGCGCACGGCGGCAGCGTTGGCGCGCGCCACGTCGTCGACGTGGACGAAGTCCCGCATCTGGTGACCGTCTTCGAAGACCGGCGGCCCCTGCCCCCCTTCGAGCGCGGAGCGAAAGATCGCGGCGACCCCGGCGTACGGGGTGTCCGCGGGCATGTCCGGCCCGTAGACGTTGTGGTAGCGCAGCGCGACGCACCGGCCGCGCTCGAGGGTCGCCCACGCGCCGGCGTACTGCTCCTGGGCGACCTTGGACACCGCATAGCTGCTGCGCGGGCGGATCGGGGCGTCCTCGTCGACCAGGGCCCAGCCGACCAAGCCGTCACAGTGGGGGCAGCGAGGGTCGAAGATCCCCGCGTCGAGGTCCTGGGGGCGGCGCGCGAGCGGCCGGATCTCGCCGTGGGTCGGGCAGGTGTAGCGCCCCTCGCCATAGACGACCATCGACGAGGCGAGCACCAGCCGACGTACGCCGGTGCGAGCCATCGCGGCGAGCAGCACGGCCACTCCGAGGTCGTTGTGCGAGGCGTAGCCGGGCAGGTCCTGGGCATCGACCCCGTTGCCGACCATGGCGGCCTGGTGGCACACGACATCGACGTCGGCGAGCATGGCCTCGAGTGCGTCCCCGTCGCGTACGTCCCCGCGCCGGACGCCTGCGGGCAGCTGGCTCCCGGCCGGGTGAGCGGCGCCGATCATGGCGTCGACGCCCACGACCTCGTCGCCCGCGGCGATCAGCGTGGCGGCCACCCGCCGGCCGATGAAGCCGGCGGCGCCCGTGACGAGCACCCTCACGCCCGAGCCTCCACGGCCCCGTCGGGCAACGTGATCGGCAGGTCCATCCCGTCCAGCGCATGGGGGCATGGGCAGGCGCGGCCGGCCGGGATCGACGCGACCACCGCGTGCAGCAGGTCGCGCAGCCGCTCGGTGTTCTCGCCGAACACCCGGAACACCTCCGCCTGGTCGACGGATTCGCCCCTGTCGAGGCCGGCGTCCAGGTCGGTCACGAGCGCCACGGCGGCATAGCACATCGCCAGCTCGCGGGCGAGCACCGCCTCGGGGTGCCCGGTCATGTTGACCAGCGACCAGCCCTGCGCGGCGTACCACTGCGACTCGGCCCTGGTCGAGAACCGCGGGCCCTCGACGACGACCATCGCGCCACCGTCGACGAGCTCCTCCCCCTCGTTGCGACCCGTCGCCAGCAGGTGGTCACGCAGTCGCGGGCAGTACGGGTCGGCGAAGCCCACATGGCATGCGCCGGAGTCGTAGTAGGTCTGCACCCTGCCTGTCGTGCGGTCCACGACCTGATCGGGCACGACCAGCGCTCCGGCGCCGAGCTCGGGCCGCAGGCTGCCGACGGCACAGGGCGCCACCACCTGGCGGACGCCCAGCGAGCGCAACGCCCACAGGTTCGCCCGGTAGTTGACCCGATGCGCAGGGAATTCGTGGCCGCTGCCGTGCCTCGGCAGGAACGCCACGGCCCGCCCGTCGAGGCTCCCGATCCCCACCGGGGCCGACGGCGGGCCGTACGGTGTCTCGTCGTCGACCTCGGTCACATCGGACAGGAAGGTGTAGAAGCCGGAACCGCCGATCACGGCGATGTCGGCACGCTGGTGCTCGGTCACGGACCGGCAGTCTGCCAGCCGGCTCAGCCGAGCCCGCGCAGCGGCTCGGAGAGCTCGGTGACAAAGAAGTCGAGGAAGGCGTGCGTCGGGGCCGGCCTGGATGAGTGCCAGTCGGTCGAAGCCCGCCTCGGCGAGCTGCCGGGGCCACCTCGACGTGGCGGGAGAGACTCGACGTGGCGGGAGAGAAGGGGGAATGGTCGAGCCGGTCGGCCGGCTCGGGGGTCGGATCTGGGGCGCAGTGACCGCACCGGCCACGCTGCGGCGGGTCGCCTAGGCTCGCTGATGTGCGAGCGACGACAGCCCTGGACTGGATCATGGACAAGACCGTCGTTCCCGGCTACAGCAAGATCGGCCCGCTGGTACGTCGGGCGTGGTGGCCCGACGACCCCGCCCCGGACTCGCTCGCCGGTCGGCACGTCGTGGTCACCGGCGCCAGCTCCGGGCTTGGCCGGGCGACGGTGATCGGGGTGGCGCGACTCGGCGCCACCGTGCACATGCTCGGCCGCAACCAGGACCGTCTCGGCGACTCGGCTGGCCTCGTCCGCCGTGCGCTCGCGTCGACCGGCTCCCCCGCCGCCGACCTGTCCACTGCGGTCTGCGACGTCAGCGACCTCGACTCGGTCCACGCCTACGCCGAGGACCTGCGCGGCCGCCTTGACCGCGTGCACGCGCTGGTCCACGTCGCCGGCGTGCTCCCGCCGGAGCGCACGGAGTCGGCGCAGGGCCACGAGCTCGTCTTCGCCACCCACGTGCTGGGTCCGTTCCTGCTCACCCATCTGCTGCGCCCGCTGCTGCGCGACGACGGGGACGCCCGGGTCGTATGGGTGTCATCGGGCGGCATGTACACGCGTGCGCTGGACGCGTCCGACCCGCAGGCCGAGCACAGCGAGTGGTCGGGCTCGGACGCCTACGCCCGCACGAAGCGGATGCAGGTCGCGCTGGCGCAGATGTGGGCCGACCGGCTGCGCACCGACCACGTGGCGGTGCACTCGATGCACCCTGGGTGGGCAAACACGCCAGGTGTCACGGACGCACTGCCGGGGTTCGTCAAGCTGACCGCGCCCATCCTGCGCACGGCCGAGCAAGGCGCCGACACGATCGTGTGGCTCACCGCCGCCGCCCCGGCGTCGGTGGCGGCCGGGTCCAGCGGCGCCTTCTGGAGCGACCGCAGGCCGCGGTCCACCTCGTTCCTCCCGGCGCGCAAGGAACCTCCCGGCGAGCGGGCCAAGCTGTGGGACAAGGTGACCACGGCCGTCGGCGTCAGACCGCACTGACGTCGCCCGGTGGATCTCGCGGTGCTCCCGCAGTGATGGCCGGACTTCGCCCGGGCTCCCCGGCGAGCCGGCCGGTGGCCGAGTGGCTCGCCGTCGCAGCGGTCGCGACGCTCATCGCGATCGCGTTCGTCGCCGAGCCGCTGGGCTGGTGGGGCGGAGACGTGCACCAGTGGCTGCCGCCGATGAGCGCGCACCTCGACCCGGAGCTGCACGGCTGGCTGGCACTGCCTGTCGCGGTCGCCACCGCCACGGTGGCGTACGGACCCTCGCTGGCCCAGACGTTGCCGTGGCGGCGGCTGCTCGGACTCACCTGGGTCGTGGGCCTGCTCTGGGGGCTCGGGCTGGCCCTGGCCCGGGGGTGGTCGGAGGGCATCGTCGCACCCCTGGCAGACCGGGACGAGTACCTGATCGACGTGCCGCGTGCCCGCGAGATGGGCGTCCTCACCGTGCTGCGCGACTACACCGACTACATCCTGCTCGCCTCGGACAATCACTGGGAGACGCACAACTCCGGGCACCCACCGGTTCCGCTGCTGGCCTACGCCGGCCTGGACCGGATCGGTCTGGGCGGATCGGCGCCGAGTGGTCTCGTGACCGCGGCGGTCGGCTCGCTGACCGTGGTGGTCGTCCTGGTTGCGTTGCGCACCCTTGGGGACGAGGCACGAGCCCGCACCGCGACCCCGTTCCTCGTGCTCACCTCGTTGGCGATCTGGATCTGGATCTCCGCGGACGGCGCGTTCGCCGCCGTGGTCGGTGCCGGCGTCGTGGTTCTCGCTGCGGCGGCGGTCGCGCCAGCCGGCCGCCGCGCAGCACTGCTGGGGCTGGCTGCCGGGCTCGTCCTGGGCCTCGGCATCTTCTTGTCGTACGGACTGGTGCTGATGGGACCGATCGCGGTCGCCGTCCTGGTTGCGGCGCGGCAGTGGCGGCCGGTCGTGCCCGCCGTGCTGGCGGCCCTGGTGGTTGTCGGCGCCTTCGCCGCGGCCGGCTTCTGGTGGTACGAGGCACAACAGATCCTGGTCGTGCGCTACTACGAGGGCAAAGGCGAGGACCGTCAGTTCTCCTACTGGATCTGGGGAAACCTTGCCGCAGCGGCGATCGCACTCGGTCCCGCGGTGTGGGCGTCGTTCGGTGCGGCGCTGGAGCGACTGGTGCGCCAGCCGCGGCAGATGCTGGCCGGCCGTTCGGGCGCGGGCTGGCTGGCCGCCGGGGCTGCCGTCGCGATAGCCGCCGCCGACCTGTCTGCCTTGTCGAAGTCGGAGGTCGAACGGATCTGGCTGCCGTTCCTGGTGTGGCTGGTGCCGCTCACCGCCTGGTTACGCACCGAGCACCGGCGGTCGTGGTTGGCGCTGCAGGCCGGCTGGACGCTCGGCGTGTGCGTCGTGTTCCGCACGACCTGGTGACGGCGCGTCCTCGACTCGCGCGGCACCTCGACCATCATGTCGACGAGCTCGTCGTTGATCGCGGCGCCCTTGCCGGTCAGGTAGGACCACATCTGCTTGCCGCGGTCGGCAAGGAACCGGCAACCGGGGGTCGAGCTGAGCCCTCCGCCCACTCGCCGCGGTGGCTCAGAAGGGGGTCATCTTCTTGCAGGGCAGCGGGATCCGTTCGACCCGCGGGTGGAAGTCGACCTGCACGGCGTAGGGCCCCTCGACCACGGTCACCGTGCCGAGACCGAAGGCGTCGTGGATCACCCGGTCCCCGACGGCGTACTGGACGCTCTCCGGGACGGCCTTCGCCTGGAAGGGACTGGTGGACAGGTGGCGCCGGTTCACGGCTCGTGTCGCATCATCAGCGCCCATTGTGCCCCCACGAGCGCCCTGAGGACAGCCCGGCAGCGCTGGCGGCTGTCCGGGAGCGTCGTCAGCGGTCGGAGGCAGGGAGCTCGAGGGCGGCCCAGACGGCACGCCACACCCGCTTGGGCGGTTCACCGGACTCGAGTGCCTGGGCCACGGTGCGGCCGTCGAGATCGGCCAGCACCTGCTGGTCGGACCACACCTGGGCGTAGCCGCCGCCGAGGTGCTGCTCCATCCTCGCCCAGAACTCGCTGTGCCTCACCCGGTCAGTATGCGTGCCTGCTGCGAGGCGTCTGGTTCGGCCGTCTCGTCGCGGAATCCGTGCCGTTGCCACCAACGGCCACCTGCAGTGGGCGCTCGAGGATGGCCAGGCGCTGTTCGAGTCGATCCTCGCCGAGTGCGCCGCCGAGTGCGCGCCCGGCCGCAGCCCTGACCCCCTTCCCGGCTGGGGATCAGCGCAGCAGCAGCCGACCGAAGCGTCGGGAGGCGACGGCGAGCCCGAGCGCGCCCACCGCCAGCAGGTAGGCCACCGCGAGCACCATGTCCCATCCCAACGTGCCGGTGACAAGGCCCCGACACAGCACCACACCCTGATAGAGCGGGGTCACCTGCACGATCCACTCGACGCCGTCCGGATAGCGCCCGAGCGGGAAGAACGTGGCTGAGAACAAGAACATCGGCAGGATCGCGAGGGTGATGAAGTCGAAGTCCTGCCATGACCGCATCCACGTCGTGAGCGCCATGCCGGCCCCGCCGAACGCGAACCCGATCAGTGTCGCGGCCGGCACCGCCAGCACCGTCCACCACGACGACGTCAGACCGAGTCCCGCCATGATGGCGACGAACGCGACGGCATAGACCCCGGCGCGCATGAGGGCCCACACCAGCTCACCGGTGGCCACGTCGCGCGGGGTCATCGGCGTGGCGAGCACCGCGTCGTAGACCTTCTCGTACTTCAGCTTGAAGAAGATGCCGAACGTCGTGTCGAACAGTGCGCCGTTCATGGCCGAGGTGGCGAGCATTGCGGGGGCCACGAACTCGGTGTACGTCACCACGCTGCCGTCGGGCAGCCGGAACTCGCCAACCAGCTTCTCGATGCCGATCCCGATCGACAACAGATAGAGCAGCGGCTCGAGAAACCCGGTGACGAAGATGACCCAGTCGCGGCGATACACGACGTAGTTGCGACCGACCAGGTGGGTCCACGGCATCCGGCCGACCAAGAGTGGGCTCACCCGAGGGCCGAGCACGGGCGCGCGCCCGCGGGTCCTCATGGCCGGCTCACCCCTGGCCCAGCCGGCGCGTGAACGACCGGTCGGCCAACCAGAAGCCGCCCACCAGCCAGACCAGCAGGTAGCCGAGGTGGCCGGCATCAGCGAGCAGGTCGGGGGTGCCGAGCACGAGTCCGCGGATCAGCTCGACACCGTGGTAGAGCGGCGTGACCTGGGCCATACCCGCTAGCACCAACGGCAGCTGCGAGACCGGGAAGAACGCCCCGGAGAACAAGAACATCGGGATCACCCCCAGCCGGAACAGGAGCATGAACCCGGTCTCGCGCTGCAGCGCCGCCGAGTAGGCAAAGATAGGAGTGGCGTGCGCCATCCCGACCAGCACCGCCGCCGGCAGCGCCAGCAGCGCCCAGGGCGAGCGAGCCACCCCGAAGGCCACCAGCACAATCAAGAACACGGTGGCGGTCAGCACGATCCGGGCCGCGACGAACCACAGGTTGCCGACCAGGACGTCGCGAACGCGCAGCGGGGTCGCGAGCATCGCCTGGTAGGTGCGGTCCCACTTGATCGCCCCCATCACCGGCCATGTCGAGGCGCCCACGGCGTTCTGCATGACGGTGGCGGCCAGCAGCCCCGGGGCGAGGAAGTCGAGGTAGTCCACGCCGCCGAGCGAGCGCGTCGCGCCTCCGTCGTCGACGTACGAGCCGAGGCCCACGCCCATCGCCAGCAAGAACAGGACGGGCGAGACGAAGTTCGTGATCACGCTGCCACGCCAGGTACGGCGCCAACGCACCCGCCAGTGGTCGAGCTGACGGGTCACCAGCCCGCTTTCGCGTCGGCTCTGCCCCGTGGCGACCACCTCAGTTGGCCAGCGATCGGCCGGTCAGGCGGAGGAACACGTCCTCCAGGGTGCTGCGGCGCACCAGCGTGGTGCGCGGCGCGAGCCCCCGGGCATGCACCTCCTGGGCGACTGCTTCCCCGTCCTCGGCATAGACGAGCACCCGGTCGGGCAGCACCTCCACCCGCGCGGACAGGTCGGCCACCTTCTCGGCGGCCTGCTCCTGCTGGTCGACCTCGAAGCGCAGCTCGCACACCTCGCGGCTGGAGTGCTCGCGGATCAGCTCGACCGGCGAGCCCAGCGCCACGATCACCCCGTCGTCGATGACGACGAGCCGGTCGCACAGCTGCTCGGCCTCGTCCATGTAGTGCGTCGTGACGACGAACGTCTTGCCCCGCTGCTTCAGCCGGAAGAGGCGGTCCCAGACGACATGACGCGCCTGGGGATCGAGTCCGGTGGTGGGCTCGTCGAGCAGCAGCAGCTCAGGATCGTTGACGAGCGAGCGCGCAATCGTCAGCCGCCGCTTCATCCCGCCCGAGAGCGGCTCGACCTTGTCCCCCGCTCGCTCCGTCAGCTGGACGAAGTCGAGCAGCTCTTCGATCCTCGGCTTGAGCTCGCGGCGCGAGAGCCCGAAGTAGCGGCCGTAGATGAGCACGTTCTCGCGCACTGTCAGCTCGAAGTCGAGCGTGTCCTGCTGCGGGACGACGCCGAGT
>JACCWP010000279.1 GCA_013697585.1 Nocardioidaceae bacterium
TCGGTGCTGGCGCACCCGTTTGCGCGCGGCGGCCGCCGGGTCCTGACGCCCGACGCCGTACGCGCGCTGGCGGCCGACGGGTTGACCGGGTTGGAGGCCTGGCACCAGGACCAGTCGGCCGCAGACGCTCGTCGCCTGGTAGCCCTCGCAGACGACCTCGACCTGGTGGCCACGGGGTCGAGCGACTACCACGGCACGGGCAAGCTCGACCACGACCTCGGCTGCCACACCACCCCCGCCGCCCAGCTCGACCGGTTGCTGGTGGCGATGGCCGCGGCTGCCACAGCCGCGAGCCGGGCCGACCAGGCAGTCACGCCCGAGCCCCCGGTCGGCATCGCGGTGGTGCGATGAGCTCGGTGGTCGACACGACGCTGCTGGCGGAGACCTTCATCACCCTGTTCGTGATCATGGACCCGCCGGGAACCGTCCCGATCTTCCTGGGGCTGACCAGTGGGCAGTCCCCAACCACCAGGCGTCGGGCCGCCTGGCAAGCGGTCGCCGTGTCGTTCCTCGTGATCGTGCTGTTCGCGCTGTTCGGCCGGCAGCTGCTGACCTACCTGCACATCTCGCTCCCCGCCTTGCAGGGTGCCGGCGGCCTGCTGCTGCTGCTGGTCGCGCTGCAGCTGCTCACCGGCCAGGAGCAGGAGTCGACCGCGGGTCAGGACGTCAATGTCGCCATGGTGCCGCTCGGCACGCCGCTGCTGGCCGGGCCGGGCGCGATCGTCGCCACGATGGTCTTCGTCGAGCGCGTCGACGACACCCCCG
This sequence comes from Nocardioidaceae bacterium, assembly GCA_013697585.1. Classification (GTDB taxonomy): domain Bacteria; phylum Actinomycetota; class Actinomycetes; order Propionibacteriales; family Nocardioidaceae; genus JACCWP01. The sequence continues at coordinate 766 of JACCWP010000279.1, forward strand.
CGCTGGTCGCGGTCATGGCGGGTGTGGTCGGCGTGCACCTCGTGCTGTGGCTGTCGATGCGCTACTCGGTGCTGATCCTGCGCCTCCTCGGCGATTCCGGCGTCACCTTGGTGACCCGCATCTCCGGCCTGTTGCTGTCCGCGATCGCGGTGCAGCTGATCGCCGACTCCGTACGCGCTTTCGTGACCGGGGAGGGCTGAGCCTGTCGCTGCCGCGCCCTGCTCCCCCCTGGTGAGCCCACCCGCACCATGTCGTCGCCCACTGCCCGAACGTACGGCAACCCTTGGCATACATTCACCGGATGCGACTCGTGCTGGCCCTCGGCGGCAACGCGATGAGCGGTGCCGACGGCGTTGCGCGCCCTGACGACCAGCGAGAAGCCATCGCTGTGGCGATGGACAGCGTGGCCGAGCTGGTCAGCGAGGGCCACGAGGTAGTCCTGACGCACGGCAACGGCCCGCAGGTGGGCAACCTGCTGTACACCAGCGAGCTCGCGGCAGGAGTCGTCCCGCCGACGCCGCTGGACTGGTGCGGTGCCCAGACCCAGGCCACGATCGGGATGCTCGTGCTCGACACCTTGGACCAGGCGCTGGCGACCCGCGGTCTGCCGGTGCCGGTAGCAGCCCTGGTCTCTCGCACGCTGGTCGCCGAGGACGACCCCGGATTCGCCAAGCCCAGCAAGCCGATCGGGCGCTACGTCCAGCAGAGCGAGGCCGCGCTGCTGGTCGAGCACGGTCAGCACTGGCGCGAGATCGGTGCACGAGGCTGGCGCCGGCTGGTCGCCTCACCGGAACCGGTCCGCTGCCTCGACTTCCCGGCGGCAAAGGCGTTGCTGACCGCCGGCTTCGTCGTCGTGTGCAGCGGTGGTGGTGGCATCCCGACGGTGCGCCGGGAGGCCGAGGGGTACGTGGGCGTCGAGGCGGTGATCGACAAGGACCTGACCGCGGCACTGCTCGCCGAACAGGTGCTGGCCGACGTGCTCGTCATCGCCACTGACGTGGAGGCCGCGGTCCTCGGTTTCGGTACGCCTGGCGCCCACCCGATCGGTGATGTCACGACCGAGGAGCTGCGCACGTTGGCCAGCGAGGGCCACTTCGCGGACGGGTCGATGGGTCCCAAGGTGGAGGCGGTGACCCGGTTCGCGGAGCGCACCCGCAACATCGGCGTGATCACGTCCCTGCCGCTGATCGCGCAGGCCGTGGCGGGTGCGGTCGGCACCCGCGTGCATCCGGTCAGCCCAGCCTGAGGCGACGGCGCCACAACGTGGTCACGCCCGTACGTTCGCTGCGGGTCGCTGCACGGATCTCGATGCATTGCGGCTGACCGGGCCACCACGATGTCTCGAGATCGGCTCCGGGGTCAGCGGCCGGCGCGCCGCCCTGCCCGTTCGGTGAGGCGCAGTGGTGCCACCCGGGCCAGTCGGGCGAGCACCTGGTAGCGCCGCGAGGGGATCGAGACTCGTACGCCGCGGTCCAGGTCGGCGAGTGCGGTGGCCACCACCCGGTCTGCGTCGAGCCACATCCAGCCCGGGATCCCCGTCATGTCGACGTCCATCCGTCGGTGGAACTCCGTACGCACGAAGCCCGGGCAGAGCGCCAGCACCCGCACGCCCTGCGCGCGGTGGGTCAGGTCGAGCCAGCCGCTGAAACCGGTCAGCCACGCCTTGTGCGCGCCGTACGTACCGCGCGGGAGGAAGCCGGCCACGCTTGACACGTTGACGATCGTGCCGCGGCCGCGGGTCAGCATGCCGGGGAGCGCGGCGTGGCACAGCAGCATCGGTGCGCGCACCATGACGTTCAGGGCACGTACCTCGTCGGCGGCTGGGCTCTCGACGAACGCCGCAGCCAACCCGAAGCCCGCGTTGTTGACCAGCAGGTCGACTGGAGCCTCGGTGTCGGTCAGCGCGGCGGCGACCCGCGCCACCCCGTCGTCGCTGGCCAGGTCCGCGGACAGCGCGCGCACAGAGACGGCGTACGCATCCGTCAGCTCACCAGCCAGGGCGCTCAGCCGCGGTTCGTCGCGGGCAACCAGGACCAGGTCGTCGCCACGACCGGCAAGGGCGCGGGCGAACGCAAGACCGATGCCGGCGGTGGCGCCGGTGACGAGACTGGTGGGCACGGCGTCAGCATCGCAGGACTGCGGCATGATGAAGGGCGTGGGCATCACACTCGCGGTGGCGAACCAGAAGGGCGGCGTCGCCAAGACGACGACCGTCGCCTCGCTGGGAGCGGCCCTGGTCGAGCTCGATCAAAGGGTGTTGCTGGTCGACCTCGATCCCCAGTCCTGCTTGACCTTCTCGCTGGGCGTGGATCCAGAGAACCTTGACCGCTCCGTGCACGACGTGCTTGTCGGCGACGACAAGGTCCGCAACGTCTTGGTGAGCGTCGACGACGGTTCCGACCTGCTGCCCGCCACGATCGACCTGGCCGTCGCCGAAGCGGCGCTGCTCACCCGCACCGGCCGTGAGCACGTGCTGCGGGTGGCGCTAGACGACGTCGCCGACGACTACGACTGGGTGCTGCTCGACTGCCCACCCTCCCTGGGGGTGCTGACGGTGGCCGCGCTGTCCGCGGCCGATCAGGTGCTGATCCCGTTGCAGTGCGAGACGTTGTCGCACCGCGGCGTCGGCCAGCTGCTCGACACGGTGCACGACGTCCGCCGCTTCACCAATCCCGGGCTCGTGGTTCTCGGCGTGCTTCCCACGCTGTACGACGGGCGTACACAGCACGCGCGGGCCGTGCTCGAGGCGATCTCGCAGACCTACGGGCTGGACGTGCTCGGACCGCCGGTGCCCAAGACGATCCGCTTTGCCGAGGCACCCGCCGTCGGTCGGTCGATCCTGACGACGGCGCGGCGACACCGGGGGGCGCAGGCCTACCGCGACCTGGCACGGACCTTGGTGGCGGGTCCAGGGCGATCCGCACCCGCGGCAGTAGGGTGACCGCTGATGAATGATCGGCATTGCGACGACGTTGGCCGCGTGCGCCCCCTACGCCTTGCTGCGTTCGGCCTCTCGGTGACGTTGACGATGGTCGCCGTCGTCGCGACCGTCGGTCTGGTTCCTGACGGTGTGGCCGCCGCCCGAGCACAGGGTCTGGCAGGCAGCTGGGTGCCTGTCGCTCAACTGGACGATGCCGTCGAGCGGCTGAGCGAGCGGGCGACCGCCGACGACCTTGCGGATCCGGGCAGGCTCCGGCCCGAGCGTGAACGGCTCGACGACACCCCGCCCCCCGGCTCAGGCAGCGGCCGCCGGGTCGTCCTCGACCTGTCGGACCAACAGGTCTGGCTCGTCCGCGAAGGCGGCTCCGTGCTGAGCACGTACGCAGTCTCGGCAAGCCGGCACGACAACCTGCGCCCCGGCCGGTTCGCGGTCTACTCGAGGTCACGGACCGCCACCAGCTTCGACTACACCGCCACCATGCGCTGGATGGTGCGCTTCACACAGGGCGCCACCGCCGCCATCGGCTTCCACGACATCCCGCACGACCGTTCGGGCGAGCCGGTGCAGACCTGGGACCAGCTCGGGACCCCGCTGTCCAGCGGATGCATCCGGCAGCGCCCTCGCGACGCGCGCGCCCTGTGGCAGTTCGCGCACGTCGGCACCCCCGTCGTCGTCGTCGCCTGAGCGCGCCCCTGGAGGCGGGACGGATGTCGTGCCGTTGCGGTCGCCCCGACCACCCAAATGGCGCGACTTCCCTCCCAGGCGCCGCGCGCTCATCTCGAGAGGTGTCGTGGTCCTACCCGACCGGCGTCGCGGCTACGGGCGTCGGCTGGTCGAACTGGGTGCGATAGAGGTCGGTGTAGCGCCCACCGGCGGCAAGCAGCTCGGAGTGGGTTCCCCGCTCGATGATGTGCCCGGCTTCGATGACGAGGATCAGGTCTGCCGCCCGCACGGTTGACAGTCGGTGCGCGATCACGACCGCCGTACGACCCGCCAGCGCCTCGCCCAGCGCTGCCTGTACCGCCGCCTCCGATGTGGAGTCGAGGTGCGCGGTCGCCTCGTCGAGGATGACCACGCGCGGTCGGGCCAGCAGCAGCCGGGCGATCGTCAGCCGCTGCCGCTCGCCACCGGACAGCCGGTAGCCGCGTTCGCCGACGATGGTCCCCAGCCCGTCGGGCAGGGCGGTCACCAGGTCGGCCAGACGGGCACGTCGCAGCGCGTCCCACAGCTGCTCGTCATCGGCCTCCGGGCGGGCGAGCAACAAGTTTGACCGTACGGACTCGTGGAACAGGTGGCCGTCTTGGGTGACCATGCCGAGGGTCTCGCGGATCGACGTGGCGGTCAGGTCGCGTACGTCGATCCCGGCCAGCCGGACCACCCCGGCGTCGACGTCGTACAGCCTGGGGATCAGAGCGGCGAGCGTCGACTTGCCGGCGCCAGACGAACCCACCAGCGCCACGAGCTGACCCGGCTCGGCGCGCAGCGACACCCCGTGCAGCACCTCGACACCCCCCCGGGTGTCGAGACTCGCGACCTGCTCCAGCGACGCGAGCGACACCTTGTCTGCCGACGGGTAGGCGAAGCGGACGTTGTCGATCTCGACCGACACCGGGCCGTCGGGAACGCTCACCGCGCCGGGCCTGTCGCTGATCAGCGGTCGCAGGTCGAGCACCTCGAAGACGCGCTCAAAGCTCACCAGCGCGCTCATCACCTCGACCCGGGCGCTGGCCAGCGACGTGAGTGGCGCGTACAGCCGGGTGAGCAGGAGCGCGAGTGCGACGACGTCGCCAGGATCGAGCTGATCGTTCAGGGCATAGAAGCCGCCGAGCCCATAGACCAGTGCCAAGGCCAGCGCCGACACCAGTGTCAGCGCGGTGACGAAGACCCACTGCACCATCGCGGTGCGCACCCCGATGTCGCGCACCCGGCTGGCGCGGGCAGCAAACTCGCTCGACTCGTCGGCGGGGCGTCCGAACAGCTTGATCAACGTGGCACCCGGTGCCGAGAAGCGCTCGGTCATCTGGGTACCCATGGCCGCGTTGTGGTCGGCCGCCTCCCGCTCCAGCCGCGCCAACCGACTGCCCATCCGGCGCGCCGGCAGCACGAACACCGGCAGCAGCACCAGCGCCAACAGCGTGATCTGCCACGAGATGCCAAGCATCACGACAAGGGTGAGCAGCACCGCCACCAGGTTGCTGACCACTCCGGACAGCGTGTCGCTGAACGCCCGCTGCGCCCCGATGACGTCGTTGTTGAGCCGGCTGACCAGGGCGCCGGTCCGGGTACGCATGAAGAACGCGATGGGCATCCGCTGCACGTGGTCGAACACGGTGCGGCGCAGGTCATAGATCAACCCTTCGCCGATGTTGGCGGACAGCCAGCGGGCCAGCAGGCCCAGCGTGGCCTCCGCTACGGCGATGACGGCGATGAGGGCCGCGAGCCGCAGCACCGTGCCTTCCGACAAGCCCTGGTCGATCACGTCGACCACCTCGCCGGCCAGCACCGGTGTCGCGACCGCGAGCGCGGCCGTCACGACGCTGAGCAGCAGGAACCAGCCGAGTCGCACCTTGTGGGGTCGCGCGAACTCCGCGATCCGCTTCAGCGTGGCCTTGGAGAACGGACGCTTGTCGTCCTGCGCGTTCATCGTGTGGTACATCGACATCCACGCGGTGACCTCCATGTCCATCAGGCGACCTCCCGGCGCGGCAGTGGGACGAGGCTAGGACTTGGACCGCACTCGAGGTCAACCCAACGGTCAGGCGGAGCCTGGTCAGTTGCTGGTGGGGCCTCGGTCGGCGCTGCTGCCGGAGCCGCCACCACCGCTGCGCCCACGCCGACGGGGTTGGGTACCGGACTGCCCAGCCGGTCGATCACTGCCCTCGACCGGGGCGCCGCCGCGGGTCCGGCGCCGCTGCCGGGGCTGGCGCGACCGGCCGGAGTCACTCGTGCTCCGTTCGGACCGCTCCGATCGTTCGATGGGCCGCCGGGTGGACGGGCGCGCTGGCTGCTCGGCGGCGGGCTTGAGCCGCCCGGTCACGCCGGGTGGGATGCCGAGGTCGTGGAACAGGTGGTTCGACGTCGAGTACGTCTCTTGCGGCTCGGGATAGGGCAGCTCCAGCTCGCGGTTGATCACGCTCCAGCGGGCCATGTCCGCCCAGTCGACGAACGTCACCGCGATGCCGCTGGCACCGGCCCGGCCGGTGCGGCCGATGCGGTGCAGATAGGTCTTGGGGTCGTCGGGGCAGTGGTAGTTGATCACGTGGCTGACACCCTCGACATCGATGCCGCGCGCGGCGACATCGGTGGCGATCACGATCTCGGCGCGACCGTCACGAAAGCGCGCCATGGCCTTCTCCCGAGCCACCTGGGCCATGTCGCCGTGCAGCGGCGTGGCCGGGAACCCGCGCTCGGTGAGATCGTCGGCGACTCGTTGCGCGGCCCGCTTGGTACGGGCGAAGACGAGCACCTTGCCGCGGTCCTCGGCCTGCAGGATCCGAGCCACCACCTCGGGCTTGTCGAGATCGTGGGCGCGATAGACGAACTGCGCGGTGGCCGGCACGGTCTGGCTGTCGGACGACGACTCGGCGCGGATGTTGACCGGGTGCCGCATGTGCGTGCGGGCCAGGGACACGATGGCGCCGGGCATGGTGGCTGAGAACAGCATCGTCTGCCGCATCTCGGGGGTCTTGGCGATGATCTTCTCGACGTCAGGGAGGAACCCGAGGTCGAGCATCTCGTCGGCCTCGTCGAGCACCAACACCTTGACGTGGCTCAGATCGAGAGCGCGCCGGTTCGCGAGGTCGAGCAACCGGCCAGGGGTGCCGACCACGACGTCAACGCCGCGCTCGAGGGCCTCCAGCTGGGGCTCGTACGGCACTCCGCCGTAGATCGTGACGCTGCGCGTGCCGCGGTGCCGGGCGACCGTCACGAGGTCTCCGGCGACCTGGAGGGCCAGCTCGCGGGTCGGCGCGACGATGAGGGCCTGCGGCTTGCCGGGCGCGGCCAGCTCGGCGTAGTCGGGGTCACGCTCGGCCACCGTCCGCTGCACGACGGGGATGCCGAACGCGAGCGTCTTGCCGGTGCCCGTGCGCGCTTGCCCGATCATGTCGGTGCCGAGCAACGCGATCGGGAGTGTCATCTCCTGGATGGGGAAGGGCGCGGTGATGGCCACTTCGTCCAGGGCGCGGGTGATCTCGACGCTCACGCCGAGATCGGCAAAACTGGTCAGGATGTCCTCGTTTCGAGCGGTGTGAACCGCGCGCCCGGCGAGATCTAGGCCAGCAGTCCGCGCGCAGAGAGTCCGACTCAAGTCTACGCGGATCGGCCACGGGACCGGTGAGTACGCTGCGCGCATGTCGCCCGTGCCCGACGAGACCGGGTCAGTTGCGCTGCCCCCCGCCTTCGACGACCCCGGCTACGCGGCCGGCGTGGTCGACCTGCTGGGCGCCCTCGCCTACGGCGAGCTGACTGCGTTCGACCGGTTGGCCGAGGACTCGACCACCGCTCCCACCACCCCGGACAAGGTGGAGCTGGCCGCGATGGCCTGCGCGGAGTTCGGCCACTTCACCCGGCTGCGCGACCGGCTGCATCTGCTCGGCGCCGACCCCTACGACGCCATGGCGCCGTTTCGCCAGACGTTCGACCGCTTCCACGCCAACACGGCTCCGCGTACCTGGCCCGAGAGCCTGGTCAAGGCCTACGTCGGCGACGGGCTGGCCAGCGACTTCTATCGGGAGGTGGCGGCCTATCTCGACGACCAGACGCGCGGCCTGATCCTCGAGGTGCTCGAGGACTCCGGGCACTCGGCCTTCGCAGTCGACCGGGTGCGGGCGGCGATCACGGCCGACCCCCGGGTGGGAGGTCGGCTCGCCCTGTGGGGCCGGCGGTTGGTCGGGGAGGCGCTCACCCAGGCCCAGTCGGTGGCTGCCGAGCGCGACGGGCTCACCGCGCTGCTCGCAGGCGGTGTCGACCGGCCTGGCATGGATCTGGCCGCGATCGGCCGGATGCTCGCGCGGCTCACCGAGAACCACGCCCGACGGATGGCCTCGCTCGGCCTGTCGTCCTGAGCCGGCCGGCTGCGGTCCTTGACCTGGGCGTCACTTCCCGCGAGCCGTCCGCCGCCGCGAGCCTCCGCACGCCACCGCGAAAGCGGCGGAAAACACGCACGGGATTCAGACTATCGTCAGCGTGTCGCCGCCAGTTCCGATGGGCGGCGGGGTGGGTGGCCGGGGCGGGGCGGGGCGGGGCGCTGGGCGGGGCGGTCGGAGGAGAAAGTGGTGACGCCGGCTCAGGTGGCGACGCCGAAGCCGACCTTGCGTACCGAGCCCTCACTGATGTCGACATAGGCGAGCGTGGCGGTCGGCACCACGACGCGACGGCCGCTCTTGTCCGACAGCACGAGCGTCCGAACGTCGTCAGCCAGGGCCCTCTCGACCGTCGTCGCCACGTCGTCCCCGGTATCTGCCGAGTCGAGCACCAGCTCGCGGTTGACGTGCTGCACGCCGATCCTGACCTCCACGAGACCTCCTGTGTCGTCTCCTGCCGGGTGGCGCCGTTGCGCCGCTGCGTGACGACTGTAGTCAGCCGAGGGTGAGCCGGACGGTAGAGGTCGAGCTTGCCGAGAAAGTGCTGTTGGAGCACCGGCTTGGAGACCCCGGTCCGTTCGGCGATGTCGTCCATGCCAGCCGCGTGGAAGCCGTGAGCGACGAAGGCGTCGAGTGCGGCGTCGAGCAGCTGGGCACGTCGCACCGTGCGCGGCATCCGACCGCCCCGAGGTCGGTTCTGCGGGCGGGGGCGCGCTCGCTCACTGGGGCGTCACCGCGGATCGTACCGACGGGTGGACGAGTGCCCGCCCGCTCTGCGGCCGGGGCATCATCGGGAACAGCCCGCCCACCCGACCGGTTGGGCAGGGGGAGGTCATTGTCGCGTACCAGGAGGACTAGCACCCGTGAGCGCCACCACCCTGCTTCCGCTCGTCGAACCCGCCGCCGAGCTGACCGCTGACGAGGTACGCCGATACAGCCGGCACCTGATCATCCCCGAGGTCGGGATGACCGGTCAGAAGCGGCTCAAGAACGCGAGGGTGCTCGTGATCGGCGCCGGCGGCCTCGGCAGCCCTGCGCTGCTCTATCTCGCTGCGGCAGGTGTGGGGACGCTGGGGATCGTGGAGTTCGACCAGGTCGACGAGTCGAACCTGCAGCGGCAGATCATCCACGGTCAGAGCGACATCGGGAAGTCCAAGGCCCTTTCGGCCAAGGAGTCGGTCGCGGAGGTCAACCCCTATGTGCAGGTGGTCGTCCACGACGAGCGGCTCGAGAACGACAACGTTCTCGGCATCTTCGAGCAGTACGACCTGATCGTCGACGGCACCGACAACTTCGCCACGCGCTACCTCGTCAACGACGCAGCCGTCCTGCTCGGCAAGCCGTACGTGTGGGGCTCGATCTTCCGTTTCGACGGTCAGGTCTCGGTGTTCTGGGCCGAGCACGGGCCGCAGTACCGGGACCTGTATCCCGAGCCGCCGCCGCCGGGCATGGTGCCGTCCTGCGCCGAGGGCGGGGTGCTCGGCGTCCTGTGCGCCTCGATCGGCTCGATCATGGTCACCGAGGCGATCAAGCTGATCACGGGCATCGGCGAACCGCTGATCGGCCGGCTGATGGTCTATGACGCTCTCGAGATGCGGTACACGACGCTGGGCGTACGCAAGGATCCCAACGCGGAGCCGATCACCGAGCTGATCGACTACGAGGCGTTTTGCGGGGCGATCAGCGACGAGGCCGCCGACGCCGCTGCCGGGTCCACGATCTCGGTGACCCAGCTCGCGGCGATGCTCAAGGAGCGCGACGACGGCAGCCGTGACTTCACCCTGGTCGATGTGCGCGAGCCCAACGAGTACGAGATCAACAAGATCCCGGGGTCGGTGCTGATCCCCAAGGGCGAGTTCCTCAACGGGGAGGTCCTGGGCAGGCTGTCGCAGGACACGCCGGTCGTGCTGCACTGCAAGTCGGGCCAGCGTTCGGCCGAGGCTCTCGCGGTGCTGAAGGGTGCCGGCTTCTCCGACGCGGTCCACGTGGGCGGCGGTGTCGTCGCCTGGGTCAACCAGATCGACCCGTCCCAGCCGTCGTACTGAGTGTCGCTCGCCGGCGCCCGCGCTTTTCGCTGGGTTGCCAGCGAAACGTGCGCCTCCCCAGCGTTGTTTCGCCCGGGAAGCGCACCCAGCGCTGGGCAAGTGCGGGGCTGAAGCCGGCGCGGCCTCTGCGACAGTGGCAGCCGTGGACGAGGAGTACGTCGAGGCCGTGCTGCGGCTGGTCGAGCAGGTGCCGCCGGGTCGGGCAACTACCTACGGTGCCATCGGGGACCTCGTCGGCAGCGGCCCGCGGCTGGTGGGACGGGTGATGTCGCAGTTCGGAGACGCCGTCTGCTGGTGGCGGGTCGTCCGTGCCGACGGCAGCACCCCCGACTTCCTCGCCGAGCGTGCAGGCGCCCGGTGGCAGGCTGAAGGCACGCCCGTGCGCGCCCGTCCGGGCCGCTCCTGTGCCGTCGACCTGGTGCGTTGCCTTCATGTGCCGCAGGTCACGGACTAGTTTCGGTCGCGGCGCGGGCGGGCAGTGTCGGCGGATGCTGTTGTGATGAAGGCATGACGGTTCGGTACGTGCTGCGGCGCCCGGCGCCTGCTGGCGCCCGGCCGCCCGAGCTCGATGACGACCAGCAGGCAGTCGTCGACCACGATGGCGGCCCGGTGCTGGTGCTGGCCGGGCCGGGCACGGGCAAGACCACGACGTTGGTCGAGTCCGTGGTCGACCGGGTGCAGCGGCGCGGGCTGTCGCCCGACCAGGTGCTGGTGCTCACCTTCAGCCGCAGGGCGGCTGACGAGCTGCGCGCCCGTATCACCGCCCGGCTCGGCCAGACCACCGCGGGCGCCGTGGCGATGACCTTCCACGCCTTCTGCTACGCCCTGGTTCGCCGTGCCTCGCTGCGCGACCCGGACGCCGACACCGCCGACGGCATGGGTACGGACGTGCGCGACGGCACGTCGGGCGGCCAGCTGCTGTTGCCGTTTGCCGGCGCGGCGATCCGATCCGGTCCCGAACCGCTCGCCTGGCAGCCGACCACCCTCGTGTCGGCGTCAGAGCAGGACGTCCGGCTCCGCGACCTGCTGCTCGGGTCGGCCCCGGCCGTCTCGTCCCACGGCGACGTGAGCACGTCCGTCGCATGGCCGCGGGCCCTGTTCCCCGCCTTGCGGACCCGGGGGCTTGCTGCCGAGCTGCAGGCGGTGCTGGCGCGCACCCGCGCGCTGGGGCTCGACCCCGACCAGCTGGCCGCCATCGGTCGTCGCGACGAGCAGCCGGGCTGGATCGCGGCGGCCGAGCTGTTCGCCAGCTATCTCGAGGTCTTCGACGCCCAAGGACTGCTCGACTACGGCGAGCTCGTCCACCGAGCCCGGCTCCTGGCCGCCGACCCCGAGACGCAAGCGTCCTTGCGCAGTCAGTTCCGCTACGTCGTCGTTGACGAGTACCAGGACACCGACCCGGCCCAGGTCGGCCTGCTGCGGGCGCTGGCCGGCGACGGTCGCGACCTGCTCGTGGTCGGCGACCCCGATCAGTCGATCTATGCCTTCCGCGGCGCCGACGTGGGTGGCATCCTCCGCTTCCCGCGCGACTTCCCCCGCAGCGACGGACGCCCGGCCGAGGTCCGTGCGCTGCAGGGCACCCGCCGTTACGGACCGGTGATCCTCGCGGCGGCCCGGGCTGTGGGGCAGCGGCTCCCGGTGCCCGCCCCCGGCGACGCCGAGGAGTTCGCCCGCTTCCGCGCGCCGCGGTCGGTCGACCCTCCGTACGGAGCCGGTCGGGTCGAGGTGCGGTTGTTCACCTCGCCTGCCGCCGAGGCCGAGCAGGTCGCTGAGCTGCTGCGCCGTGCACACCTTGAGGACGGCGTGGCGTGGCACGACATGGCCGTGCTGGTGCGCTCCGGGCGCCAGTCCATCCCGAGGTTTCGCCGCACGCTGACCGCGGCCGGGGTGCCCTTGGAGGTCGCTGGCGACGAGGTCCCGCTGCGCTCGGAGCCGGCCGTTCAGGTGCTCCTCCAGGCGCTGCGGGTGATCGAGCGGTTGCACCGTGCCGGGGAGCCGGCCGCGGCCGATGCCACCGACGCGTTCGGTGCCGACCCGCCCCCGCTGATCCGACCCGACGAGGCTGAGGCGCTGCTGGTGTCACCGCTCGGGGGGCTCGATCCCGGGGGCGTCCGCCGGCTCGCGCGCCGGCTGCACAAGGCCGACCGCGAGGAGCACGTCGGCGTACGCCTTGCTCGACCTTCAGC
>JACCWP010000287.1 GCA_013697585.1 Nocardioidaceae bacterium
CGTCCAGGCCGCGTTGGCCGGGCACGACCGTCGGCTCGGCGACGTCGCCGCCGACGGTGCCCGGCTGCCGCTCCCGGATCCGCACGACCTGTGCCACGGCGTCGTCGTACGGCTCACCCACCCGCCACAGCGCCGCGATGTCGGCGCGCCGCTCGGCTCGCACCAGCATCCGCGCGTTCGTCTCGTGCATGTCGTCCAGCGGCGGCGGGAAGTACGGCGAGAACCGCGGGTCGATGTGGGCCACCCCGTCGACGATCGAGCCGTCCTCGTCCACGCCGAAGTAGCCGGTGTGCTTGCGTACGAACCGCTGCCAGTCGTTGTCGCCCTTTGGGTGGTCCTCGCTCAGGCAGGTGACGGTCCACACCAGCGCGACCTTGTCCGGCCATGCCGGGTCGACCCGCAGCGTCCGGCCGCGGGTCTGGACGACGGCGGTGGGGGTGGTCGCCGCGGTGAGGTCGACAAGTCCCGTGACCGCCTTTGCGTCCCACCCCTCGCCGAGCAGCCCGCGAGTGCGACCAGCACCTGGCAGCCCCTGCCTCGAAGAATCGGGTCACAAGGCCGACCCAGCGTCGGCTGGTCCACGGGCCCTCCAAAGTCGCGGCGGCATCGTTGCCGGGGACGACGCCCAGCTGGTCGGCAAGGCGGGGGTCGTCGCGGCGTACCTGCTCGACCAGCGCGGCCAGCGTCTCCGGCGAGCCGGCGACGGTGCTGCCGGATACCAGCATCGGCTCGAGGTCACGGGTCTGCGGGTCGACGAGCAGCCGGTCGAGCACCAGCAGCGCCGCGCCGGCCTGCGGCGCGAGCACGCCGTCCAGGTCGGCCGGCAGGGTGGCGGTGGCCCGCTCGTGGTCGCACAGCACCAGCATCCGCAGCCGGTCGCCGATGGCACGGTGCTCGGCAGCCACGATCGTGGGCACCGCGTCGGTCTTGGCCGCGCTGCGGGCCAGCACCCGGTCCACCGGTGAGCGGCCCTTGCGGATCCCGTGCCTGGTCCAGCGGTACCCCACCGACGGCAGCACTCGGCGTACGGCCGCAACAACCTCTTGGTCGTCGGGGCAGGTGGACTGCGTGAGGTGTCGGCGCATCCAGTCGTCGACGAGCAGCACCCAGTCGTCTGCGGTGGGCTCGTGCCGGTGCTGCTCGGTGAGCCGCGCCCCGTCGGGCAGGGCGAGGTAGCCGGCACGGTGCATCCGCAGCGCGGCGGTGCACAGCTCCGGCTCGGCGGCGGCCAGCTCGTGCCAGCTGACGTCGGCACCGACGGGCACAACGAAGCGACGGTCCAGCCACTCGAAGAACCCGATCGAGCCGAAGGACGGATCGGTCAGGTCGTGGACGAGCTTGCCGAACCGGTTGGCCTGGTCCGACACCCAGGCCTGCTCGGTCGGTGTCGGTGTGGTCAGCCACGCCAGCTCCGCGAACGGGGCCAGGTCACCCTCGCGTACGACGGCGGGGATCGACGTGCGGTAGACGGGCTCGCCGAACAGCGCGTCCACGAGCCCCGCCTCGTCGCCGGTCAGCGACTCGGCGGGCGTCGCGGTGAGGCCGAGGACGAAGGCGTCCGGCAATTGGTCGAGCACCTCGGCCAGCAGCCGTCCCCACACCTGCAGCAGGTGGTGGCACTCGTCCAGCACCAGCGTCAGCGGGCCGGCCGCCCGCATCGCCTCGACCAGCGCGAGGCCGTTGGGGTGCAGCCGGGTCAGCAGCGGCTGCTCGGCACCCTCCTCGTCGACCTCGCTGTCGGGGTCAAAGGTCGCCAGCGACTGGTAGGTCAACGCGGTGACGAAGCTGGACAGGTCGCGGCCGTCCCCGGACCAGGCTGGATGGTCGGGCGTCGGCAGGAACTCGGCCCAGCCCGCGAGCCACTGCGACTGGATCGCGGTGTTCGGGCCGAACACGACCGCGCGGCGGCCCAGCCGGCGTACGGTCTCCAGCCCCACCAGGGTCTTGCCCGCACCCGGCGGCAGCACCACCCAGGCGCGGTCGCGACCCTGCCCGACGGCGACCCGCAAGGCGTCGAGGGCCTCCTGCTGGTGCACCCGGAACGGGTACGGGGCGCGTACGTCGGCCAGCAGCTCGTGGTGCTGGTCACCCCCCATGTCTGTGATCCTCTCAGCGGCGTGGGGAGCTGGCCCACTCCCCACCCACCCCGAGTGTGGTCAGGTACGACATCGACCAGCCTCAGACGAAGGCGCCGATACCGGTGATCGCCCGACCGACGATCAGCGTGTTGACCTCGCGGGTGCCCTCGTAGGAGTACAGCGCCTCCGCGTCGGCGACGAACCGCCCGACGTGGTGCTCGAGCAG